>WHUD01000206.1 GCA_009377385.1 Actinophytocola sp.
TTGGCGGCGATGGTGTAGTTCCAGTCGCCGTGGAAGTCGTGACGGGTGAGGACGCGGTCACCGCCGCGGACACACTGGCGGTGGAGGGAACGCCTATCCGGGTGCTCGACTGCTACTCGATCAAGCCGATCGACGAGGCCGCCTTGCGGTCCGCGGCAGCCGAGACGCGGGGCATCGTCACCGTCGAGGATCACTGGCCGGAGGGCGGTCTCGGTGACGCCGTCCTCGGGGCGCTCGCCGACGACTCACGGCGACCGCCGGTTCGCAAACTCACCGTGCGCGATATGCCGGTGTCCGGGAAGCCCGCCGAGCTGACCCACGCCGCTGGCATCGACGCCGACGCCATTGTCACCGCGGCCCGGCAGCTGGCCGCTGCGGCACGGTGACGGCAGGAATACCGTTCGGTGTCTCGACCGGGCTCGAATCGGAGCTTCTCCAGGTATGGGGTGGGTTCATTGCGCCGGAACTTCAAGAACTCCTCACCGTAGTAGGGCCCGGCGTCCGCCACGGTGCGTTTGCCGGTGACGATGTCATGCATGAGGTTGAGGGCGAGGAAGTAGTCATCGAGGACAGCTCCTTGCTCGTTGCTGTATCAGTACCCGCCGATGGCCATGGCCCAAACATCGATCGACCGCTGGCCGGGACTGAGCGGGCCCTGGCGCGGGTAGCCGGGAGGAATGGCGTTCACGCTGAGCCTTTCTCCGGCGCAACACGACCTGGTGGCGCGGGCGCACGCCTTCGCTGAGGACGTCGTGCGCCCCGCCGCCGCGCACTACGACCGGGAGCAGGAGTTCCCGTGGCCGGTGCTGGAGCAGGCGGCCGATGCCGGCTTCTACGATCCGCTGTTCTACCGGGACTTGATCGGCGACCCGACCGGACTGTCGCTGCCGCTGTTCATGGAGGAGCTGTTCTGGGGATGCGCCGGGATCGGGCTCGCGGTCGTCATGCCGGCGCTGGCGCTGTCGGCGATCGGGCAGGCTGCGACGCCGGAGCAGATGCTTCGGTAGGCACCGGATTGCTTCGGCGAGCCGGGCGCGCTCAAGTCGGCCGCGCTGTGCATCTCCGAGCCCGAGGGCGGCAGCGACGTCCGCAACCTGCGCACCCGCGTGCCGGGTGCCCGCCGCGAACCTGCTCGGCGGCGAGGACCGGCTGCGACGTCGAATCGAGCGCGCCAGGGAGAAGATCGCGAGCGACGGTGGTGGCTCGGTGACGCTGGGGACCTTCGAGCAGACCAGGCCGATGGTCGCCGCGCAGGCGCTCGGCATCGCGCGGGCTGCGCTGGAATACGCCACCGCCTACGCCAATCGGCGCGAGGCGTTCGGCGGGCCGATCATCGACAAGCAGGGTGTCTCGTTCCCGCTGGCTGACCTCGCTACCCAGATCGACGCCGCTCGGCTGCTGACATGGCGCGCGTCGTGGATGGCGGCCCAGCGGGCGCTGTTCCGGCACGGCGAGGCGTCGATGGCTGTACACGATCTTCGAGGGGACCAGCGAGATCCAGCGGATGATCATCGGGCGTGCCCTCGGCGCGGCCGACGCCGCACCGCTGGTACACGTCGACCTTCCGAGCGAAGGATCCCCGCTGAGCAGGCGGTTCGGGCGCGGCACGCCAGCACGGCCGCACGGATCAGGATTGCGCGGAGGGGAACTTGGGTGCACGCTTCTCGCGCAGTGCGGTGTAGCCCTCAACGACGTCGGGGCCGAGGAAGGTGAGCATTTCGTAGGCGGCTGACTGGTCGAAGGTGGGTCCTGCGCTGCGCAGCCAGTTGTTCAGGGACCGTTTGGTGAGCCGGATCGCTTGCTGTGCGCCGGTTGCCAGGGTGTCGGCGACGCGGAGTGCTTCGTCGAGGACCTGGTCGCGGGGCAGTGCTTTGGCGACCATCCCGACTCGTTCGGCTTCGGCTCCAGTGATCATCTCGCCGGTGAGCAGATAGTAGCGGGCTTTGGCCATGCCTGCCAGCAGCGGCCAGATGATGGCGGCGTGGTCGCCCGCGGCGACGCCGAGTTTGACGTGCCCGTCGCCGATCTTGGCGTCGTCGGCGGCGATGGCGATGTCGGCGAGCAGCGCGGCGACGGTGCCCGCGCCGACGGCGGCGCCGTTGATGGCCGACACGATCGGCTTGTCGCAGTTGATGATGTTGTAGACGAGGTCGCTCATCTCGCTGAGCATGTGGGAGACGCGGTCGTAGTCGCCTGCCATCCGCTCGACCATGGCCAGGTCCCCGCCTGCCGAGAAGGCCTTGCCCGCACCGGTGATGACCGCGACGCGGGTCTCGGGGTCGGCGGAGACGTCCTGCCACACCGTTGCGAGCTCGGTGTGCATCTGCTCGTCGGCGGCGTTGTACTTCTCGGGTCGGTCGAGCGTGATGAGCAGGACGCCGTTGTCCCTGCGGGAGAACGTCAGCTGCTGGTAGTCGTCGAAGCTCATGGGGGTCCTCCGAATCTGAACTTCTGCACGGTACTAGCCGTGTCACGTCCCCGTTCGTGATCGCTTGTCAACGGCGGACGTTTGACAGCGACCAACCCGCGTGCATAAACTCAATCTCAATTCGAGATCGAGTTTAGGGCGGCAGCAGAACGGAGAAGGTTATGACCAACAGTTGTGCTGTTGCGGTGCTCTGTGTTGGGTTCGCCGGAGGTGTCGCATGAGCGCGCGTCGGGTTGTCTTCATCGGTGCCGCTGGCGAGATGTGCCGGGTGGCGATCGAGCGCTTCGCCAAGGCGGACGGCGAGTGGGACCTCGTGCTCTGCGACATCCGGTCCGAGATCCTCGAACCGCTGGTCAAGCGACTGCCTGCCGGGTGTGCCACGGTCCGGCGTCTGGATCTCTTCGACCGTCGCACCCTTCGCGATGTGGTCGACGGCGCCGCGCTCGTGGTCCTGGGTGCCGGTCCTTACGTCCGCACGTCCGGGCCCGTCATCGAGGCGTGCCTTGAAGCCAAGGTGCCGTACCTGGACTTCGACGACGACGTCGAGAGCACCGAGCACGCGCTGTACCTGCACGAGAAGGCCACGGCCGCGGGCATCCCGATCTACGTCGGGTGCGGTGCTTCGCCGGGGATGAGCAACGTCATGGCCGTCGACGCGGCCAACGACCTGGACTCCGTCGAGCGGATCGACCTGTGCTGGCTCGTCGGCGACGAGCGGCCCGACGTCGGCCGTGCCGTCCTCGAGCACATGCTGCACATCTCGGCTGGCGACTGCCTGACCTGGGAGAACGGTCGTCGAGTCAACCACGAGACGTTCGTGGAGAGCGACACGTTCCCGATCTTGGCGGGCGAGCCCGAAGTCCTGCTCTACGAGACCGCCCACCCCGAGCCGGTGACGCTGCCCAACCGCTACCCGGACGCGAAGCGCATCCGCTGCGTTGGCGGCCTTGACCCCGCTCCGCTGAACGGCTTCTTCCGTGGCATGGGACTTGCCATCCAGAACGGCAAGATCGCCCAGAAGGACGCGGTCGACTTCGTGCACAACGTGGTGACTGGCGGCCTTGGCACGCCCTCGGGCTGGAAGCACTCCATCAGCGGAATGCGGGCGCAGGTCAAGCGGGGTGACAGCACCTCAGGTCTGATGTGGAAGTTCCTCGGTGTCTCGGCGCTGCGTCGCACGTTCCCGTACAAGGGTGGGCTCCTGACACAGGTCCGCGGGACCAAGGACGGCAAGCCTGCCGTCTCCGGGCGACGCACGCAGATGCTCCCTGGCTACGCGATGAACAACATGGGCGGAGTGACCGGCACCGCGTGCGCCGCGTTCGCGCTGCTGGCGCTTGACGAGGTCGGCCAGCGGGCCGGAGCGTTCGCCCCAGAAGGCTGGGCCGACCCGCAGGCGTTCTACAAGGCGCTTGAACGTGTCGGTGTGCCGCGCCAGCAGATCGTCGAGTCGGTGCGGTAGCCGCCCGCACCGCCGCAGATGGTGACCACCGCTGGGGCGGCGGAGTTGCTCGGCCGCCCCGGCGGATTCCACGAATCGGAGATCGCCTCATGACCGGTGAAGTCATCCGCATCACCCGCTCGCACAATCCCTTCGAGCAGGAGGGCGTGACCAGTGAGGGTAGCGGCATCCGGCGCTATGCGGACCTGCCCGCGACGCTGCTGGACATGCTGCGCGCGCACGTCGACACGCTGCCCGATGCCGAGGCGGTCGTCGAACTCGGCGGGGATCGGCTCACGTACGCGCAACTGTGGCAGCGCGCGTCACGGGTGGCCGGTGGGCTGCGGGCCAACGGCGTGAAACACGGGGATCGGGTGGCCGTGCGGTATCCGGCTGGCACGAACTGGGTGCTCGCCTTCTGGGGCACAGTGATGGCCGGTGGCATCGCGGTGGCGGTCAATACGCGGTCAGCGGAGCCGGAAGTGGAGTTCGTGCTCGGCGATGCCGGTGTGACGGTCGATCTCGCGGCGGATACCCCGCTGCCCGATGGCGCACCGTACATTGCGCAGGACATCGACGCCACTGACGTCGCCGCGCTGTTCTATACCTCCGGCACGACCGGACGCCCCAAGGGCGTGCCGACCACGCACCAGGCGTTCGTCACCAACGCCGAGAACATGATTCGCTGCGTCGGAATCCCGCGCGACAGCGGACCGGACCTGCGCACGCTGATCTCCGTGCCGTTGTTCCACGTCACGGCCTGCAATTCACAACTGCTTGTCGCCGCGTACGTCGGTGGCACCTCGGTGATCATGCCAGCGCTCGACGTGCCGCAGCTGATCGAAGCGTTGGCAGCGGAACGGATTTCCTTTGTGGTGACCGTGCCCGCGGTGTATTCCTTGCTGCTTCGCCACTCGAGTTTCGCCGACGCCGATGTGTCCGGGGTGCGCATTGTCGGGTACGGCGGTGCCCCGATCGCACCGTCGCTGGTGCGGTCGTTGAAGGCGGCGTTCGGCAAGGCAACCGTGATGAACGGGTACGGCATGACCGAGACGGCGTCGCTGATCACCGTCCTGCCCGACCAGGATGCGGTTCAGCACGCGGAATCCGTTGGGTACGCGGTGCCGTCGGTTGACGTCGGCGTCGTACCGATCGGCGACGATCCGAACGTCGGGGAGCTGGTTGTCAGGGGCGCCAACGTGACGGCCGGCTACTGGAACCGGCCGGACGCCACTGCGGAAACCATTGTGGACGGATGGCTGCACACCGGCGACATCGTCCGCGTCGACGACGCAGGGCGCGTCAACATCATCGACCGGAGCAAGGACATCATCAATCGCGGTGGGGAGAACGTCTCGAGCGTTGAGGTCGAGGCGGAACTGCTCGCTGCTCCCGGAGTCGTCGACGCCGCGGTCCTCGCCGTACCCGACGACGTGATGGGGGAGAAGGTCGGCGCCGTCCTCGTCACCGACCAGGCCGAGCTCGACGTCGACGCGGTGATCGCACACTGCCGCAGCACGCTCGCCGACTTCAAGATCCCGCAGTACGCCACGGTTTTCACCGAGGCGCTGCCGCGGAACGCCGGGGGCAAGCTCCTCAAGAACCAACTCCGCCAACAGGTGCGGTGGGGCGCTCCGCTGCGATAGGAGCAGACCAATGGCCGATTTCCTCGCGTTTTTCCGGCTCTCCTGACTGATCTGTGGGTCATTTCCGGCCTGGGAGGGCCGGGCGGTGG
>WHUD01000207.1 GCA_009377385.1 Actinophytocola sp.
GATCAAGATCTGGCTCCGCAGCCCCGCACACGAAGATCCGTGAGACACGCCCTAGATCGCGGGACCCCACCATGGGTTCATGAGCCCGTTCATTCCCGTGCTCGCTCTCTTCGCGCTGGCGGTCGGGGCGCTGCTGGCGCGAGTCGTAGCCGGTGCCCTGCCTCACAGAACGCTGGTACCTCTCCCTGTGCGTGCGGGATTTCTGCGCTGCCCGGCGGACGTGTATCCGACCGTGATGGACGCGGCCCACCGTTGCCGAGGCTTGTCCCAGGAGGGGCCGCCGTCACCTCGACTACGCCGCTTTGCGACGAACCCGCCAACTGCGGCGCCCCGCTCTACCTCGCAGTCGGCGTCGCGCACGTCGGACGGGGTGCGGGCGAAACGCTCGGACGGGTCGAATGAGTTGATATTCGACTGTCCAGGTGATTGATGCGGCTGAATGAGTGGCGTCTCAGCCCGAGCAGTCACTCCGGTGCAGGTATCGGCGACGTCCGGTCAGGTCGTATTTCAGCACGCCGACCTCACCCCAAGGGGAAACGATGAGTGACCACCATTTGCACGACCAGGGCCACGATCACACGACGGGCGTGCACGGCATGCTGTTGTTCGGCGGGGACGCGCCCTACCTTTCGCACTTTCCCATGTTCGCCCGCCCGCACAACTTCCAGGTCCTGCTCCATGTCGGTCTGCCGGACGGTGTGCATGCGGCGGTCGTCACCCACGACCACGCGATCGCGACCGAGTCCTATGACACCTTCGTCCCGGACGCGTTCCCGATCAGTGAACTCGATTCGGACGGGAGCGGTCGGCGGGCCTCCATCACCGGTACGATCGTGTGCGGCCACTTCGAGCGGAAGGGCGGGAAGAACCCACCGATTGCCGCTGACGTCGAGGTGAGCGTTGATCGCGTCGTGCATTTCAGCGAGCTGGACGTCGAGGCTCAGCACGATGTGGGTGCCGATCTGAGCTATCTCTGCTTCGGCCGGGCCGGTCGGCTCTACCTCGCCCACGCCATCACGGCGAGGCCGGACTTCGACCAGCTGCTCGAGATCCGGGTCGTGCCCGGCTCGGCTGTCGACCAGGCGGGCCGGCCGTTGCCCGACGACGCGGCGACGTTGGAGCGGTTCTTCCGCGACACCTTCGAGCCAGCTACGCCGGTCACCTTCGACAGGATCGACGACCCGGACCAGCGGTTGACTGCCGGGCAGATCGCCGTCGCGCTGTTCGCGCGGAAACCTCCACCGAGCGGATTCCACGGCTTCCGGGCCCAGCTCGAGGTCACCCGCGAAATCTATGTCGAAATCGACGAACTCGCCTGACGATACGCGCAAGAAAGGCGCGATCGATGCGGCAGTTCGAGGACGTCGCCGGCAACCCCGGAGAAGAACCGCGCTCTCACGCCGCGGAACATCGATGAGTCGATCATTCAGGTGCGACGCATTGATACCTGACTCGGAAGCTGTCATGCCGGACGAACGCGCGAGTCAGTCGCAGGCGGCTGCCGGGGTCCCGGCTTTGATGCGCAGGCTGGGGATCAGCAGTCGTCGCTGTGGGACCGTCCTGCCGTCGACGGTGAGCCGGAGCGCGAGATCGTAGCGGCCGTCGCTGACATCGGGGAACCGGAGTCGCACCGTGCCCCGGCCGATGTCGACGTCGTCGGTGTGCACCCGCCTGCCGTCGGCCGCACCGGAGCGCAGCAGAGCGGCGTCGAGGGCGAGGATGGGTTCCCTGCTGGTTCCGGTGATCTCCGTGCATACCGTCACCGTGCGCCCGACGGTGCCATCGGGCGCCTGGGCGGTCGCGGTGAAGCGCCAGCCTTCCGCCTCGGCGACGGTCGTCGGGGCGGGCCGTGTCTCCGTCGGGGCGGCGGTACTTGCCGGCGGGTGGGTGCTCTCCGGCGGGTGGGTCGCGCCGGGTGTCCTGCTCGTCGTCGGCACTCCGGTCGCCGGTTCCTGCTGGGCCTGGCCATCCGAGCAGGCGACCCAGCCGATGAGCACCGCGACCAGCACGGCGGGGAGGAACAGAGCCACACCCAGTTTCCGGAGCATGACCCCATTCTCCGCCGCCGAGCGCCTCGACCTCACGGTGGTCCGCCGCGCTGGCGCGACGGATCAGACCCCGGCAACGTTGACCCGCTCCAGTCGGTTCTTCTGCTCGTTGAGCTGCGCCTTGGTCGCGCTCGGGTCGAGCCGGACACCTTCCGCCTCGGCGATCAGCGCGCCGAATGTGGTGTCGAGGCCCTTCTTGCCGTCGGCGTCGACCATGTCGTCCAACGCGATCCGGCCGTCGGCGAAGTTCAGCCACGCCGCCAGCAGTCCGGCGTCGAGCCGGTCGAGCGCCGAAGAGCCGCCCGAGGTCTCGAGCACCTGCACGGCCTTCGCCAGCGTTGAGGCGTCGCGCTCCTCGTTGAACACGGCGCTCATGAACCCGGCAATGTCGAGCAGGCACTGCAGCTGCTCCTCGGTGTGCTCGCGCTGCCGGAGGTCGGCCATCTCGGTCTTCCAGTAACCGTGCGACCTTGTCTGTTCGAAATTGCCGACGGCGATCACGGCGAGTGTGTCGAGCGTGCTGCCGCCGTCGTCGTCCACCGAGCGGAACACGATGTCGAACAGGCACGCGTCGGCGAAGGTGTGTGTCCGATCGTCGGTGATGTCGCGCGGCGAGCCGTCCGGGCTCGGGAACGGGTCCGGGTCCGGCGGGGCGTGCAGGTACACCGCGGTGACGTCGGGCGCGGGCAGGCCGTCGTCGAAGTCCCAGCTGATCGTGAGGTCGTCGCTGCCGGGGTCGGTGGAGCGGCCGCTGACGTCGACGGGGTCGCCCGCGCTGGTGAGCAGCACCGGCACGCCGTTGACCAGCATGGTGCCGGTCTCGTCGATCACGGCGGTCGGCGCGACGTTGTTCACCGTGACGTCGACCGACGCCGAGCCGGTCCCGGCGTCGTCGTCGGTCACCGTGCCTGTGATGGTGAAGACGCCGTTGTCCAGGTAGCTGTGCGAGCCGGACAGGAACCCGCTGTCGGTAACACCCGGCGACCCGTCGACGGTCACCGTCGGCGTGGCGGCCTCGGCGGGGCCGAAGCCCCAGTCGATCGAGCCGCTGTATGTGTCGTTCCAGCCCTTGTCGGAGAACAGCGCGTTGAACGTGGTGCTCTGTCCCTCGTCGATGGTCATCGGGCTAGCGGACGGCGAGGTCACCGACGGGCTCACGTTGCCGACGGTCACCGTGTTCGACGCGGTTACGTCGCCCCCGGGATCGCCGCTCACCGTGAGGGTGGCGGTGTAGCCGCCGTTGTCGTTGCAGCGGATCGTCGGCGTCAGGGTGGCGCCACCCGCCGTGATCACACACGCGGCGCCCGCGTCGGTGCCCGCGTTGGGGGTGACGTTCCAGACGTAGCTCAGCGCGTCGCCGTCGGGGTCGTTCGCGGACCCGGCGAGCGCGATCGCGTCGCCCTCGTCGCCGGAGGCCGGGGCGACGGACACCGTCGGGGCGGTGTTGTTCGGCAGCACCCGCGCGGTGTAGACGTCGAGGGTGTTGTAGCCGCCGCCGGGGTTGTCGCCGGTGGAGTTCGAGTTGTCCGCCCACGACGGGTACATCATGCCGTCGTGGAAAGCCAGGCCGGTGTAGTCGCCGAGCTCCTGGTTGCCGTTGCTGACGTAGCCGCTGGTCGGGGCGTCGGCGACCGCGACGTTCGATGTCCAGGTCGCGCCGTCGTTGCTCCACGACGCGAACAGCGTGACGTCGTTGTTCGCGGTGCCGTCGATGTCGGCGGCGCTCGGCCCGCCGCCGGTGTCACCGCGCGCGTCGTACCAGCTCGCCGCCACCTGGCCGCTGGTCTGGTCCAGCGCGATCTTCGGCAGCAGCTGGGTGTTGGTGCCGGTATCGTCGTTGACCTGCACCGCCGCGCTCCAGTTAGCGCCGTCGTCGTCCGAGGTGCGCACGAAGACGTCGAAGTCGTTGCTCTCGTCGGGGTTCTCGTCGGTGTAGATCAGGTAGATGCGGTCGTCGTTGCCGCCGCCGGTGCGGTCCCATGCGAGGCCGGTCTCGGCGTCGACGGACCGTTTGGGCTGCGCGGGGATGAAGTCGAAGCCGCCCACGTTGGTGGAGCCCACGGTCACCCCGGCGCCGAAGCCGCCGGGTCCGGTGCCGTCGGCATCGCGGTGCACGATGATGTTCGACGGCCCCTCGTTGCCGGTCGGCGTCTGGTAGACGACCATGACCTCGCCGCCGTCTGGTCCGATGGCGATGTCACCGAAGTTGCCGACGTTGGAGATGTCCTGTTCCGCGCCCCAGGCGCCGACCGTCAACGCGCCGGTCACGGTGCGGCCGCGGGCGGCGATGCCGCCGGAGTCGTCGCGCCAGGTCACCCACACCGATCCCTCGGCGGCGACCACGGTCGGCTGGTCCAGGTTCGCGCCCGTCGCGCCCTGGGTGTCGACCGGACCGAGGTTGGTGAAGGTGGCGCCGAGGTCGTCGGTGACGTACAGCTCGATGGTGCGGGTGCCGGTGCGCTGCAGGTACCCGACGTAGAGGTTGCCGAACTCGTCCCAAGACAGCGTCGGGTCGCAGCACGCCACGGGCCTGCCGTCCCCGCCGGTGCCGGTTCCTGTCGCGAAGACGGTGCGCGTCCATGTCTGGCCGCCGTCGTTCGAAATGGACAGCGGCAGGCCGGCGTCCCCGGCGACACCGTTCGTCATCACCGCGATCTGGTCGGTGTCGTTCGGGTTGATGGCGATGGCGGACTCGTCCTCGTCGCCAGCGCGCAACGTCGCGTTGATCGGGTCGCCGACGGTCACCGCGGCGGCGGGCGGCGCGAGCACCACGGTGGCGAGGCTGCCCACCAGCCCGGCGACCAGGACCGTCGCCGTCCGGCGGGGGTATCGACGTCTGCCGCGCGAAGGGCCTTGTGACGTCTCCCTCCGGAAGGACCTGAAGGCATGCCAGCGCCTCATGATGAGCCTCCTCGCAGGCTGCTGGGCCGTGAGCAGCAGGGATCGCCACAGCCTCGGTAGACGCTTCGCGACAAGGAGCTCAGAAGTTACTCAAGCGAGACAGGGTCTGTCAGGGTCGCGAGTGATATGCCTTCGGGTGCTGGCGTGTACGCCGACAATGCTCGGCAACTTGAGGAATGCGGGTTATACGATATTTTGAGGGTTATTCAGCTGATCGCGTAGAAGTGTAGGGCGATTACGGCTGAGATAGTTGTGGTGAATGTTGCAAGCGGTCGGCGGTAGTCGGTGTGCATGATTCTCCAGGTCTTGAAGTTGGCGATGGTCTGCTCGATGACGTAGCGGATCTTGTTGATTTGCGTGTTGAATTCCTTCTCCCAGTCCAGAAGATTGCGATGGGCAGGTTTCTTGATGGGGGTGATCATGTCGTTGCCGACGTACTAAGAAGAACATAACTTTCTGGATACAGTGAGCGTTTCGCGACGGAATTCG
>WHUD01000208.1 GCA_009377385.1 Actinophytocola sp.
CATACGTAGAGGAAGAAACAACCAAACTATACAGAAACTTTCGTTTCTCTTAGTAATGGCTTGAGCGCCAGGATCGAGCTCGCTCAAATTGCCACCAAGTGTCACAAGGTCATCACCGCTGTTGACGTTCCAGAGGATTTGGTGACCGACTGCGAGCAGCATCCCGTAGCACAGGCCGACGACGGAGAGCGTCAGGATCGGGCGGTGGATCATGCGGACAACCGCGACCGCGATCCATATCAGCGGGGGAACGAAAACGAAGAGGGCATTGATAAACGTACCTTCTTCAATGACATGGAGGTCGTGCAGGACAACTCGCGGCACAGCGAGAAGCGCGAGTACGAAGACGACCGGTAGTGACAGTCCGATCCGGGATGGCCGCCTAGAACCGCCGTCAGGATGTGACTGCTCCATGATCAACACGGTAAGCGAGGGACGCTCGGGGCGCATCAGGAGAAATCCCCGATCTCGGCCCTGAGTCTTCGGCGGCGAGCGTGCCCACAGGTGGTACACAACGTCCTAAACGACGAGCACAGCGCCCGGAACGGGGGACACAACGCACGCTACGACGCACACGACGTCGTGAGTGAAGAACACGGCGTCGGGAGTGGGGGACACGACCTCGGACGGCGCCCAGGGCGGCCCTCAATTCGTGGTGGCGAGGGTGAGAGGGAGGACGGCTGGCGCTCCGGCTGAACGGAGTAGTCGCGAGGCCAGGGTCAACGTCCAGCCCGTGTCGGTGTAGTCGTCCACCAGCAACACCGGGCCGTCCAGCGACGCGAGTGCGTGAGCCAGAGCTGGAGGCAGCGCCATCCGCTCGGACAGATTCGCCACTCGGAGCGCGGAGTTCGCCCGCCGGGCCGCGCCCCCACGTAACTCCACGAACCCGAGGTCGTGCAGCCGACCGACCTCCGCGAGTCGCTCCACCAGGCTGCTGACCAGCGTCGGCCGCGTCGACGACGGCACTCCGGCCACCGCAACCGGCCGCGCGGCCCAGTCCCAGTCGGCCAGCACCCGCACGCAGGCGTCGAACATCGCGGCGGGTACCGGCCCATCAGGAGCCCCAGCACCAAGCACCTCCCGCAGCCGCGAGCCCCAGCCGATGTCGGTCAGCCTGCCGAGCGCCCGGCCCGGCTCGGCCCGGTCGTCCGCCTTGATCCGTCCGGACAACGACACACCCAGCGACCCGAGCCCCGTCGGCCACTGCCGCCGGGGCGTGATCTCCACCCCTGGCTGCGCTAGCCGCGCACCCGTCGATTCGACAGCGGAGGCGTCGACCTCGGCGGACCACCCTTCGCCGGTGCAGTTATCACAGCGCCCGCATGGTGCGGCGTGCGGGTCGTCGAGCTGGCGGAGCAGGAACTCCATCCGGCAGCCGTCCAGGTCGACGTACTCTCGAATCGCCCGCCGCTCCGCGCGGCGCGCCCTGTCCACCCGCTCGTAGCGTTCCGCGTCGTAGTGCCAGGCCTGCGCGGTCGCTTCCCAACCGCCCTTGACGCGCCGCACGGCGCCATCGACGTCCAGCACCTTCAACACCAGCTCGAGCCGGGAGCGCGACAGCTCGACGCGAGGTTCCAGGGCGGCGGTGGACAGCGGCTTCTCCTGGCCGTCCAGTGCCCGAAGCACCTGCGTGACGCGGTCCTCGCGCGGGAACGACAACGACGCGAAGTACTCCCAGATCGCCTCGTCCTCCTGCCCTGGCAG
Organism: Actinophytocola sp.; assembly: GCA_009377385.1. Lineage (GTDB taxonomy): Bacteria > Actinomycetota > Actinomycetes > Mycobacteriales > Pseudonocardiaceae > Haloechinothrix_A. The sequence continues at coordinate 1,705 of WHUD01000208.1, forward strand.
CAGGATCACCTCGGCGCGGCGGACGCCACGGCCCGCGCGTCCGATCTGTTGGTAGTAGGCGATCGGCGACGACGGTGCGCCGACGTGCACCACGAACCCGAGGTCGGGCTTGTCGAAGCCCATGCCGAGCGCCGACGTCGCCACCAGCGCCTTGACGTCGTTGTCCAGCAACTCCTGTTCGGCCTGCAGACGTTCGGCCGGGTCGGTCTTGCCGGTGTAGGCGGCGACGGTGAAGCCACGGTCGCGGAGAAACGCCGCGATGTCGTGCGCGGCGGCGACGGTCAGCGTGTAGATGATGCCCGAACCGGGCAGCTGGTCCAACCGTTCGGCCAGCCACGCCAGCCTCGCTTCCGGCGTGGGCAGCGTGACTACGGCGAGCCGCAGGCTCTCCCGATCCAGCGCTCCCCGGAGCACCAACGCACCCGCACCGGCGGCTCCGGGCATCACTTGCTCCGCGACGTCGGCCACCACGCGGTCGTTCGCCGTCGCCGTTGTGGCCAGCACAGGCACGCCGTCCGGTAGGTCCGCGATCAGGGTGCGCAGCCGCCGGTAGTCCGGGCGGAAGTCGTGTCCCCAGTCGGAGATGCAGTGCGCCTCGTCGACCACGAGCAACCCCGCCGTGGCGGCGAGCTTCGGCAGCACGGCGTCCCGGAAGTCCGGGTTGTTCAACCGTTCCGGGCTCACCAGCAAGACGTCGACCGTGCCCTCCGCGATGGACGCCTGGACGTCGTCCCAGTCCTGCTGGTTGGCGGAGTTCATCGTCACCGCGGCGATTCCGGCGCGGCGGGCGGCGTCGATCTGGTTGCGCATCAGCGCCAGCAGCGGCGACACGATCACCGTCGGGCCCTCGCCGTGCTCCCGCAACAGCGCCGTGGCCACGAAGTACACCGCCGACTTGCCCCACCCAGTCCGCTGTACGACCAGCGCACGACGTCGCTCGGCGACCAGTGCCTCGATCGCGCGCCACTGGTCGTCGCGCAGGACGGCGTCGTCGCCCGCGAGGGCGCGCAGCAGGGTGTCGGCACGGGTGCGCAGCGAGCTGATGTCCACATCGCAACGTCTACCGCATGCCACCGACAGGAACCACACGGGTGCCCGCGTCATGACCCGGCAGCGGGGGAGTCCCTACGGCGTATCGGTGCTCGCGGGGGAGCGCGGGTACGTCGACCGCGGTGCGCGGGTGTTGCTGTCAGGGGATTTGGGGTCCACCCGCGCACCGCGTCGTGCCTCTCTGTTCACCCCAACGTAAGCTCGGGCCGTTATGGCAGCACGACGACGGGTCGGCGTCATGGGCGGCACGTTCGACCCGATCCACAACGGACACCTCGTCGCCGCGAGCGAAGTGCAGTCGCGGTTCTCACTCGACGAGGTCATCTTCGTTCCGACAGGCCAGCCGTGGCAGAAGTCGGACCGCGTCGTCAGTGACGCCGAGGACCGCTACCTCATGACCGTCATCGCGACCGCGTCCAACCCGGTGTTCACCGTCAGCAGGGTCGACGTCGACCGCCCCGGCCCCACCTACACCGTCGATACGCTGCGGGAACTGCACGACCGCTATCCCGAAGACGAGCTGTACTTCATCACAGGAGCCGACGCGGTGGAGCAGATCCTCACCTGGCACGCTGTTGACGAGATGTTCGACTTCGCCCACTTCATTGGCGTCACCCGGCCGGGTTATGACCTCAACGACCACCACCTGCCTGCGGGGAAGGTCAGCCTTGTCGAGGTCACCGCGATGGCGATCTCGTCTACCGGCCTGCGTGAACGGGTACGCAAGGGTGAGCCCACCTGGTATCTCACCCCGGACGGTGTGGTGCGCTACATCGACAAGCACAAGCTCTACCGGGATTGACGGGGCGGCCAGGTACGCTCGACCAGCGCACCCAGTGACACGGCGAAGGAGCGAGCGACGGTGACAGCGACGGGCCAGGCACGCGAGCTGGCTGAGACGGCGGCGTGGGCCGCCGCTGACAAGAAGGCGTCCAACATCGTCCTGCTGGACGTCTCGGAGCAACTCGTCATCACCGACGTCTTCGTCATCGCATCGGCGCCCAACGAACGCCAGGTCGGCGCGATCGTCGACAACGTCGAGGAGAAGCTGCTCGCCACCGGGCACAAGCCGGTGCGCCGCGAGGGCGCGCGCGAGGGCCGGTGGGTGCTGCTGGACTACGTCGACGTCGTGGTGCACGTCCAGCACGACGAGGAGCGCGCCTTCTACGGGCTGGAACGACTCTGGAAGGACTGCCCGCAGCTTGAGGTCGACGGCCTGCGGCTGCGGGCCGACGTCGGCGATGAGCTGTGAGTGAGACGGGCGTGCGCAGGATCATCCTGTGGCGTCACGGCGAGACGACGTACAACGCCAGTGGCCGGATGCAGGGCCACATCGACACCGAGCTGACCGAGATCGGTTGGAACCAGGCGCGGTTCGCCGTGCCCGCGCTGGCCCGGTTCGCGCCTGACCTGGTCGTGGCGTCCGATCTTCGGCGGGCCACCGACACCGCCACGGTGTTCACCGAGGGCATGGGCGTGCCGCTGCGCATCGACAAGCGGCTGCGCGAGACCTGCCTCGGGCAGTGGCAGGGGCTCACTGGCGCCGAGGTCGATGAGGGCTGGCCGGGCTATCGACGTCGTTGGCGGGCCGACGCTACCTGGGCGCCGCCTGGCGGGGAGTCGCGTGTGGAGGTGGCCGACCGGGCGTTCGAAGTCGTCGAGGACCTGGAACGGGAGGACCTGGACGCCGCGCTGCTCGCGGCGCACGGCGGGTTGATCGTGGCGCTCACCGCGCGGCTGCTGGACCTGCCCGTGGAGCACTGGACGGTGCTCGGCGGCATCGGCAACTGTCACTGGGTCGAGTTGGCGCGCCCCGAGGGCCAGTGGCGGTTGCAGGCCTACAACGCTGGGATGACCGGGTAGGCATGAGGACTGCTCGCAGGTCCGAATCATCGGACACTGGCGCCCAGTTGCTGGTGTTCGGGGACTCGCTGAGCTTCCACGGTCCCGATCAGGCCTACGCCGCCGACGAGCCGAGACTCTGGCCGAACCTCGCCGCCGCCGAGCTCGGCGGGGAGGCGATCCTGGTCGCCGGGCGCGGCTGGACCGCCCGCGACGTCTGGTGGTCGTTGATCGGCGACCCGAGGGTGTGGGCGGACCTGCACCGGGTGGACGCCGTGGTGCTCGCCGTCGGCGGGATGGACTCGCTGCCGTCGCCGTTGCCGACCTACCTGCGCACCGGGCTCCGGTACCTCCGTCCGGAATGGCTGCGGCGGGCGGTGCGCGGTGCGTACCGGATCGCGCAGCCGAGGTTGTCCGTTGTGCTGCGCGGGCGTCCGCTGGTGCTGCCGACCGCGCTGACCGTGCGGTACCTCGACGCCGCGGTCACCGCGCTCCGGACGTTGCGCGCCGACCTGCCGATCGTCGGCGTGCTGCCACCCCGGCATCGCGCGGCGTCGTACGGCTTCGTGCACACCGGACGTGCCCGCACCGCCGCCGCCATCAGCGCGTGGGCCGAACGGGTCGGTGTGCCGATCGTGGACCAGGCGGCCGTCACCGGGGAGCACGTCATGGCGGGCCGAGGGAACCCGGACGGCATGCACTGGGGCTGGGAGGGCCATGCCCAGATGGCGGCGGCTATGGCCGGGGTGCTCCGGCCGCTGTTTGCCGTGCGGCACGAGGAGAACGGCGCGCGCTGATTTACGCTGGACGACG
>WHUD01000209.1 GCA_009377385.1 Actinophytocola sp.
CCGAGGTCAACCCCAAAACGTCCGACCTCGACAAGGCCAACTGCGGCGGCTTCTGACGGCTCAGCGGCCTGCCCGGCAGGTGTGAGCGTCGACATGTCGCCCAGGGCGCTCGATTGGTTACCGTTCTTGCGGGCCACTGCCCGAACGGTCCAGCGGGAGGTATGGGGATGGTTGATCTGGCCGAACTGCGCACGCCCATCGTGGCGGCGCCAATGGCGGGTGGTCCGTCGACGCCTGAGCTGGCCGCGGCGGTCGGTCGTGCCGGGGGCGTGGGATTCCTCGCGGCGGGCTACAAGGCGCCGCAGGCGCTGGTCGCCCAGATCGGCACGCTGCGCGAACTCTCCGACGCGCCGTTCGGCGTCAACCTGTTCGTGCCGGGACCGGTGCCGGACGTCGCGTCGGTCGCCGCGTACCGGCAGGAACTGGTCGCCGAGGCCGCGCGCTACGACGTCGATCTGCCGGAGCCCGATCCCAGCGATGACGACCATTGGGAGGAGAAGGTCGAGCACCTGGTGGCGGATCCGGTGCCTGTGGTGTCGTTCACCTTCGGCCTGCCGCCCGTTGACGTTGTCGCTGACCTCCGTCGGGTGGGCACCTACGTCGTCGTCACGGTCACCTCGGTGGCCGAGGCACGTGCCGCCGCGGCGCTCGGAGTGGACGCGCTGTGCGTGCAGGGTCCGGAGGCGGGTGGGCACAGCGGGATGCACGATCCGTACGCCGAGCCACCCGTGACTCCGCTGCTCGACCTGCTGGCCGCGACGCGGACGGGGACGTCGCTGCCGCTGATCGCCGCGGGCGGCATCGCCTCCGGTGCGGACATCGCCGCCGCACTCCGCGTTGGTGCCCAGGCGGTGCAACTTGGCACGGCATATCTGCGCACGCCGGAGTCCGGGGCGAAACCGGCGCACAAGCGGGCGCTGGCCGACCCTCGGTTCTCCGCCACGGTGGTGACCCGCGCGTTCTCCGGACGTCTCGCCCGAGGGCTCCGCAACCGGCTCATCGACGCCCACGACGCCACGGCGCCGGTCGGGTATCCGATGGTCAACCAACTCACCCAGCCGCTGCGCGCCGCTGCGGCGTCTCAGGACGACCCGGACGGCCTCGCCCTCTGGGCAGGCACCGGCTACCGCCACGCCGCGGAGACGCCCGCCGAGGCGCTGACCGTCAAGCTGTGGGAGTCCGCCCAGGCGGCGCCGTAGCCGCGAGTCCCACGTTGTGGTGTCGCAAGTCCCGCGTTCCGGTGCCGCGTAGCGATCGAGCCGGTTGATCGTTATACCGGACATGCGTCGACTGGTGTTCGTGGTTCTGACCGCGTTGCTCGTCCTCAGCGTCGTCAGCGTTGCGCCCGCTACGGCGAACAGCTATGTCGTCTCCGCCCGGCAGCACGTCTTCGGTGCGGAGAACGTCGATCCACGCACGGGCGAGGTGCGCAGCGACCGTGTCATCCTGTCGTGGGTCAGCGTCGCGACGCTGGCGGCGTCGATCCGGGGACACGTCGTTCTGCTGGACACCTACATCCACAAGCGCGAGGACCAACCCAACTACGTGCCGACCACGCTGGATGAACTGGTGGCACTCGACCCGTCGCACGTCTTCATCGGACACGGGCACTTCGACCACGCCGACACGGCGGGCGAGATCGCGGTGCGCACCGGCGCGACTGTGGTCGGCACCGCCGAACACTGCGCGCAAACCCGTGGGCACGCCGAGGCATACGGCGGGCCGGGGACGTCGATCGACTGCCGCAGCGTCATTCCGGCGGGCGCGGCGCCTGGATACCGGACCGACAAGCGGCTGATGCCCGGCGTCGACGTCAGCGCGATCAAGCACGTGCACTCCGCAGCCGAACCACCCGACCCGGACCGTGACGTGACCAACGTCGTGCTCCCAGTGCCGGACGCCGGGTCGGTGCTGCTGCATCCGCCTGGGCCCGGGGCCTTCGCGCACTCGCCCGAGGGCGACGAGGGCGGCAGCGTGCTGTACCAGTTCCGCGTGCGCGACTTCGCGCTCACCTGGCACGACAGCTCCGGCCCGCTGAAGGAACAGGCGCCCGAGGTGTTCGATCGGCTACGCGCGTTGCCGCCAACGGACGTCCAGGCAGGCGCGGTCCTCGGCTTCAACCAGCTGACCAACGGCCTGCGCGACCCTGCGATGTACGTCGATGCGCTGTGCCCGCAGGTCTTCATCCCGCTGCACCACGACTTCGTCACCGAGTACGGCAGCGCGGACGACTACGAGGCACCGATGCGCCGGGAGTTGGAGTTCTACGGGGCGTCGCCGAGGTTGCGGTGGCTGGTCGATCCGCACGATTACCTGCGCCCCGAGCTGATGACGTTCGACCCGAATGTGCGGGCGTGGCGGGAGCCGAGCGGGCCTGGGTGTGGGTGAGTGGCACCGGATCTCGGGACTCGCGACCAGCGAATCGCGATTACTGTTCGTGTTTGGCGTCACCTCGGGGCGTGGTCGGCGTTATGGAAGGCATGGGTGCCTTTGGCTGGATGTCCCGGGTTCGCCGCCGTGGTGCGGGTCTGCTGCTCGCGGCCGCGATGGCCGCCGGAACCGGCGGGCTGGTCGCGCCCGCGTCGGCCGCGCCAGCCGGGGCGCTGCGCATCGACGTCCTCTCGAACCGTGCGGACCTTGTCTCTGGCGGCGATGCGCTGGTGGCGATCGCCCTGCCGGAGAGCGTCGACGCCGATCAGGTCCGGGTGCACCTTGGCGACCGGGACGTCACGGACGCCTTCGCGCTGCGGCCGAACGGCCAGTTCGCGGGCCTGGTCACCGACCTCCCGCTCGGCGAGAGCGTCCTCCGTGCGACGGATGACGGCGCGTCGGACGAGGTCGTCATCACCAACCACCCGAACGGCGGCCCGGTGTTTTCCGGCCCGCACGTCCAACCGTGGCAGTGCCAGGACGGCGCGCAGGACACCACGTGCAACCAGCCGCCCAAGTACACGTTCCTCTACAAGTCGACCAACCCGGCCGATACCGACCTCAAGCCGTACGACCCGGACGAACCGCCGTCCGACGTCGCGATGACGACAACCGACCAGGGTGTCGAGGTGCCGTTCATCGTGCGGCAGGAGGTCGGCTACCAGGACCGCGACCAGTACAAGATCCTGCAGTTGTTCCAGCCTGACGACGAGTGGCAGCCGTGGGCGCCGCAGGAGCAGTGGAACCACAAGGTGCTCGTCCCGCACGGCGGCGACTGCGGCACCGACCACGCGGCGGGGGAGGCGCCGCTCGCGGACTACTCAGGCACCTTCAACGACATCCCCGGCTACACCGACAGCTACGTCACCGCGCTGGGCAGGGGCTTCGCCGTGATGTCCACCGCGCTGAACAACCTTGGCCACAACTGCAACCTGCTCACCCAGGCGGAGTCGCTGGTCATGGCCAAGGAACGGCTGATCGAGCAGTACGGAAGTATCCGTTACACCATCGGCACCGGCTGCTCGGGCGGCTCGATCGTGCAGAACACCATTGCCAACGCCTATCCGGGCGTCTACCAGGGCCTGGTCACCACCTGCTCTTATCCGGACGCGATGAGCACGCTGGCGCAGTTCCTCGACTACCGCCTGCTGCGCGCCTACTTCGAGGCTCCGTCCAAATGGGAGCCCGGCGTGGCGTGGTCGCCGACCCAGTTCGGTCAGGTCGAGGGACATCTGTCGCATGCCAACGCCGTCGTCTCGGACGAGGCGTTCACCGAACGGCTGTCCGACCCGACCTTCGAATGCGAGGGCGTGCCCGAAACCCGGCCCGGCGATGAGGGTACCCGCTATGACCCGGAGACCAACCCGGGCGGCGTACGCTGCTTCATCCTCGACTACATGATCAACGCGCTCGGGCCACGACAGCCCGAGGCGTGGGGGCCGCAGGAGCGGGAGATCGGACGCGGGTTCGCCGGAGTCCCGGCAGGCAACGAGGGTGTCCAGTATGGACTGGAAGCGCTGGAACACGGCGAGATCACCCCGGCGCAGTTCGTCGACCTCAACGCGAAGGTCGGCACCTTGACCATCGACGGCAAACCAGCCCCCGGTCGCTATCCGGGGGACCGGCCCGCCGTGGACAACGCCTACCGCAGCGGACTGATCAACGCGGCCAACAACCTGTCCGGCGTCGCGATCATCAACCACGGCGGCCCCGACCCGGGCGCGGCACACGACTACGGCCATGCCTTCTGGACCAAGTCGCGGCTGGAGCGAGAGCACGGCCACACCCGCAACTTCGTGATGTGGTTCGGCGAAGCGCCGCTGATCGGAAACCTGGACTGGGCGACCGAGGCGATGCTCGCCATGGACGAGTGGCTGTCCAGAGTGGAGGCCGACACCGGCGCCCGGTCGCTGCCGGACAAGATCGTCGCCAACCGGCCGGACGACCTGCAGGACCGCTGCTCCAACCTGCCAGGCCTGGAGCAGGTCACCGTGCCCGGCGTCGGCACCGTCTGCGAGCGGCCGGAGGTCCAGACGCGCTACGGCACGCCGCGCAGCATCGCGGGTGGTCCGGTGACCAACGACGTCAACGCCTGCCAGCTCACGCCGCTACGGCGGTCGGACTACTACCCGATCGCCTTCACCGACGCACAGTGGCAGCGGCTGACCGAGACGTACCCGAACGGCGTCTGCGACTACTCCGAACCGGGTGTCGGCCAGGGCGACACCCGCACCTGGCAGACCTATCAGGACGCCGACGGTGACGTCGTCTACGGCGGCAGGTCGCTGGGGACACGACCCGCCGGGTCCGGCGTCGGCACCATGAGCGCGTCGTTCCTGCCGCTGCTGGACCAGTGACGTAGCTCGGCGAACCAGCGGCCGGGTCGTCGCCACGTGGCGGCTGGGCGCGATCCGGCGTGTGCCGTGTGGACGGATTCTGGGCATGCGGCTGTCCACGGCCAGCGGTGCTGGTCGTGGTGGGCCGGTGTGCGGTTGTGGTCGCTTGGCTATCCGAGCGGTTCGACGTGGGGTGCGGTGAACCGTCGCGGTTGGCGTGTCGGGTCGAGCCAGGCGGGAGGGAGGCATTCTGGCCTGCGGTCGGTGGCTGTGCGGATTTCCCATTCGGCGTGGTGGACGAGGCGGTGGCAGGCGGAGCACAGTAGGCAGAGGTTGTCTATGTCGGACGGGCCTCCGTGTTCCCACCAGGTGATGTGGTGCGCTTGGCACCAGCGGACGGTGCGGGAGCACATGATGCAGCCGCCGTCGCGGGCGGCGAGGGCGCGGC
>WHUD01000020.1 GCA_009377385.1 Actinophytocola sp.
GACGGTGCCACCGCTGCGCCACCACATCGACGACGTCAAGGAGCTGGTGCCGTTCCTGCTGCTGAAGCTGAGCAAGGCTGCCCAGCTGATGTGTGCGCGGAGCACGCTACAGCTGCTGATGCGGACGAGCTGGCCCGGCAACATCGCGCAGCTCAGGCATGTGCTGCACAAGGTGGTCCGCTACCGCCGCTCCGGCACGGTCCTGCCGGAGGACCTGCCGCCGGAGTGCCGCTCGGTGACAAGGCGGGTGCTCACCCCGCTCGAGTCGATGGAGCGGGACGCCATCGTCAGCGCGTTGCTCGACGCGGAGAGCAACAAGACGACGGCAGCGCGGGCGCTGGGTGTCTCGCGCGCCACCATCTACCGCAAGATCCGCGAGTACGGCATCGACGTGCCGGGCTGAGACCACACGGCCGTGCGACATGTCGACATGTGCCCCCGCTTGGCGTCTCAAACTGCGACCGCCATCGCTGCCCTGACGCGGTTTCCTGGGTTCAGACAGCGACCTGCCCGCACCGGACCCGGTGCCAACTGGAGGCGATCCCGATGCCACGACCGACGGTCACACTCGCTCCGTCGCCACGGGCGCGCGCGATGCTCGCCGCGGTGGCCGACGGACGCGCTGAGGTCTCGGACAGCTGCGAGCCGGACATGTTCATCGACGGGCTCGTCTGCTGCGACCAGATGCTCGCGCACACGCTCACCCACGCGGGACTCGTCCGCCCGGTCGGCCCCGCGACGCCGTCGGGTCGCCACGCCGTCACCCTCACCGCGGCCGGTGTCGCGGCGCTGGCGCAGTACCCGAGGCCGTTGGTCTGGCCGGCGGAACGGGAAGCCAGCTGAGAGAGGCCCCCGAGCATGCTCGACCTCGAAGAACGCGACGGCGTTGCCGTGATCCACCTGCACGGTCGTGGACACAACCGGCTGGATACCCAGCTGTTGTGGCGACTCGCCGCGGCGATGGAGTTTGTCGGCCCGTCGCGGCCCGTTGTGCTGACCGGTCACCGCGCCACGTTCGCCATCGGCGCCGAAGTCGCGCCGCCCGGCGCCGGGGACCTACTTGCGGCCCAGGACACCGCGCTGCGTGCGGTGTCCGGGCACCCGGCGCCGGTCATCGCGGCGGTCAACGGCGACGCCATCGACACCGGCTTCGCGCTCGCCGCAGCGGCGGACTTTCGGCTGATGGAGCGCGGTCTGATCGGCACTGTCTTCTCGCCGCGAGGGGCCGCGCCATTGTCTGCGGCGGCACGCGAACTGGTGCATTCCGCCTTCGTCCGCTGCGGCGTACCGACGCCGTCCGGCGCGCTCGCCTTCACGGCAGCAGAGGTGGAGTCGGCCGGGTTCGTCGAGCGGCCGAGGAGGGTGGCGCACCTCCTCGACGAGGCCGTGCGGCATGCCAGAGGCATTGTGCGCATTCCGCAGCAGGCGTAGTGCGCCCGTTCTATCCACCGTGCGTGGCACCGCACGCCCCTTGATCGTCGGGCGAACGTGGCGGCAGCGTAACTTCTCCCGGGACACCGGAGCCGGTGAGCAGGCGGACGACCTCACCGTCGTAACAGGTGAACTCGAGCAGAATGACGCCCGGCTTGACGTTGATCATCCGTCGCATGTGGCTCAGCCCGAGCAGCACCGTCGAGCCGTGCCGGGGACAGTAGACAGGAAACATGACACCACTGTCGCCGGTCGGACTGATGATTCCCTGACGGTTACGAACGGTCGAGCATTCGGTCGACCTCGCTGCCGAGCTCGTCAAGATCGCTGGCCAACGACTTGCCAGCCAGCGCCGTCCGCTCAACCACATCGGGCGTCAGCCGATCCCGCAACACGACGTCAACCCTGTCGACCTCGGGGATCTCTCCTGCCGGTCGCGGCGTGCCGGACTCGGCCCGCAGCGCGCGAGCGGCGCCGAGCAGCACGGCGGCGCGTTCCGACGGCGCGAGCGCGACGGTCAGCCCCTCAAGCGCGAGCGCGACGGCCCTGCGGTCACCGCTGGCGATCGCGGCGTGCAGCGCTGTCCGCTGCCACCGCAGCGCATCGCGAACATTGCCTGCGACCCCGGCGGCCAGCCCGATCATCGCGCTGGTGAACGCGATACCGGAGGTCGAGCGGATCTGGCGATAGTGCCGCAGGGCGGCCTCGTGCCGGATCTGCGCCTGATGCGGTTTGCCTGCCCGTCGCAGCACAAGACCGAGACCGTTGTCCGCGTAGGCGACGGTGCTGGAGATACCCAGCTGCCTTGCGAGGTCACGGGCATGCAGCAGGAGCCGCTCTGCCGCGTCAAGGTCGGCGGTCAGGGTACACAGGTTGCCGATGCGGACGAGTTGGTACGCATGTACATCACGCAGCCCCAGCCGCTCGGCGAGCTCGATCACGCGCTCCCGTGCGCGTCGGGACGACGAGTAGTCGCCCGCCATCTCGTCCAGTCCGGCGAGCAGGTCAAGCGACTGCGCCTGCCCCCACAGGTCCGCCGAGTCGACGAAGCCAGCGAGTGACGCCTCGGCATAGTGACGCGCCTCCGGCATCCGGCCATGCAACGTGGCCTCGACGCCGGCCGTGAACCGGGCCGCGGCCGTGTACCACTGGTCGTCTTCCCGTTCCGCGACCGCTTCGATCCGCTCCCGGAACCGCCGGGCACGGTTCGGGTCGCCGCGCTGGTACAGCCGGTCGACGACCAGGATGGCGACAAGCAGCAGGCCGGTGCACCACTGGCGAGTCGGGATCTCATCGAGCGCCAGGATGCACTCCTCGACGGCCTCCTCCGCGTCGCCGCCGGTGAAGCCCAGCGCTCCCGCCCATGACCGCGCCGTCCGGACCTGCCGCATGTCATCGGGCGCCGTGATCCGGCTCAGCAGGTCGGACAGCACGGCGCGGCCCTCGCGGCGCCTGCCACTGAGCCACCAGTACCAGCCCATCGCCGTCGCAGCGCCCAACGCATTCTCGACCCGCCCCGCTGACAGGAAGGTGCGGATCGCCGTCAGCACGTCGGGATGGCTCGCGCCGAGGAGCGCGAACGCCGCTGGCTGGTCAGCGCCACGCAGCAGCGGGTCGGTGCGTTCGGCCAACCGCAGGAAGTGCTCGGCGTGGGCCAGCATGATGGCGTCGCGTTCCGGGTGACCGGCGAGCCTACGCGCCGAGTAGTCACGGATGGCTTCCAGCAAGCGGTACGGCGCGAGCGGGCTCGCCGGGTCGTAGTTGACCAGCGAGCGCTCGACCAGCCGTGCCACGGTGGCGGCCACCTCGTCGTTCGACGCCGACGTGCCAGCCAGCGCGTTAGCGGCGTCAAGCCCCCACCTGCCCTCGATGGTGGCGAGCCTGGTCAGCAGGTCGGTCTCGGCGGGATCGAGGAGGCCCCAGCTGCGGTCGATGGTGTCGTTGAGCGTGCAGTCGTTGGCGTTCTGCAGCAGGTGCCGGTCATCTCGCAGGTGGTCGGCGACATCGTTAAGGGTCATGCCGCGAAGCAGGCCTGCGGCGACCTCCATCGCGAGTGGTATGCCTTCTGTGCGACGCACGACCGCGGTGACCCGCTCCAGGTCGGCGTCCGAGAGGTCCGCTGCGGTCAACCGCGCCCGCGCGCAGAACAACGCCACCGCCTCCGATGCCAGACAGGCGTCCCGCCCTGAGCCAGAGGGTGGCACTGGCAGCGGCTCAAGACGCAGCACGGCCTCCTCAGGCAGGCCGAGCAACACCCGGGTCGTGGTCACCAGCCGCAGGCCAGGGCACTGCACGAGTAGCTCGCGTGCCAGTGTGGCGACGTCAGCGCTAATGTGTTCGCAGTTGTCGAGCACGAGCACCGCGTGCCTGCCGCCGATACCGGCACACATGCGGTCAAGCGGGTCCCTGTGGCGGTCGGTGACGACTCGCTCGTCGCTACCGAGGCTGGCGCCGTCACGGTCCCTGACCGTCCGCAGCACCGTGTCGGCGATCTCGGTCAAACGGTCGTTGGCGCAATCGTGCTCGGCGGCGCTGCGCAGGTCGGCGAACCAGACCCCGTCCGAGGGCGGCGTCATCGTGCTCAGCGTGTTCACCACGAGACGGGTCTTGCCGATCCCGCCGGGGCCGGTCACGGTGACCAGCCGTTCCCGCTCAATCAGCTCGCACAGCCGCTCACGGTCGCGGTGCCTGCCGATGAAGCTGGTCGACTCCGCTGGCAGGCGGACTCGAGCGCCCCGCGCGGAACCCGCGGCCATCGGCCGCTGCGTGAGCACGTCCGCGTGCGCGGTACGCAGCTCGGCGCCGGGATCGACGCCGAGCTGCTCGGCAAGGAGTTCACGGCCTTCGGTGTACACGGTGAGGGCCTCGGCTTGCCTGCCCTGCCTGGCCAGTGCCCGCATCGCCAGCGCACGCAACGACTCCCGAAGCGGGTGTTCGGTGAGGACGCGCAGCAATCTGTCCGGTAGGTCGCGGCTGCCCCCGACCGACAGCCAGGCAGTGGCGTGGAACTCGACCGCGGTCAGATAGCGGGCGGTGAGATGCTCGGCAGCGACCGCGGCGTACGGGTGGTCCTGCAGCTCTGGCAACGGCTCGCCCTGCCACATCGTCAGGGCCTCGTCCAGCAGCCGGTACGCACGGTCGAGCCGGTCGCCGTCGAAGTCACGGCGAGCCGCAGAGATCAGGTTCTCGAAGTGAGCCGCGTCGATCGCCTCATCCGGCACGGCGAGCCGGTAACCGCCTTCATCAGCGCGGAGCAGCGTCCGACCGCGTTCCGGATCGCCGGGAGCAAGCGCGCCCCGCACGCTGGACACCTTGGCTTGCAGCGCGTTACGCGCCTTGCTTGGCACGTCCTCGCCCCATAGTGCTTCGATGATCCGGTCGGCGGACACCGGGTATCCGTGGTGCACCAGCAGGTACCCGAGCAGTGCGCGCTGCTTGGCTCCTGGGATCGGAACGCGGACATCTCCGTTCCAGACGGCGAGCTGGCCGAAGATCTGGAACCGCATGCCCGCTACGTTACGGCTGGCCACCGACACTTAGCACGTCGTTTTCCGTGCTTTCCGGCCTTGGCCGCGCTCACCCCGCAACTCACGCAGGTAGCGGTCCATGGTGCGGCGGTAGTTCTCGCTGATCCCGCTCGCGGCCGCCAGGCCTGTCACCAGGTCGCCGCGCAGCGTCCGCTGAGCGAACGGCCGGGAGCGGCGGGGCCACATCGCCCGGCCGAGAGCCACAGCCATACCACCGAGCACCAGGACGAACATCACCGTCGCCGTCATCACGTCCATCGCGATCGCCTCCTCGCAGGCAACCCTGCCAAGCGGCGCTGACGATTCGCTGACGCTCGGCCGGAGGTACGGGGCATCCGATCGGCGCGACAGTTGACTTCGACCTAACTAGAAGTCCTAATCTCGCTGCACCAGGGTTGCCGGGAAGGGGAGCGCCATGAAACAGATCCAGCCTGATCTATGGGAGACCGAGACGGAGATCCCGGCTCCGGGATTGACCACCCGCGCCTACCTTTGGACCGCATCCGGTGGCAACGTGTTGTTCTATAACACGACGCTGGAGCCCGAGATAGACGACATGGCCGAGCTCGGCGGTGTCACTCGCCAGTACCTGAGCCACCAGGATGAGATCGCGCCGTCGTTGCGCACCATCAAGCAGCGGTTCGGCTCGACGCTGCACTGCAGCGCAGTCGAGGCCGACATCGTGGCGGAGACCTGCCCCGTCGACGGCGTGTTTGCCGAGCGTCGTGTGTAGCTGGACGGGTTCGAGGTGCTCCCGACACCGGGGCACACGCCGGGCAGCGCGAGCTTTCTTGTTCCTTCCGTGCACGGCTTGACGTACCTGTTCACCGGTGACTCCATCCTCCGTGATGCGGAGGGCACGTGGATCGCTGGCCATATTCCCGGTTTCAGTGACCGCGACTCGCTAGCCGCCAGTCTGTCCAGCATCGCCGGCCTCGCTCCGGACATCGTGATCTCCAGCGGGTTCCTCGGCGACACGGGCGTTACGGAACTCGGCGAGCGGGCCTGGGCCGACTGCGTGGACGAGGCGCTGCGCTCGTTGACGGAAAACTGATGTCACCGACAAGCACAGCCTGTGCACTTGTGGGGCATAAGGGGGCTGATGATCTTGGCGACCAAGATCGGAAACACCTTGACCTGTCCTGTTGGTGCCCCCGACGGGACTCGAACCCGCACTTGATCGATTTTAAGTCGACTGCCTCTGCCGGTTGGGCTACGGGGGCACCGCTGAGCCTAAGCGCTGCGGCGAACCATGGCACCCGTGGGGCGTTTCGCCGCGTCGTGTTCCCCGTTCCCGACGCTGTGTCCCCCGTTCCCGACGTCGTGTTCCCCGTTCCCGACGCTGTGTCCCGCATTCGGGATTCCGCGTTCGCCGCGTACCCGGCGCCGAGTCCCCCGCTCCCGACGTCGTCAGTCAGAGCCGTCCGACTTGCGCTCCGGCACCTTGCCTGAGGCGCGGTGGAACTCCTCGTGCGGCGAGTGGATCTGCCCCATGGAGATCACCTCGCGCTTGAACAGGCCGCCGAGCAGCCAGTCCGCCGTGATGCGCGCCTTGCGGTTGAACGTGGGCATCGCCTTGACGTGGTACATCCGGTGCATGCTCCACGCGGGGAAGCCCTTGACCTTGACGCCGAGGGTGTCGGCAACACCCTTGTGCAGGCCGAGGCTGGCGACCGAGCCCATGTTCTTGTGCTTGTAGTCCTTGACCGGCCTGCCCCGCAGCGCGCGGACGATGTTCTTCGCGAGGTGCCTAGCCTGCCGCACCGCGTGCTGCGCGTTGGGCGGGCAGATCGCCGTCGGATCATCCTCGGTGACCGAGAGGTCCGGGATCGCGGCGCAGTCACCTGCGGACCAGACGTCCGGGTTGTCCAGCACCTGCAGCGCGGCCGTCCCCTGCACCCGGCCGGACTTGTGCAGCGGCAGGTCGGAGTCGGCCAGCACCGGATTGGCCTTGACGCCCGCCGTCCAGATGATCGTGTCGGAGTCGAACTCGGTGCCGTCGGAGAGCACGACGTGACCCTTCTCGAACGACTTCGCCAGCGTCGACAGGTACACTTCGATGCCGCGCTTCTCCAGCTGCTCGACGGTGTAGACGCCGAGGGTCTCGCGCACCTCCGGCAGGATGCGCGACGCGGCCTCGACCAGCACCCAGCGCAGGTCCTGCGGCTCGATGTTCGGATAGTAGCGGCACGCGAACCGCGACATGTCCTCCAGTTCGGCGAGCGCCTCGATGCCCGCGAAGCCGCCGCCGACGACAGTGAACGTCAGCTTGCGCTTGCGCACCTCGGGGTCGCGGGTGCTCGACGCCTGGTCCATCTGCGACATGACGTGGTTGCGCAGGTAGATCGCCTCGCCGATGGTCTTGAAGGCGATACCTTCCTCGGCGAGGCCGGGAATGGGCAGCAGGCGCGCCACGGAGCCGAGCGCGACAACGAGGTGGTCGTACGGCACCTCCTCGATGTGTCCGTCGGCGGCCTCGACGGTGACGACCTTGCGCTTGTGCTCGATCTGCTGCACCCGTGCGGTGAGCACATGGCAGCGCTTGAGCGCGCGTCGCAGCGGGACCACGACGTGGCGCGGCTCGATGGCACCAGCCGCCGCTTCGGGGAGAAACGGCTGGTAGGTCATGTGTGGCTGCGGATCGACGACGGTCACGGCAGCCTCGTTGGCACGCAGCATGCGCTGCAGCCCCAACGCCGTGTAAAGCCCGACATACCCACCACCGAGGATGACGATGCGGGTCGGTTCCGACTTCGTTGCGCCCATGCGGACATAGTCGCACCTCACACAGCGAGACGCTTGTGGGGACCCTGAGCGGGGATACCTACGTCACGTTACGGACGGGTACCATGGCAGCGCTGGCGGCATCCGCAAGGACGTCGCGCAGCATCTGCCGCGTCAGTCTGCCGGTGAAGGTGTTCTGCTGCGACGGGTGGAAGCAGCCGAACAGGTGCAGGACGTCGGGACTGGGGAACACGACGTCCTGGGCGGGGGACACGACGTCCGGAGCGGAGGACACAGCGTCGGGAACGGGGGACACAGCGTCCTGGGCGGGGGACACAGCGTCGGGAGTGCGGGACACGACGTAGTGGACGGCGTGGCCGAAGCGGGGACGCGGGCGTGGGATGTGCCAGCCCGCGTCGGACAACACCGGGAGCAGGGCCTGCCAGCCGAAGGCGCCGAGGACGACGACGGCGCGCAACGTCGGCGCGAGCAGCTCCAGCTCCCGGGCGAGCCACGGACGACACGTGTCACGCTCTGCGGGCGTCGGCTTGTTCGCGGGCGGCGCGCAGTGCACCGGGGCCGTGATGCGGACGCCGTACAGCTCAAGGCCGTCGTCGGCGCTGGTCACGGTCGGTTGCGAGGCGAGGCCGACGTCGTAGAGCGCGGCGTAGAGGAAGTCGCCGGAGCGGTCGCCGGTGAACATGCGTCCGGTGCGGTTCGCGCCGTGCGCGGCGGGCGCGAGGCCAACGATGGCGAGCGAAGCGTCGGCGGGACCGAAGCCGGGCACCGGACGTCCCCAGTAGGTCTCGTTGGCGAATGCAGCGCGCTTCGTGCGCGCGACCTCCTCACGCCACGCCACGAGCCTCGGGCACGCCGTGCAGTTGACAATGGAGGCGTCGAGCTGGGCGATGTCGGCGGCGCGAGGCGCGACGGCGGCGGGTTGAGTGACCACGCCCCCATTGTGGTCGTCCTAGAGTGATCAGCATGGCGAACCCATCCGAACCCGACGCAGGGAAGCAGACCGCCCCCGACACCCCGGACCGCCCCACGCCCACCGACGACCTCGTCACCACCAACCACACGCTGACGATCAAGCGGCACAAGCTGCGCTACACCGTGCAGACCGGCCGGATGGTGCTGCGCAAGGAGAGCGTCACCGACGGCACGTTCGACGGCCACGTTGCGAAGGCCGAGGTGTTCCTCACGTCCTACACCCTCGACGACGCGGACGCCGCCGAGCGACCGGTGACGTTCGCGTTCAACGGCGGACCCGGTTCGTCCAGTGTGTGGCTGCACCTCGGTCTGCTTGGGCCGCGCCGGGTGGTCGCGGGCGACGTCGGCGCGCTTGAGCCGCCGCCCTACCGGCTCGCGGACAATCACGAGACGCTGCTGCGGCACAGCGACCTCGTGTTCATCGACCCGGTGTCGACCGGCTACTCGCGCCCTGCCGAAGGCGAGAAGCCGCAGGACTACCACGGCT
This sequence comes from Actinophytocola sp., assembly GCA_009377385.1. GTDB lineage: Bacteria > Actinomycetota > Actinomycetes > Mycobacteriales > Pseudonocardiaceae > Haloechinothrix_A. The sequence continues at coordinate 9,163 of WHUD01000020.1, forward strand.
TCACCGGGGACATCGAATCCGTCGGGGAGATCATCCGGCTGTGGACGTCACGGAACGGCCGGTGGCTGTCGCCGAAGTTCCTGGCTGGCGAGTCGTACGGCACGCTGCGGGCGGCGGCGCTTGCCGAGCACCTGCAGAGCCGCTACGGCATGTACCTCAACGGGTTGCTGCTGATCTCCGCAGTGCTTGACTTCAGCACGATCCGCTTCACCGGTGAGAACGACCTGCCGTACAGCCTGTTCCTGCCGACCTACGCCTCGATCGCGCACTACCACGGCGTGCACGACGACCGGTCACTCGACGACGTGCTGCGCGAGGCGGAGGAGTTCGCCGAGCGGGACTATCCGCTGGCGCTGGCGCGAGGCGCGCGGCTGACCGCCGACGAACGGCGCGGAATCGTCGCGCGGCTGGCCACGCTGACCGGGCTCTCCCCCGACTACATCGACCGCGTGGACCTGCGCATCGAGCACCTCCGGTTCTTCGCCGAGCTGTTGCGGGACCGCAAGCTCGTCGTCGGCAGGCTGGACTCGCGGTTCACCGGCCCTGACACCGACTACGGCAAGGAGCAGCTCACCGACGACCCGTCGATGTCAGCGATGGTCGGGCCGTTCACCGCCGCGCTGAACCACTACGTGCGCAATGAGCTGGAGTACGTCAACGACCTGCCGTACGAGATCATCAACATGGCGGCGCACAAGGCGTGGTCGTACCAGGAGTTCGAGAACCAGTACGTGTCCGCTGTGGACAAAGTGTCATCCGCGATGCGGGCGAATCCGCACCTGAAACTGCACGTCGGCCTCGGCTACACCGACGGCGCGACGCCGTACTTCGCCGCCGAGCACACGCTGGCGCACCTGACGATCCCCGATGAGCTGCGGGAGAACATCACCAGGGCGTACTACCCGGCGGGGCACATGATGTACGTGCACGACCCGTCCCGGCTCCGCCAGTCGTCTGACCTGGCGGAGTTCGTGCGGGCGGCGTCGAACCGGTGATACTCGCGATCACGATCTAGATCGGCAACCCGGAGCGCGGCGGTCGAGTCGATCGACGCGCTGCTGTGTGAGCTTCACCCACAGGTCGGTGCATATGCAAACGATTCGTCCAAAGGGGTGTACCGCTATGTCCGATATGCCCTAGTGTGCGTCTCCTGTCCCAATCGCGGGGTCTGTCGGGGACTGCGGCTGGTCAGAAGCCAACAAACACAGAGGGATAGGAAACACCACATGAATATCGCTGAGAAAATTCGAGGCCTCGGTCGCAGCCGTGCCACCGCCGCTATCGCGGGTGGCGCGCTGGTGGTGCTGCTCAGCGGCGGCACAGCGGTCGCGGCAAGCAAGATCGGCACCGACGACATCCGGGACTACGCCATCACCAAGCAAAAGATGAAGCGGGACTCGGTCGGCTCATGGGAGGCCAAGAACCGCAGCCTGACCGGCGGCGACCTCCGGCTCGACTCCGTCGGGCAGCGCGTGTTCACGCCCCACCTGCGGGACCTGGTCAACCAGACCGGCATCAAGAACCTGGAGTCGGATGGCCCGTACCCCGGCGCCACCCAGCTACAGGAGGGCGACAACTCGACCTCGATGTGGACCGCTGACGACACCTTCCAGAAGTCCTGGGTCCAGTGCGCCGAAGGCAAGACGGCCATCGGCGGCGGGTTCTCCCGCGCGGATGAGGGCCCGGCAGCGTACAAGGGCCTGCAGATCGTCACGTCGCAGCCAGTGCAGATCGAGAACGGCGACCCCACCACGTACAACCCGATCGAGGATGACCCCGATGGGTCATTCGTCCCGAACGGCTGGCTTGTCGAGGGGTTCAACAACGGCTCTACCGACCTGATCGTTCGCCCGCACGTCATCTGCACTGAGTTGCCGCAGGGCTGAGCCCTTAGCTCCCGAAACACCACAGCGCCCCCGCTCGCGATGAGCGGGGGCTGTTGTGGCTCACTCCGCCAGCGACAGCGCGATGCCGTCCAGAATGTCGTGCTCGCTGACCACGAGGTCGCTGGGGCCACCCCTGCGTGCCAGCTCCTCGGCGATCGTCTGCACGATCAGCGCGCCGCCGCCGATGACGTCCACCCGGCCGGGGTGGATCACCGGGTTGGCCGCGCGGGTCTCGTGATCCGCGGAGAGCAGCGTGGTCGCGGTGCGCGCCAGGTCCGCCGGGGTCAACGTCGACAGGTGGGTGCGCTCGGAGTCGTACTCCGGCAGCTCCTGCGCGACAGCGGACAACGTGGTCACGGTGCCAGCCACCCCGATCCACGTCTTTGCGCGGGAGACGTCGACGGCGTCGAACGCCTCGGCGAGCACCTCGGCGGCGAACTTCCTCCCGGCCTCGACTTCGGCATCGGTCGGAGGGTCGGAGCGCAACGTCCGCTCCGTGATCCGCACGCAGCCGACGTCCACCGACTTCGCGGCGAGGATGTTGGCCTTCCTGCCGTCCCACTCACCAAGCACCAGCTCGGTCGACCCGCCACCGACGTCGACAACGAGGAACGGCCCGTCGTCCGGGTCTTGCTCCCCCACGGCGCCGGTGAACGTCAGCCGCGCCTCCGTGTCGCCGCTGATCACCTCGGCGCGCGCCCCGAGGGTCTGTTCGGTCATGTCGAAGAAGTCGTCGCGGTTGCTTGCGTCGCGGGTGGCCGACGTCGCCACCATCCGCACCCGCTCCGCGCCCTTGCGCCGCGCGGCGATGGTGTACGCGGCCAGCGCCTCCCGCGTGCGCTCGATGGCTTCCGGCGCGAGCCTGCCGGTGGCGTCGACGTCCTGGCCGAGCCGCACGATCCGCATCTCACGGTGTAGATCCCGCAGGAAGAGCGTGCCGTCGTAGTTCGGCATCAGCTCGGCGACGAGCAGGCGGATGGAGTTCGTTCCACAGTCGATCGCGGCAACCCGAGTCATGCGGCCTCCTCATCGCGCGCGGCAGGCCCCGCCAACGTCACGGCGTCGGCCAGCATCCTGTCCGCTGATTCGGACCTGCAAGCAGTCCTCATGTGGATCAGCCTATCCGCTCGACGTTAGCGGGCCGCGCAGTCGCCCGACGGCCAGTCGCCGCGTAGCAGCCCATACGTCTCGTCGCCGATCGGGTTCACCCCGGGCCCCACCGCGAGCCGATGCGCCAGGTGCACGTGGAGGCACTTGACCCTGGTCGGCATGCCGCCAGCGGAGACATCGGTGCCGAGCGACTCGATCACGTCGCGTTCGGCGAGGTAGGACTCGTGCGCCGCGCGGTAGGCGGCGGCGAGGTCAGCGTCGGCCGCCAGCCGGTCGGTCATCTCGCGCATGATGCCGGACGCCTCAAGCCCGCCGACGAGCGAGCACAGCCGGGGGCAGGTCAGGTAGTACAACGTCGGGAATGGGGTGCCGTTCTCCAGCCGGGGGTTGGTCTGCACCACGGCGGGGTGCCCGCTTGGGCAGCGCGCCGCGATCGCCCGCATCGCCCTCGGCGGCCTACCGAGTTGCTCGGCGACGACGGCGCGGTCGGCCTCGGTGACGGGTTCGAACCGGGCGTCCTGCACAGAAGGAGAGTACGGAATCCGGCGGCGCGCGGGCCGGCCGGGTGGGTCCGCCGCGGTGCCGCCCCAGCGCCGTGGAACACGGCGTCGTGAGCGGGGAACACGACGTCACCAATGGGGGACACAACGTCACCAACGGGGGACACAACGTCGTCAACGGGGGACACGGCGTTCCCAACGGAGACACGGGGCTATCCGGCGCGGGACGGCTCCTCGGTGACGCTCCGCCACAGGTCCTCGTACCACGTCGCCGGGCTGCCGCCGCCGCGACCGTTGCCAGCACCGGTGCCCCGATCGCCGACGCCGGGCAACTGCACGATGTATGGCGTCTCGCCCGGCATCACGTAGCGCAGCCGTTGCCGCGCCTCCGCCTCGACCTGCGCCGGGTCGGACAGCTCAGCCTTGCGGCGTTCGAACTCCGCGACCTTCTCCCGCAACTGCTCCGCGCGTTCGGTCTGCTCGGCGATCTCCGCCCGCTGCGCGAGGTAGGTGCGCAGCGGGACGGCCAGCGTGAAAGCGAGCGCGCACACCACGAGCGCGACGATGGCCGCGCGGCGGGTGGTCGACAGCCCGAGCGTGCGCGCGGCGGAGGACATCCGCTTGGACCGCAGGCTTGCCCGCAGCCGTGCCCGCGCCGAGCCGGATGCGACGACGCGCCGGGGCCGCCGGGAAGGGCCGGACGATCTCCCGCCCGGCCGCTTCCCGTCGCGCGAACGCCCTCTGCTGGCCATGCCGGATCAGGCGCTCGGGGTGAACCGGGGGAAGGCCAGGTCACCCGCGTAGCGGGCGGCGTCAGCCAGGTTCTCCTCGATCCGCAGCAGCTGGTTGTACTTGGCGACCCGCTCGCTGCGGGCGGGCGCGCCGGTCTTGATCTGCCCTGCGCCGGTGGCCACCGCGAGGTCGGCGATCGTGGTGTCCTCCGTCTCGCCGGAGCGGTGGCTGATCATGCTCTTGTAGCCGCAGGACCCGGCCAGTGTGATCGCGTCGAACGTCTCGGACAACGTGCCGATCTGGTTCACCTTCACCAGCAGCGCGTTGGCGGCGCCCTTGCTGATGCCGTCCTCGAGCCGGTCGGGGTTGGTCACGAACAGGTCGTCGCCGACGAGCTGAACCTTGCCGCCGATGGCGTTGGTCAGCTCGACCCAGCCGTCCCAGTCGTCCTCGGAAAGCGGGTCCTCGATGGAGACGAGCGGGTAGGCGTCGAGCAGTTCCTGGTAGTAGCCGCTCATGTCGGCCGCACTGCGCTGCGAGCCCTCGAACCTGTAGCTGCCGTTCGAGAAGAACTCGGTTGCCGCGACGTCGAGCGCGAGCGCGATGTCGCTGCCCGGCTGGTACCCAGCCTTCTCGATCGCCTGCAGGATCAGGTCGAGCGCCTCTCGGTTGCTGCTCAGGCTTGGCGCGAAACCGCCCTCGTCGCCGAGGCCGGTGGCAAGGCCCTTGCTCTTCAGCACGCCCTTCAGCGCGTGGTAGACCTCGGCGCCCCAGCGCAGCGCGTCCCGGAAGGTGTCAGCACCGATCGGCGCGATCATGAACTCCTGGATGTCGACGTCGGTGTCGGCGTGCGCACCGCCGTTGAGGATGTTCATCATCGGCACCGGCAGCACGTGCGCGTTCGGCCCGCCGAGGTAGCGGAACAGCTCAAGCTCAGCGGACTCGGCCGCAGCCTTCGCGACGGCGAGCGAGACGCCGAGGATGGCGTTCGCGCCGAGGCGGGACTTGTCAGGGGTGCCGTCGAGGTCGACCAGCTTCTGGTCGACGATGCGCTGGTCGACGGCGTCCACGCCGTTGAGGTCGGGGCCGATCTCGTCGAGCACGGCGGCGACGGCGCGGTCAACGCCCTTGCCGTTGTAGCGCTTCGGGTCACCGTCGCGCAGCTCGACCGCCTCGTGCTCGCCGGTGGACGCCCCGGACGGCACAGCGGCCCGCCCCAGGGTCCCGTCGTCGAGTGCCACCTCAACCTCGACCGTTGGGTTGCCACGCGAGTCGAGAATCTCCCGCGCCCCTACTTGATCGATGATCGCCACGCCATACTCCTCACGGTCGAGCCTTGGTTCAACTCCCCTGAGAGCCTAACTGGCGACCCAGATCACCCGTACGAGGCACGCGGAACGGACGGTGTCAGTCAGGGCGGATCTCGCGCCAGCCGGTCGGCAGCTCGACGGTGTCGGAGACGTGCTGCCAGAACGTCCAGCTGTTGCCGCCGACGTCCTCCACGGTGAACACCCGCGCGCCGTACGGCTGGTCCTGCGGCTGCGACACGTCGACGTCGGGCAGCGCGGCCTGCACCCTGGCGTGCTGCGCGTCGACGTCGTCTATGAAGACGATGTTGAGCTGCCCGACCGGTCCGTCGACGCCCTTGGTCGCCCAGTAGTCGGACCCGACCCCCGCCAGCTGCACCTCGTTGTCGCCCGCAAGCACCGACGCCTGGAAGACGTTGCCCGCGGAGTCGACGTAGCGGACTCGCTCGGTGAAGCCGAACACCCGAACCAGCCAGTCGAGCGCTGCCCCCGCGTCGGCGTAGTAGAGGTAAGGAGCGAGACCGAGATACCTGGGTACCGCGTTCCTCACGCCGTCTTCTTCGCTCATAGCCCCGGAACCTTACAGCCGTCGCGTGACCGCATCGCGGCAGGCAGGGCCGTTAGCGGGCGAGTTCGGCAGAGCGATCCGCCGATGCGAACACCTTCTGCGCGAAACCGGCAGAGTCCCCGCCGCGCCGGTAGTCCCGGACCGCCCGCCACCACCCTCTCGGGGTAGACATGTCGGCATCGGCGCCGCACAGGATGCGGCCCGCCGTGAGCGCGGCGTCGTCGATGTGGTGCGGGTCGGGGGCCTCGCCGTCACGCGCGGCGCGGGCACGCCACCGCTGCCACCGCTCGGGCATGATCTGCAGCGGCCCGACGGCCCTGTCCCAGCGCGCGGCGCCGTCCAGCACACCGTTGTCGGTGTCGGGTGCCTTCGACGTCCCGTTCGTGCCGTCATGGAGCGGGCCGAGGATGGGCGTGGTCGCCGTGCCGTCGCGGCCGATGTGCCCGCCGTCTGTGGTGCCGTGCGCTGAGGCGACGTCGGCGAGCCCGGCGACGGTGGCCCAGGACAGCCGGCAGTCCGGCGCTTCGGAGCGCATCCACATCTCGGTGCGGCCGTAGGCGGCCAGTGCCCTCGCGGAGATGGTGGTGCGGCGGGCCATCCGCTTGGCCCACGCGGTGAGGTTGGCGGCGTCGGAGGCGTTCGGGCGGTCGATCGGCGCTGGTGGCGCGGAGGCCGGTGTCGCCGCATCCGGCACCGCGGTGCGGGTGTCGTCGGCGGGCGCGTCGTCCGGCGGGGTGACGCCGACGGTCATGATCAGCACGACGCCGGTGGCGACCAGCGCGACGGTCCCGGCGATCTTGCCGTAGGCGAGGCGACTCCCGGCAGACGCGGACGCGCTCGTGCGTGTCCTGCCCGCCGGTTCAGTCACTCGATCAGGTTACCGTCCGAGGTCGGACGCCGTTTCGCAGCCCGGTCAGCGGGGCCAGTAGCGCCGCCAGCCGGCCGCGTCCAGCACCGAGGGGTCGACACCGTCCGCCCGTGCGGCGGCCTCCGCCGCCCTGACGTCGGCCGCGAACGCCCGTGCGGCCTCCCGTAGCTCCCCTTCCGGCTCCGCCCCTGCCCGCTTGGCCTCGGCGACGGCGCGGAACAGCCGCTGGCCGACGTCGTCACCCCGTGGGAACAGCTCTGCGGGCAGGTTCGCCCTGCCGGTGCGCGATGCGAGCTTGGCCGCGAGCGCCGTGGCCGGCTGGCCGAGCGCGACGCCGTCGACGATCGACTCCCGCTGCTTCTCCTGCTGCTTGAGTTCCTCCCAGCGGTGCTGCTGTCGCTCGGCGGTATGAATGCGTTCGGCGTCGGCGAACACGTGCGGGTGCCGCCCGACGAGCTTGTCCACCAGTTCCTCGGCGACGTCCTCGATGTCGAACGGCTCGTCGGCGTCCTCGGCGGCCAACCGGGCGTGGAACAGCACTTGCAGCAGGACGTCGCCGAGTTCCTCAAGCAGCGCGGGCCGGTCGCGCGTCTCGATGGCGTCGAGCAGTTCGTAGGTCTCCTCGATGAGGTACTGCCGCAGGGAGTCGTGGGTCTGCTCGGCGTCCCACGGGCAGCCGCCAGGCGAGCGCAGCCGGTCCATCACCGCGACGGCGTTCAGCAGCGGCGGCAGCTCCGGTTCGATCACCGGCACACCCGCATCGGCCAGCGCGGCGGCGTTGGGGTCGGTGCGCCTCGCGGCCAGCAGCACGACCGCGCCACGGGCGGACTCCGCGAGCAGGTCCGCCAGGTCCGGTGCTGGCTTGGCGCCAGCCGCGAGTGCGACAGACTCGTCGACGTCCGCGGCGGCGTAGAGCGCGTCCGCCGCCCGCAGCGTCGGCACGGCGTTCGCGGGCAGCGCGGGATGGGCCGCTGGCAGCAGGACGACGGCGCAGCCGGGGTGCGGCGTGGCCGTCACTGCTCGCTGCTGGCCCTGGTGGGCAGCAGGTAGCTCGGGACGACGTCCTCGTTCTCCGCGATCGCGACCGTCGCCTGGTTCCACACGCCGAAGCGCGGGCTGATCTCGACGCCCTGCTCCGCCGCGAACGGTGCGAGCTGCTGGATGCCGATCTGCGCCAGCAGTTGCGGCGCGACCGGCGTGCTCGGCGCGCCACCGGAGCCACTGGTGACCTGCCGGTCTTCGACCAGCGCGACCAGCCACAGCGAGCCCTGCTGCGGGCTCGGCTGCGTGACGACGACGGTGCCCTCGTCCGCGCTGAACAGCGGACTCGCCGCGAGCAGCGCCGTCTGCTGGCCCGATGCCAGCTCCCGCAGGGAGACCGACTGGTCGATGACCTCGGTGCCGTTTTCCTGGGCGAGCTGCTTGGCCTGGTCCGGCGCCTCGGCGATCTTCCTGCCGAGGTCCATCGCCTTCTCCTTGGCCGTCTGATTCGGCGACTCACCGGAGATGTACGCGCCGACGAACTCGACCGAGATGCGGTCAAGGTTGTGCTCGGCGAGCTGCTGTAGCAGCACGTAGTCCGATGCGAACTCGCGCACTCGGGAGGACTGGACGCCGAACTGGCTCGGCGCCCGCTCCGCACCGCCGACCTGCTGCAGCAGCTGATCGACCTCGCCCGCGTTCGCGCGCAGGCCGTGCTGCCGCGCGGCGGCTTCGATCAGCTCATGACGCACCCTTGTCTGCACGATGTGGCGGGACAGCAGGGAGAGCTTGTTCTCCTGCTCCAACTTCCGCATGTCCGGCACGTTGTCGAGCAGCCACTGCACTTCGCTCTGCACGGAGTCGAGCGAGACCCGCTCGTCGCCGACGATCGCGGCGGCGTTGGCCTTCGTCGGCCCGCCGCCGCATCCGGCGAGGACGACGGCGGTGATCGCGACGGTGAACAGCAGCGTGAAGCGGCGGATGAGGTCCATCACACCGCGTACTTTCTCACAGCGGCGACGCGGACGGTGAAGGGCATGGCCGCAACGCGGAACTCAGCGCCTCAGAAGGTGCGACTCGCGCCTTCCGAAGGTGCGACTCGCGGATTACTTGGGGACGAAGAGGACCCAGACCTTGCCGCGGGCGAACGGGAGGCGCTTGTTGTTGCGCGCGATGCGGTAGACCGTCTCCCGCTTCGGGTTCGGCCGAGACCACTTCGCGGTGTACGCCTTGCCGTCGCGCAGCACGGTCGCCTTGCCATGCCCGACCGTCTTGGCCACCGGCGACCCGGCGCCGCTGGTGTCCGCGACACCCTGACCACTCCCGACCTTGACCCGCTGCACCACGACGGTTCCGGCGTGCACCCTGCCGGTGCCCATCGACGTCAGCGGGCGCCCGTCGAGCGTGATGGCCCACTCCTTCATGCGCGGTGACCAGCGGAAGTTATATGACGCCGCTTGGTAAGACACGCCGAGACTCTTGGTCTTCTTGCCGCCCTTCGGAGCAGCACCGAACGACAGCGGCGAGGACACCGGTTTGGTCTTCGTCAACCGAGCCGGGTTGACCAGCAAGTTGTGCGGGCTCGGCCGCGCGCCAGCGCGGTAGAACGCGGCGGGCTGCGTCGTCGGGGTCGCCCTGATGAAGGGCGCCTTGACCAGCGCCGGGATCAGCTCAGGCGCCGCACCGGAGAACGTCACCACCGGACGCCGCATCTGCGCGAGCATCTGGATGTCGGTCTCCCTCGCGCTGCGCACCGGGCCGATGGCTCCAGGGCGCTTGCCCCAGTACACGGCGGCCATCCTGGTCAGTCCTCCCTCGACGGGCTCGACGAAGACCAGGTCAGCCATCTTCAACCCGAAGTGCGGGCGGGCCGCCGAGGTGTTGTCGATCTTGACGACGAGACCCTGCGGCCACATGCCAGGTTTGTCGGGCTTTGGCTTGGGCTTCGTCGAGCTCGTCGTGCTCGTCGGTTGCGGTGAGGGCATGGCCTGGTTGGTCGGCTCGTCGTTACCGACGAACTGCAACAGCACCAGGACCAGTGCGACGACCACACCGGCACCCAAAACCGTGATTCCAATTTCTCGCCATCGACGTGCCACGGAACATTGATACTGGCTTGATCGCCTACGGGTCAGCCCGACACACCCAATCGGGTGAGGATTTGGCGTGGCAATTCGTCACACCGGGGGCACAACCGACCGAAAGGACCAGATCAGCTCGCCGTAGAGGCGGGCGCCATCGACTCGAGGAAGGTCGTGCACCAGTCGAGCAGGTCCTTGTTGATCAGCGGCGGCGCGCCGATCCGGCCGCCTGCGGGACCCTCGGTGGGACGCGGCACCCCGACCGTGTCGGTCACCGACTTGTACATCGCCTTGGGGTAGAGCCGCTTGAGCCGCACCTGCTGCGAGTCGGCGAGCGGCATCGGCGTGAACCGGATCATGTTCCCCTGGCTGGTGACCTCCGTGACGCCCGCAGCGCGGCAGGTCTGCCGGAACGCCGCGACGTCGAGCAACCGCTGCACCGGGGCGGGCGGCTGGCCGTAGCGGTCGATCAGCTCGTCGCGCACCGTCGCCAGGGCGTCGGAATCGGTGTCCACCCCGGCCGCCGCGATCTTGCGGTACGCCTCGAGCCGCAGTCGCTCGCCCGGCACGTAGTCGTGCGGGATGTGCGCGTCCACCGGCAGATCGATGCGCACCTCGACATGGCCCTGGTCCGCCATCGGCTCCGCGCCAGCGTGCCTGCGGAAGTCGTTCACCGCCTCGCCGACCAGCCGGACGTACAGGTCGAAGCCGACACCGGCGATGTGCCCGGACTGCTCCGCGCCGAGGATGTTGCCCGCGCCCCGGATCTCAAGGTCCTTCATAGCCACCGCCATGCCAGCGCCAAGTTCGGTGTTCTGCGCGATGGTGGCGAGCCGGTCGTGCGCGGTCTCGGTCAGCGGCGTCTCGCGTGGGTACAGGAAGTAGGCGTAGCCGCGCTCGCGCCTGCGCCCGACGCGCCCGCGCAGCTGGTGCAGCTGCGCGAGGCCGAGCAGGTCGGCGCGCTCGACGATCAGCGTGTTGGCCGCCGCGATGTCCAGGCCGGTCTCCACGATCGTGGTGCAGACGAGCACGTCGTACTCGTGCTCCCAGAAGCCCTGGATGATCTTTTCGAGCTTGTCCTCGTTCATCTGACCGTGCGCGGTGACCACTCGCGCCTCAGGCACCAGCTCGCGGATCCGCTTGGCTGCCTTTTCGATCGACGAAACCCGGTTGTGCACGTAGAACACCTGGCCGTCGCGCAGCAGCTCGCGGTGGATGGCCGCGGCGACCTGCTTGTCGTCGTAGCCGCCGACGTAGGTCAGGATCGGGTGTCGGTCCTCCGGCGGGGTGAGGATGGTCGACATCTCGCGGATGCCTGCCATGCTCATCTCCAGCGTGCGCGGGATTGGCGTCGCCGACATCGTCAGCACGTCGACGTGGGTGCGCAGCGCCTTGATGTGCTCCTTGTGCTCGACGCCGAAGCGCTGTTCCTCGTCAACGATGACCAGGCCGAGGTCCTTGTAGCGGATGCCGGTCTGCAGCAGGCGGTGGGTGCCGATGACGATGTCGACCTCACCGTCGGCGAGCCCCGCGACGATCTGCTCTGACTCGTTCGCGTCGGTGAACCTCGACAACGTCTTGATGTTCACCGGGAACGAGCCCATCCGATCGATGAAGGTGTTGTGGTGCTGCTGCGCGAGCAGCGTGGTCGGCACGAGCACCGCGACCTGCTTTCCTGCGGTGACGGCCTTGAACGCGGCCCGTACGGCGATCTCGGTCTTGCCGTAGCCGACGTCGCCACAGATCACGCGGTCCATCGGCACGCCGCGTTTCATGTCGTCCTTGACCTCGTCGATGGCGGCGAGCTGGTCGGTGGTCTCCACGAACGGGAAGGCGTCCTCCAGCTCGGCCTGCCACGGCGTGTCGTCCCCGAAGGCGTGGCCGGGTGCTGCCTGCCGTGCGGCGTAGAGCTGCACCAGCTCGGCGGCGATCTCCTTGACCGCCTTGCGCGCCTTGGCCTTGGTGTTCTTCCAGTCCGAGCCGCCGAGCTTGTTCAACGTCGGCAGCTCGCCGCCGACGTAGCGGGACACCTCGTCGAGCTGGTCGGTCGGCACGAACAGCCGGTCGCCCGGGTGCCCACGCTTCGACGGCGCGTATTCCAGCACCAGGTACTCGCGGGTCGCGCCACCAACGGTGCGCTGCACCATCTCCACGAAACGGCCGATCCCGTGCTGGTCGTGGACGACGTAGTCGCCCTGCTTGAGCGCGAGCGGGTCGACGGCGTTGCGCCGCCGCGACGGCATCTTCACGCCGAGGTCGCCGTCCTGGCTGCCGGGCGTGGTCGCGCGGCCGGTCAGGTCCGCCTCGCCCAGCACGACCAGCGCCGTGTCAGGCACGACGAAGCCGCCGGTGACCGCGCCGGTGGTCACCGTGACGACGCCGGGCTTCGGAGCTTCCGGCAGGCCACCTTCTGCGTGGCTGGCTGGCACCTCGGCGGCGGTGAGCTGCTCCACCGCGCGGGCCGCAGTGCCCGACCCCGCCACCACGAGCACCGCGGCACCGCCGGCGGCGGTGTGCGCGAGGAGTTCCTTGGCGGCCTGGTCGACGTCACCCCGGTACGCGGGTGCGACGTGAACGCCGGTGCCGACGTCGATCACCCCGGCGCCTTCGCTGGTGAGCTGGCTCAGCGTCCACCACGCCCTGCCGGTGCCGGTGGCATGGCTGCGCACCTCGTCCAGGTCGCGGTAGGCCGACGTGCCGAGGTCGAGCGGCGCGTCGCCGCCGTCGCCCGCGACGGTCCAGGACGCCTCGAGGAACTCCTGCCCGGTGCGCACCAGGTCGGCGGCCCGCGCGCGGATCTTCTCCGGGTCTGCGAGCAGCACGTGGGTGCCGTCGGGCATGGCGTCGGTGAGCAGGTCGAGCTTGCCGGGCAGCAGCACAGGGATCAGCGCTTCCATGCCCTCGCACGGGATGCCGTCCGCGAGCTTGCTCAGCATCTCGCTGAGCGCGGCGTCGGCCTCGTGCGTGGCGAGCAGGTCGGCGGCGCGCTGCTTGACGTCGTCGGTGAGCAGCAGCTCACGGCAGGCCGGCGCGGTGACGGCGCTGATTTCCTCAGGCAGCGAACGCTGGTCGGCGACGGCGAAGGTGCGGATCTCGCTGACCTCGTCGCCGAAGAACTCCACCCGGTACGGGTGCGCCGCCGTCGGCGGGAAGACATCGATGATCCCGCCGCGGACCGCGAACTCGCCGCGCTTCTCCACCATGTCGACCCGGCTGTAGGCGAGGTCGACCAGCCGCGCGAGGGTGTCCTCGAAGTCGAGCTCCTCGTCGACGACGAACTCGATCGGCGCCAGCGAACCGAGACCGGGCGCCATCGGCTGGATCAGGCTGCGCACGGCGGTGACCACGACCCGCAGCCCACCGTGGTCCGGCTGCGCGAGCCTGCGCAGCACCTCAAGCCGCTTGCCGACGGTGTCGGCGCGTGGCGAGAGCCGTTCGTGCGGCAACGTCTCCCATGACGGCAGCGACGCGACGGCGTCGTGACCGATCAGGTCGCCGACGGCGGCGGTCAGCAGCTCCATCTCGCGGCCGGTCGCGACAACGGCGAGCACCGGCCGACCGGCGCCCTGCTGTGCCGCAAGCGCTGCTACGACAAGTTGCCGCGCGGCGGGCGGCCCCTGCAGCTCCAGTTCGGGCGCGCCGGCGCGATCAACGACGGCGGTGAGGGGGGAGCTGGGCAGGGTGGCGGCGAGCAATCCAGACAACGCGGCGGGCACCCTTCCAGGGTACGGGCGGGCAACCGGCGACGGATGACCGCCCGGAGGCCGAGCGGACCCGGCGAATCCGGCAACAAGGGCAGGGGCCAATGCGCCATCGCACGGCGTAACCTGCATGTGCATGATGGGCGGCATGGCACGACGCTTGATCGCGATACTGCTCAGCGCCAGCGCGCTCGTTACCGCATGCACGCAGTCGCCTGCTGCCAGGCCGCCGGAGTCCTCCTCCGTTTCGCCTCCGCCGAGCGAGCCAGCGCCGGTCGGCCTCGACGTCGTCGAGGTCGCCGACGGGCTGGAGCACGCATGGGACGTCGGGTTCCTGCCGGACGGCAAGCTGCTCGTCACCGAGCGGAGCGGCAGGCTGCGACTGCTGTCAAGCGGCGACGATGGCGCGGAAATGCGCACGGTGCAGGCCGACTTCTCCGATGTCTACGACCTCGGCGAGGGCGGGCTGATGGGTGTGGCGGTCCACCCGGACTTCGCGAAGACGCGCGAATTCACCACGTGCCAGACGCACCAGGAGGATGGCGAGCCCAAAGACGTCCGGCTGGTGACATGGCGGCTGTCCGAGGACGGCACGCGGGCGGTCAAGGTGAAGCCCCTGGTCACCGGGTTGCCGATCAACGAAAGCGGCAGGCACTCCGGCTGCCGTCCGGTGGTGACCAAGGACGGCGCGCTGCTGGTCGGGACCGGCGACTCCGCCGACCCCGACGTGCCACAGGACAAGACGAGCCTCGGTGGGAAGGTGTTGCGGATCGATCCGGAGACCGGCAAGGGGCTGTCCAACAACCCGTTCGCCAACTCCGACAACGCCAACACGCGTCGCATCGTCACCTACGGCCACCGCAATATCCAGGGCATCGCGGTGCAGCCGGGCACAGACCGGGTCTACGTCGCAGAGCACGGGCCGGACATCGATGACGAGGTCAACCTGGTCGAGTTCGGCCGCAACTACGGCTGGGACCCGTCGCAGGGCGGCACCGTGGACAGCTACGACGAGAGCGTGCCGATGACCGACCGCGAGCGGTTCCCGAACGCCATGCGGCCCGCGTGGACGTCCGGCGACATGACGGAGGCGATCTGCGGCGCCACGTTCCTGTCCGGCGAGCGGTGGGGCGCGCTGGACGGCACGCTCGCCGTTGTCGCGCTCAAGGGCTCGAAGCTCATCCTGCTCACCATCGGCAGGGAAGGCGGCGCTGTCGGCCGCTCCGACCCGCCGGAGCTGGACGAGGAGTACGGCAGGCTGCGCGCCGCACGCACCGGTCCGGATGGCGCGCTGTACATCACCACGAGCAACGGCGAGGACGACAAGCTGCTGCGGGTGACACCAGAGGGCTGAGCCGATCGGGTGATCAGATGTCTATCATCCGCAGCTGATCGCACATCGCGAAGCTCGGTTCGCTGAGCCTGGTGTCATACTGTTCCGGCTCAGTCCTTGACCTCGACGTCAATCTCGGCCAGTTCCTGGCGTTCAGCGAGGTAGTCATCCCGCATGGCCGGGTCGGCTATCCGGGCCAGCCGATCCCGGTTCTCCTGGGAGACGCGCACACTCGTCTGCATGCCTCAAGTATGCGCAACGGTCAATTAGCGAGCGTCCGTGTCCAATCGCAACGCGGGCTTCTGCTCCAAATGGGACAGTCCGTTCCATGCCAGGTTCACCAGCTGCGCTGCCACCTCGTCCCGCTTGGGCTTGCGGGCGTCCAACCACCACTGCCCGGTCAGCGCGACCATGCCGACAAGCGCCTGCGCGTACATCGGCGCCAGCTTGACGTCGTAGCCGCGCGCGGCGAACTGGTTGGCGAGGATGTGCTCCACCTGGCTGGCGATGTCATTGAGCAGCGTGGAGAACGTGCCTGTCGTGCTGGCGACCGGCGAGTCGCGCACCAGGATGCGGAACCCGTCGTGCGACTCCTCGACGTAGCCGAGCAGCGCGACGGCGGCCTGCTCAAGCATCAACCTGGGGTGCCCGCCGTGCAGGCTGGACACCATCCGGTCGAGCAGCGCATGCGTCTCCCTGTCGACGACGACGGCGTAGATACCCTCCTTGCCGCCGAAGTGCTCGTAGACGACCGGTTTGGACACGTTCGCCCGGTGCGCGATCTCCTCGATCGATGTGCCGTCGAAGCCCTTCTCCGCGAACAGCGCCTTGGCGACGTCAAGCAGTTGCTGCCTGCGTTCGGTGCCGGTCATCCTGACCCTGGTCACGGGAGCGGCGGGCCGTGTCCCGGCGTTGCTCGCCGCCGCTGCCTTGCGCGCGCGTCTCCTCCCAGCCATGCGAGTCAGCGTAACCGGCTGCGCCTCTACGGCGAGTCGACGGCAAGCCTGGCGAGCCGCTTGCTGCTCGGCCAGCGGACGTCGTGAGCCCAGCCGAACTTCTCGAAGAACCAGATCATCCGCGCCGAGATGTCGATCTGACCGCGCTGGACGCCGTGCCGCGCCGACGTCGGGTCGGCATGGTGCAGGTTGTGCCAGGACTCACCAAGCGACAGGATCGCAAGCGGCCAGAAGTTCGCGGACCGGTCCCGCGACGTGAACGGCCGCTCGCCGATCATGTGGCACACCGAGTTGATCGACCAGGTCACGTGGTGCAGGACGCACACCCGGACGAGGCCTGCCCAGAAGAACGCAGTCACCGCGCCCCACAGCGACCAGCTCAGCAGCCCGCCGAGCACGCCGGGCAGCACAAGACTGAGCAGCGTCAACAGCCCGAAGTACCTGTCGATCGCACGCATGTCGGGGTCCTTGGCCAGATCGGGCGCGAACCGGTCGATGTTGGTGGTGTCCCGATGGAACAACCAGCCCATGTGCGCGTGCCAGAAGCCCTTGGCGATAGCCACGGGCGACGTCCCGAACAACCACGGCGAGTGCGGATCGCCCTCCCTGTCGGAGAAGGCGTGGTGCCTGCGGTGGTCGGCGACCCAGGTCAGCAGCGGGCCCTGCAGTGAGGTGCTGCCCGCGATGGCGAGCGTGATCCGCAGCCACCGCTTCGCCTTGAACGAGCCGTGCGTGAAGAAGCGGTGGAATCCCACGGTGACGCCAGCGGCGGCGAAGAAGTAGAACGCGGCGAACAGCCCGACGTCGAGCCAGCTCAGACCCCAGCCCCAGGCGAAGGGGATCGCAGCGAGCAGCGCGAGTAGCGGCGCCACCACCCCGGCGTAAACCGCGACCTGAACTTTCAGCGGGCGCCGTTCGCCGAGTATCGGTTTCGGTCCCTTCCGAACGGACTCGCTCGGCTCCTGCACCGTGGCCGTCATGCGCACCCCGCCTTCCGACTTCGCGTTGCCGTTTTTACCTACGGTGGCGTAACTTACGGTACCGGAAGTGTGACAGCGTCGGTAGTGAACAGGCCCCGAGGACGGGGGTAGCATCGATCACCATCCGCCTCACGTCTACCCTGCAGTTGGGCAATCAACACCCGATCCGCCGTGGTGTAATGGGCAGCACTTCAGATTTTGGTTCTGACGGTTCAGGTTCGAGTCCTGGCGGCGGAGCACCGCGCGAGCAACCAAGGGGGTGCGGCCGCTGCGTCAGGGACAGCGCATCCGCGATGCCAGGCGGCCTGTCGTCGTCGACATGTCCGACGCCTGGCTGGTCGGTCGCGCCCGCGAACTGCGCGCCGCCGTACAGTCCACCACCCGCGATGAGCAACTCGGCATAGTCGCCGAACTCGACGTCCTGCTGGAAGAGGCCCGCACAAGGGGCGAGCCGCTCATGGTCGCCGATTTGCTGCGCAGCGCCGCGATGGCACGGCTGTCAGCGCCCGGCCTCGGCTCGCAGGCGGAGCCGTTGCTCGACGAACTCCTGGCGCACACCCGCAAGCACTGCCTCCCCGTCCTGCGCGCAGGCGCGCACGCCCTGCAGGGCAAGCGGATGATCCTGGCGGAGAAGGAGGACGACGCGCTGACCGAGATCGCCCGTGCGCTGGCGATCCTGGACGACCCGCCGACCCCGACGACCCGCTCCGAACAGCGCATCTTCAACCGCTCGCTGGTGACTGCGCTTGTCGACTGCTGGCAGGGACTCAACGAGCTCGGCCTTTACGAGACCGCTGAGGAGGTCAGCGCGCGCTCGCACCGGGCGATGCGGGAGAGCGCCGGCCCGCACGAGATCACGCTGCAGATGTTCAACCTCATCGAGATGCTGCTGGCGTGGGCGATCCGGCTGGAACGCATCAAGCACACCGACCAGGCGCGGGAGAAGTTCGCGGTGGCCGCGTCGGTGGCAGCCGCGGTCGAAGCGCCGTTCACCGAGTCGCTGTTCCGGCTGCGGGAGGCGCCCGCGATCGAGCAGATCAGCCTGATCGCGGCCGCCGTCGCGCTCAACGACCCCGGCCCAAGCCACATCGAGCGGCTGAACCGGCTGTTCACCCATCGCTGCGGCGACCAGGAGCAGGCGCTCGTCGCGATCGCGCTCGCCCGCTGCCTCGAGCGAGATGGCCAGGGTGACAACGCCCGCGAGGTGCTGCTCGCCGCGCGACGGGCTGCCGACGAGGTCAACACCCCGGCGTCGGCCCGGCTCAACATCGACCGTGAGTTGGCGCGGTTCGAGCTGGCGGCCAACCCCGGCCTCCCGGACACCGTCGCCGCGTACACCCTCGCGCTTGAGCAGGAGCTGTGGGACATGCGCGAGTCCCGCGCCGCCGCGTTGCAGACGAGGCGCAAGCACGAACGGCTCTCCGCAGAGCACGGCGCGATCGCCGCACAGGCCGCGCAGGCGCTGCAAGACCCGCTGACCGGCCTGCCGAACCGCCGCGCGCTGGACGAACGGCTCCGCACGCTGTCGTCAGACAAGAACATGCAGCCGCTCTCGGTCGCGCTGGTCGACCTTGACGGCTTCAAGGGCGTCAACGACAACCAGTCGCACGCCGAGGGCGACGACGTCCTCCGGGTCATCGCGAGCACGCTCAGGGACGCGCTGCGCGGGGACGACTTCGTCGCCCGCTACGGCGGCGACGAGTTCGTCGTGCTCCTGCCTGGCGCGCCTGCCGCGTCGGCCGCCGCCGCGATGAGCCGCACGGTGGCCGCGGTGTCCGACCTGCCTGGCCACCTCTCTCGCGGGGTGACGCTGTCGGTCGGGCTGGTGTCCATGGCGCCGTTCGAGCACCCCGAGTCCGTGCTCACCCGCGCCGACGCGGCGATGTACCAGGCCAAACGCAGCGGCGGCAACCGCGTCTCCGCGGCAACGCAGGACGCCCCCGGCGCTTCCTGACGACGTCGTAGGATCGTGGGCCGCACGAGGATGGCTATTCACAAGTCAGTCGGCGGGGGCCGCCCGGAGGGTGGCTCGCGCCGAGTGGCTGCAGGTGAGGCGCAAGATTGCGGTGATTCGTCATGGTGAATAGCCCGACTTATGAATAGGACTCGAGTACCCGAGTTGGGAGAGCCGTGACCACCCCACTGAGCACGTTGGTCCTCGCCGCTGGCGAGGGCACCCGTATGCGTTCATCGACCCCCAAGGTGCTGCACCCGATCGCAGGACGATCGCTCGTCGAGCACGCCGTGAGAGCAGCGGCGGGGCTCGACCCCGACAACCTGGTCGTTGTCATCGGTCACGGCCGCGAGCAGGTCGGCACGCATCTGGACGCGGTGGCGGGCGCGCTCGGCCGCGAGGTGCTGACAGCGATCCAGGAGCAGCAGCACGGCACGGGGGACGCGGTGCGGTGCGGGCTGGCCGCGCTGTCCGCCGAGCCGACCGGCACCGTCGTCGTCACCTGCGGCGACACCCCGCTGCTCGACACCGCGACGCTGTCCGCGCTGCTCGCGGAGCACACCCAGGCTGGTAACGCGGTCACCGCCCTGACGTCGGTGCCGCCCGACCCGACCGGCTACGGCCGCATCGTCCGCGACGACGACGGCTCGGTGCGCGCGATCGTCGAGCACAAGGACTGCGACCAGGACCAGCTCGCCATCGGTGAGATCAACTCCGGGGTGTACGCCTTCGACGCCGCCGTGCTCACCGACGGGCTGAGCAGGATCTCCACCGACAACTCGCAGGGTGAGCTCTACCTCACCGACGTACTCGGCATCGCGCGCGCGGACGGCCGCGGGGTCGGCGCGCTCGTCGTCGACGACCCGTGGCTGACCGAGGGCATCAACGACCGCGTGCAGTTGGCCGCACTCGGCGCCGAGCTGAACAAGCGGATCGTGCGGCGCTGGCAGCGGGCCGGGGTGACCGTGGTCGACCCGGCGTCGGTCTGGATCGACAGCGACGTCGAGCTTGCTCATGACGTCGTGATCGAGCCCGGTGTGCAGCTCAAGGCGGGCACCAGGGTGGCGGAAAGCGCCATCATCGGCCCTGACTGCACCCTCAGCAACATCGAGGTCGCTGCTGGGGCGTCGGTGGTGCGCACGCACGGCAGCGACTCGGTGATCGGCCCCGGCGCGAAGGTCGGCCCGTTCACCTACCTCCGGCCCAACACCGTGCTCGCCGCGGACGGCAAGCTGGGCACGTTTGTCGAGACCAAGAACGCCACGATCGGCACCGGATCGAAGGTCCCGCACCTGACCTATGTCGGGGATGCGACCATTGGGGAGTACAGCAACATCGGGGCGTCGAGCGTGTTCGTGAATTACGACGGCGTTGCCAAGCACCACACGAACATCGGTTCGCATGTGCGGACCGGATCGGACAATATGTTCGTGGCCCCGGTGACGATCGGCGACGGTGCCTACACCGGCGCCGGGTCGGTGATCAGGCGCAACGTGCCCCCTGGCGCGCTCGCCGTCTCCGGCACGCCACAACGCAACATCGAGGGGTGGGTCGCCCGGCGGAGGCCGGGAACCGAAGCGGCGGAAGCGGCCGAGCGGGCCGGGTCCGGAGGGGGCGCAGCAGCGCAGGACAACGAGGACACGGAGTCGCGGTCATGAGTTCGAAGTCGGGCACGCCCAAGAAGAATCTGATGCTGTTCGCAGGACGCTCGCACCTCGAACTCGCCGAGGAGGTCGCGAAGTGCCTCAACGTCACCATCACGCCGCAGCAGGCGCACACCTTCGCCAACGGCGAGATTTTCGTCCGGTTCGAGGAGTCGGTGCGCGGCGTCGACGCCTTCGTGATCCAGAGCCACTGCCCGCCGATCAACGAGTGGATCATGGAGCAGCTGATCATGGTCGACGCGCTGAAGCGGGCAAGCGCCAAGCGCATCACCGTGATCATGCCGTACTACCCGTACAGCAGGCAGGACAAGAAGCACAAAGGCCGCGAGCCGATCTCGGCGCGGCTGCTCGCCGACATGTTCAAGGTGGCAGGCGCGGACCGGATCATGACGGTCGACCTGCACACCGCGCAGATCCAGGGCTTCTTCGACGGGCCGGTCGACCACCTGTTCGCGCAGACCGTGCTGTGCGAGTACCTGCAGGATCACTACGGCGACCAGCCGATCACCGTCGTCTCCCCTGACTCCGGCCGGGTGCGGCTGGCGGAGAAGTGGGCGCAGGAGCTCGGCAACCGGCCGATCGCGTTCATCCACAAGACCCGCGACCCCGACAAGCCGAATGAGGCCATGGCCAACCGCGTTGTCGGTGACGCCAAGGACCGGCTGTGCGTGATCATCGACGACATGATCGACACCGGTGGCACGGTCGCCGGTGCGGTGCAGGTGCTCAAGGAGGAGGGCGCGTCCGACGTCGTCGTCGCGGCGACCCACGGCGTGCTGTCCGACCCGGCCACCGAGCGGCTGTCGCACTGCGGCGCGCGTGAGGTGATCTTCACCAACACGCTGCCGATCCCCGAGGGGAAGCGGTTCCCAGGGATGACGGTGCTGTCCATCGCGCCGCTGATCGCGCGCGCGATCGAGCAGGTCTTCGAGGACGGCTCGGTGACCAGCCTGTTCGACGGGAACGCCTGAACCACCGAGAGTGCAACCCCCGGTTCGCTGGAGTGATCCGGCAGGGCTAGACTGTCGAGGTTGCCCCGGCGAGGCGGGTTCCGGCCTGGCGTGATCGACGCGGCGGTCTTCGGTTGCCGCGCGCCGTCATGCGCGAAGCCCCTCGCGCCGGGTCGGCCCCGAGCAAGCCCATTTCCCTGGCTAGTTTCAAGGAGAAGACCGTTGGACGAGGTACGTCTGTCCGTTGAGCAGCGCTCTGAGTTCGGCAAGGGCGCGGCGCGCCGCACTCGCCGTGCGGGCAAGATCCCCGCCGTGCTGTACGGGCACGGCTCCGACCCGAAGCACCTGTCGCTGCCCGCGGTCGAGTTCGCCCGCGTCATCCGCGACCACGGCCGCAACTCGGTGATCACCCTGAAGGTCGACGGGGACCGGAAATCCCAGCTCGCGCTGACCAAGACCATCACGGTGCACCCGCTCAAGAACTACATCGAGCACGTCGACCTGCTGCTGCTCAAGCGTGGCGAGAAGGTCACCGTCGACATCCCGGTCGTGCTGACCGGCGACCCGGTCAGCGGCACGCTGGTCAACCAGGACCACGACGTCCTGTCGGTCGAGGTCGACGCGCTGCACATCCCGGAGCAGTTCGAGGTGTCACTCGAGGGCGCCGAGATCGGCACCCACATCCACGCCGCCGACGTCGAGATCCCCGAGGGCGCGACGCTGCTGACCGACGGCGAGGCACTTGTCGCCGCCGTCAACGAGGCGCCGACCGCTGAGTCGCTCGAGGAGCCGACCGAGGAGGAAGAGGAGGCCCCTGCGGAGGAGGCTGCCGCCGAGGAGCCCGCCGAGGAGGAGTCCAGCGAGTAACGTGTCCGAACTGGACATTCCGGGGGCCGGCGAGCGGGTGCTGCTCGCCGGCCTCGGCAATCCGGGCCCCGCGTACGCGGGCAACCGGCACAACGTCGGTTTCCTCGTCGCCGATGAGCTCGCCGCCCGCATCGGCGGGAAGTTCAAGGCGCACAAGACGGGAGCCGACGTCGTCGAGGGCAGGCTGGCCGGGACGCCCGTCGTGCTGGCCAAGCCACGCTCGTACATGAACCTCTCCGGCGGGCCGGTCGCCGGGCTGGCGCGGTTCTTCAAGCTCGACGCGAGCGGCATCGTCGTCGTCCACGACGAGCTGGACATCGACTTCGGCGCCGTCCGGCTCAAGTTCGGCGGCGGCGAGAGCGGCCACAACGGGCTGCGCGCCATCTCAAAGTCGCTCGGCACCCGCGACTACTACCGGGTGCGCTTCGGCGTCGGCCGCCCGCCTGGGCGGATAGCGGCTGCCGACTACGTGCTCAAGGACTTCTCCCGCGTCGAGCGGCGCGACCTGGCGTTCCACGTCGACCGCTGCGCCGACGCGGTGGAGGAGCTGGTCAGCAAGGGCCTGGCGTCAGCGCAGAACCGCTTCCACTGACGCTCGGCGGGTGGCGGCTCGCGCAGCGGGCGATCATGAGGCGTTCCGGATGGAGTTCGTCTTGACCGAGGCGCATGAGCGCTACCGCGAGCCTCGGCAGGGTGAGCAGTACTGCTACGTCACCGGCGCCCTGGTGTTCGATGCCCCGGACGTGATCGACTGGCTGAGCCGCAACGCCCACGTCCACACCGACGCCGCCGGCGAAGAGGACCTCGGAAACATCGACTATCTGGTCAACGAAGACGGCCACTGGCGCGCAGGCGGCGACTGGGGCGAGGTCGTCGTCGACACCACCCGGCCACCACGGATCCCCCTTGACGTCACGCAGGACGCATAGGCTCGAACGCAGCTAAGCGCTCGCCTTGTCGATCTCGTCCGCGTACGTGCTGGCGGTCGCGGCGCGCTTGACCTTGCCGGACGGCGTCTTCGGCAGGCTGCCCGGCGAGAGGACGAGCACCGAGAACGGCCGGACGCCGACCGCGTCGGTCACCCGTGCGGTGACCTCCTTCACCAGGGCGCGTTCCTCGTCGGTGCCAGCCACCTTGGACTCCAGCACCACGGCGTAGCGCTCCCTGCGCGTGCCCGCGTCGATCCGCACGGCGATCGCGTTGCCAGCACGCACCCCCGGCACCGCCTGCGCGGCGCGTTCGACGTCGGTCGGGTAGATGTTGCGCCCACCCATGATGATGACGTCCTTGCGCCTGCCGCAGATGACGATCTTCCCGTCGACGAGGTAGCCGATGTCGCCACTGGCGAACCAGCCCTCGGCATCCTGGGTGTCCAGCGGACCGTCGACGGTGAGATAGCCCGGCGTGACGGCCTCGCCGCGCAGCTGGATCTCGCCGACCTCGCGGTCGCCGAGCACCGCGCCGTCCTCGGCGACGATCCGCGCCTCTAGGCCTGGCAGCGGCCTGCCGAGCACCGCAAAGGACCGCACTGTGTCGGTATCGCACCGGGGATCGTCATCGGCAACGGGCACCGCCCTGTCGTGCGCCTCCAGCGCCTCCGGCTCGACGACATCCAGCTCAAGCCCCGCACCCAGCGGGGCGAACGACACCGCGAGGGTTGCTTCGGCGAGGCCGTAGGCGGGAAACATCGTGCCAGGGTCGAGACCGAACTTGGCTCCGGCGTCGGTGAACGTGCGCGCTGCTCCTGGGTCGATCGGCTCCGCGCCGTTGAGCGCGAGGCGCAGGCTGGACAGGTCGTAGGACGCATCGTCGTCGACCCGCGAGAGCCGTTTGCCCGCGATCGCGTAGGCGAAGTTCGGCGCAGCGGTCACGGTGCCCCGGTAGCGGCTGATCAGGTCTGGCCACAGCAGCGGGCCGCCGAGGAACTCCACCGGCGTGACCTTCACCAGCTCGATGCCGAACGTCATCGGCACCGTGAGGAACCCGACCATGCCCATGTCGTGGAACAGCGGCAGCCACGACACCATCGTGTCCGCATCGGCATCGAGCCCGGCGCGCTCGGCCATGGCCGACAGATTCGAGAACAGGTTGCGGTGGGTGATCTTGACAGCCTTCGGCTCTGCCGTCGACCCGCTTGTCAGCTGCAACAGCGCCAGGTCGTCCTCACCCGAGGCAACCGGCTCGGACAGCGGCTCGGCGTCGAACAGCTCGTTGATCAGCCGGTAGCGGATGCCGTTCTCCTCAAGGCCCGGCGCGAGCTGGTCGAACGGGTCGCCAAGCAGCACCAGGTCAGAGCCGATCATGCGCAGCACGGTCAGGGTGTCCGACGCCCACTCGCCGAGATCGGTGCGCGGCGTCGGCTGGTGCAGCATCGTGACGCTGCCGCCGGCGAGCCAGACCCCCTGCACCGTCGGCGCGATCAGCGCTGGTGCCGCCGCCAGCACGCCAACGGACCCGCCGGGTCGAAGCCCGTCCGTGGTGAGGCCGCCCGCGGCGCGCCGTGCCTGGTCGTGCACTTCCGCCCACGTCGCCCGCGCCGGGTCGTGCGGCTCGCCGGTGGTCATCCCGCGCTTGCTGCCGCCGTCCGACTGGGCAGTCGCTATCAGTTGATCGACAAACCTGCTCATGCTGTCGAGCCTATAGACACCACGGATGCCGCCGATACACAAGCCCCGGCAACGCCGCTTGTGCGAGATCGACTATTCAGCGGCGTCGGCCAGCTCCATCCAGCGGGCTTCGACGTCTTCCTTCTCGGCGATGACGGCCTTGAGTTCGCTGTCCAGCTTGAGCAGGCTGTCTGGATCGGTGGCCGCGTCGGCGAGCGCGTCGTGCAGCTCCTGCTCCCTGCGGTGCAGCGTCTCCACCTTGCGCTCCAGCTTCGCCAGCTCCTTGCGGGCTGCACGCTGCTCGGCGGCGCCTGACCTCGGCTTCTCCACCTGGGGCGTCGCGGCGGGGGCGTCCAGCAGCGTCGCGCGGCGGTCGAGGTACTCGTCGATGCCGCCGGGCAGGTCGGTGACCTTGCCGTCGCCGAACAGCGCCACCACGGTGTCGCAGGCGCGTTCCACCAGGTAACGGTCGTGCGAGACGACGACGAGCGTGCCAGGCCATGAGTCAAGCAGGTCCTCGAGCTGTTGCAGCGTGTCGATGTCGAGGTCGTTGGTTGGCTCGTCGAGCAGCAGCACGTTCGGCTCCGCCATCAGCAACCGGGTGAGCTGCAACCGCCTGCGCTCGCCGCCGGAGAGGTCGTCGACCGGGGTCCACTGCCGCCGTGCAGGGAAGCCGAACCGCTCAGCGAGCTGCGAGGCGGACATCTCGTGCTTGCCGAGCACCACGCGCTTGGCCACCTGCTCGACGGCTTCAAGCACCCGCAGGTCGCCCGGCAGATCCTCCAACTCCTGGGTGAGGTACGCCAGCCGCACCGTAGTGCCCTCAACGCGCCTGCCAGCGTCCGGCGCGCGCTGCCCGGCGAGCAGCCGCAGCAGCGTCGTCTTGCCGGAGCCGTTGACGCCGACGAGGCCGATCCGGTCGCCGGGCCCAAGCCGCCACGTGACGTCGCGCAGCAGCTCCCGCTCCCCCACGCACAGCGTGACGTCCTCGAGCTCGATCACCGTCTTGCCGAGACGTCGCTTGGCGAAGGCGTGCAGCTCGCGCGGGTCGCGCGGCGGCGGGACGTCGGCGATCAGCGCCTCGGCGGCCTCCACTCGATAGCGTGGCTTCGACGTCCGCGCCTTCGCGCCGCGCCGCAGCCAGGCGAGCTCCTTGCGGGCCAGGTTGCGCCGCTTCTCCTCGGCGGCTGCGGACAGCTTGGCGCGTTCCGCACGGGCGTAGACCCAGTCGCCGTAGCCGCCCTCGTACTGCTCGACGGTGCCCCTTCCGCCCCGCCACCCATCGCCGTTGACGACTTCCCACGTCCGGGTGCACACGGTGTCGAGGAACCACCGGTCGTGCGTGACGACGACCAGCGCGACCTTGCGGGCGAGCAGGTGGTCGGCGAGCCAGCGCACGCCCTCGACGTCAAGGTGGTTGGTTGGCTCGTCCAGGATCAGCAGGTCCAGCTCGCGCACCAGCGCGGATGCAAGCGTCACCCTGCGCCGCTCCCCGCCGGACAGTGCACCGATGCGGCTGTCGAGGCCGAGCGCCGTGATGCCCAGGCCCTCGACGATCGAGCGCACGCGCGGGTCGGCCGCCCACTCGTAGTCGGCGTCGTACCCGGCGAGAACGGCGTCGCGCACGGTCTGGTCGCCTTCCAGGGTGACCCGCTGGGTGACGACGGCGAGCCGCAGGTCACGCGCCTGGGACACACGGCCGGAGTCGGGTGGCTCCAGCCCGGCCAGGATCTCAAGCAGCGTCGTCTTGCCACCGCCGTTGAGGCCGACGACGCCGATCCGGTCGGTGTCCTCGACGCCGAGCGAGACGGCGTCGAGCAGGGTGCGTTCGCCGAAAGACTTCGAGACGTCCTCGGTGTTGATCAGGTTGACCATCTAGGCGCGTTCCCATGGGCAGGGGTCGGGGTGCGTGTCCAACTTAGGACACGCGCTCAGGCGTGCACCTGGGGCGGGGTCGGACGGGTGCTGTCCTCGCCGCCGATGATCCGCGCGCCGTGCACCGGGCCGTGCGCGACTCGGACCGTGCGGCACACGCCGGTGCCCGCCATCTGCGCGGCGACGTCGACGGCCGCCTCCTCGTCCTCGCACAGAAACGCGCAGGTCGGGCCGGACCCGGACACGATGCCTGCCAGCGCGCCCGCGTCGACGCCCGCGCGCAGCGTGCGGCGCAGCGACGGCCGCAGGGACACGGCGGCGGACTGCAGGTCGTTGCCGAGCAGCATGGCGAGCTGCCTCGGGTCGCCGGAAGCGAGCGCCTCAAGCAGCGGAGCGTGCGAGCCGAC
The DNA here is from genome assembly GCA_009377385.1 of Actinophytocola sp. Taxonomy (GTDB): domain Bacteria; phylum Actinomycetota; class Actinomycetes; order Mycobacteriales; family Pseudonocardiaceae; genus Haloechinothrix_A. The sequence goes on from WHUD01000020.1 coordinate 36,489, forward strand.
GCGCGGCGGGTCGCCGCCGTCGCGCAACCGGTCCAGCTCGCCGTATACCCGCTGCGTCGACAGGCCCTTCGTGGCGAACGCCAGCACCCAGTGGAAGGTGTGGCGGCACAGCACCGGCACCAACTCCTCACCACGCCCTGTGCCAAGCGCGGTGCCGCCGGACAGCGAGAACGGCACGTCGCTGCCGAGCTTCGCGGCGATGTCGGCGAGTTCGTCCCTTGCGATGTCGAGGTCCCACAGCGCCGCGAGGCCCACCAGCGTCGCCGCGGCGTCCGCGCTGCCGCCCGCCATGCCGCCCGCGACCGGGATGCCCTTGCGGATGACGACCCTGACCTTGGGCTCGTCGTCGGTCTTGCCGACGTACTCGGCGAGCTCGTTGGCGGCGCGCCAGGCGAGGTTGGCTTCGCCCCGCGGGACGGTGCTCTCGCCCTCGCCGGACACCTCGATGCCCGGCTCCTCGCTCACGGCGACGGTGACCTCGTCCACAAGCGACAACGCCTGGAACACCGTTGTCAGCTCGTGGTAGCCGTCATCGCGCGCGTCACCCACACCGAGGTGCAGGTTCACCTTCGCTGGTACCCGGACGGTCACCGGTGGCGGAACAACGGCAAGCACGTGGCCAGCCTACGCCCACCGAGCGTGTGTGACCCGTCGCGCCACCGCACCGGCGACATTCCGCCCACGATGTCGTGTCCCCCGCTCCCGACGCCGTGTGGCCCACTCCCGACGCCGTGTTCGCCGTTACGGACGCCGTGTTCGCCGTTGCGGGGCCGCCCGCTACGCCGCGACGCTCGCCAGCCGGGCGGGTTCGCGGGCGACGCGACCGCCGATGGTGGCGACCCGCGTCGTACGACGCACCGGCGTGACCAGGCCACCGTGCTCGCCGATCCAGCCGAGCGCGATCCCGGCCTTCTCGCCGCGCAGCCCGATCCGGTAGCGAGCGACGGGGACGTCACCGATCCGGGTGGTGCCGCCGTCGAGGGTAGCGATGTCGACGCCGACCCGCTCCGCCGCCGCGGGCAGGGTCGTGTCCACAGTGGCGTGGCCGATGAGCGTCACGTCGGCGACGACGTCGTAGCCATCGGTGTCGGTGACGTCGGTGCGTGGCAACACGCGGCGCGCCAGGTGGCTGTCCTGGTCGGTGATCAGGTCAAACACCGTGCCGGTCTCCAGCAGCCTGCCGTCGGCGAACAACGCGACCGAGTCGCACACCTTGCGCACGACGTCCGCGTCGGCCGTGGCGACCACGATGGTCACGCCGAGTTCGGCCCGCGCGCGGTCGAGGGTCGCCAGGACGGCGCCCGCCTGCTCGGCCTCGAGTCCGGCCGTCGGCTCGTCGACGACGAGCACCGCAGGGTCGGTGGCAAGCGCGCGGGCAAGTGCGACCCGCCTGCGCTGGCCTTCGTCCAGCTCGCCGGGGTGTTGCGCGCCAGCACGCGCCAGGCCAATGAGGTCCAGAAGCCGCAGCACTCGCTCCCGCCTGTTCGGCCCGTCGATGCCGAGCCGTTCAAGCGGGGTGGCGATGTTGCCCGCGACGGTGTGCTCGCCGCGCAGCGACGGGTACGCCTCCAGGAGGCTGAACCGCTCGCGCAGGTCACGCAGTGAACGGGTGTCGAGCCGGGTGGTGTCGACGTCGTCGACGCGGATGGCACCAGCATCGGGGCGCTCGTCGAGCCCGAGCAACCGGGCGAGGGTCGACGTCCCCGATCGCGCGCTGCCGAGCAGGCCGAACACGGCACCGGCGTCGATCTCGAAGGAGACGTCGCGCAGCGTGGTGGATTCGGGGGTGGACGCGGTCAGATTTTCGATAGTGATCACGAAGAACTCCAGTGTGGGGCGGCCATCGCACAGCGCACAGCGGGGCGTGCGGTAAGGCCTTCGGTCAGGACGGGCTGAATGTCAGCGGCAGCGGCGACACGCGCACACGGTGCGGCGGCACTGGTCGACTACGCGACGCTTCGTCAGCATTCGTGACCGATACACAGGAATCCCTCCATCGGTCCTGGCGGAAGCACCTGCCCATCGCTGGGTGGTTGCTGCGGCGTCGACGAGCCAGGTCTCTCGGCCGCTCGGGATGGATGCCCCAGTATTACATCGGAAACCCACCACTGTTGGCAACACCGGGCGGGCCGTGAATGTTCCAGATCACACCTTTGGAGAAGTCGCGGCTCCGGGCCAGGCTGCCGTGAAGGGCACATTCTGGGCGTATGGCGCCCGTAAGATGCCCTTCACGGCGCGCTGGACGTCGGGAGCGTGGAATACGGCGTCCTGGACGACGAACACGGCGTCTTGAGCGGGGGACACGAGGTCACGCCGAGGCGGTGGCGATGCGGGCGAAGTCGGCTACGGTGAGCTGTTCGCCCCTGGCCGTGGGGTCGACGTCGGCGGCGCGGAGGATCTGCTCGGCGCGCTGCGCCGAGCCAGCCCAGGACGCCAGCGCGGCACGGAGCGTCTTGCGGCGCTGCGCGAATGCGGCGTCGACCACGGCGAACACCCGGTCCCGGTCCGCGGTCGACTGCGCGGCGACACCAGGCGACTTATCGGCCTCAAGCTCGGCATCGGAGTGACGTTCGAACGACACCAGGGCCGAGTCCACGTTGGGTACGGGCCAGAACACCGCGCGCGGAACCGGCGCGACCTTGCGCGCGGTGCCGTACCAGGCGATCTTCACGCTCGGCACGCCGTATACCCGGCTACCAGGACCTGCCGCCATCCGGTCGGCCACCTCGGTCTGCACCATCACCAGCGCCCGCTGCAACGACGGCAGCTCGTCGAGCAGGTGCAGCACCACAGGAACCGCGACGTTGTAGGGCAGGTTGGCCACCAGCAGGTTGGGTGCGGCGGCCACGTCTGGCGTGGCAGGACCGTGGGACACGACGTCGGGAGTGGGGGACACGACGTCCGGAGCGGGGGACACGACGTCCGGAGCGGGGGACACGACGTCCGGAGCGAGGGACACGGCGCCGGAGGCGCCGCCCGAGGCGCCGGGGCCAGCGGTGGCGGAGGGCGGCGCCAGATCCTCCGCATGCAGGCGGAGGGCGTCGGCGGCCAGTACGGTGAGCCGCGCTGCGGTGGAGCCCGCCCGGGACGACACCGTGGCGGGGAGGCGTTCGGCCAGCACCGGGTCCACCTCGACGGCCGCCACCCTGGCGCCGGTGGCGAGCAGCCCGAGCGTCAGCGACCCCAGCCCAGGTCCGACCTCGAGGACGACGTCGTCAGCGCCGACACCGGCGAGCTGCACGATCCGGCGCACCGTGTTCGGGTCGTGGACGAAGTTCTGGCCGAGCTTCTTCGTCGGGCGCACCGCGAACTCGGCCGCGAGAGCGCGAACCTCGACTGGCCCGAGCAGGGCGACGTCCGGTTGGGTCACCACAGGAGCCTATGACGTGCCGCCGGACGTTACGTTGGCAGGCCACGCCGAGCCCAGCACACCGGGACGTAGGTCGTGTGCCGCCGGGTGCTACATCGGCAGGCCGAGCTCCTCGGCGCAGGCTGGCCAGGCGCTGTAGCCGCCCCTGGCGTCGCGCACCTTGGTGGCGATCGAGATCTGCTGCTCGCGGCTGGCCTGGTGCGGGTACGCGGCGTACTGGCTGCCGCCGTAGGCGTCCCAGGTCGACTTGTCGAACTGCAGGCCGCCGTAGTAGCCGTTGCCGGTGTTGATCGACCAGTCGCCGCTCGACTCGCACTCGGCGAGCCGGTCCCACACCGCCGCGTCGCTGATCACCGGTTGCTTGGTGCCGACGATCACGATCTTCGGCACGGCCTTGCTCAGCACCTTGGCCTTGATCTCTTCGCGGCTGATCTCGACGTTGTTGCGCTGGGTGATGCGGTAGGTGACCAGCTTCTCGCCCGCTTGGCCCTGCTGCTTCACCTGCTCGGTGCCAACCGGCATCTCCGGGTCCTCGATCGTCTTGACCGGGATTTCGATCGGTTCCTTGATGGTGATGGTCGAGACGCCGGTGCGCACGATGTGCAGCTCAGCGCCGTCGACGAGCGTGCGCTTGAGCCCATCCTCGACCGAGTCGCGCTCGCCGAGCTTAATGCCCTCGGTCCGCAGCAGCTCCTTGACCGTCACCGCGTTGGTGGTGATCGTGCGCGGCTTCTCGCCGCCGTCGAAGATCTTGATCTGCTTCTGGGTTTTGACCTCGAGGGTCATGCCCTTGAGCGGCACCGAACCGTCACGCGGCACGGACAGCGCCGCGCCGTTCGACAGCATCTTGCTCATGTCGAGCTGCCGCATGGCCTCTTCGACGGTGGTCGCGCGCACCCAGGTCTGACGCTCCTTGCCGTCGACGACGAGGTTGAGCTGACGGCCGCGCTCCAGCTTGACAACGCCGCCGTGGCCGACGGCGGCGTTGGGGGACGGCGAGAGCGCGTCATGCTTGCCGATCGTGATGCCGGCCTCATCGATGACGTCGCTGACCGTGGACCCGAAGGTGTTGACGGTCTGCGTCTTGCCGTCGACATTGAGCGTGACGCTCTTGTTCATCGCGAGCGCGGCGGCGCCACCGCTGGTCAGCGATACCAGCACCGCGACGACGGCGCCCTTGAGGAAGCGCTGTTTCCATGTCCTGATCGCGGTGGCGAGCCCGGACTCCTCCTGCTCAGGCGCCCTGGCCGGGGCGTATTCGGCGACCAGTTCGTCCGGGATGTAGTCCGGGATGACGGGCAGCACCGTCGTCTCGGCGTTGACCAGCCGGATCAGCTCGTCGACGTCGACGTCGAGGTCACGCAGCATCGACTCGGCCTGCGGGCCGAGCACCGCGTGCACGTCCTGTGGAGTGACGGCGGGCAGTGTCGAGAACTCGGTGATGTCCGCGTCGTATTGGGGCCAGTGAAAGTCGGTTGTTGGCCGGTCGAGCTGGGCCACCGAGGAGCGCACAGGGCGCAGCGGGGCACGCCACTGGTCAACAGTCACGGAGCCGATCCCTTTCGCACAGCGGTCTTCCTTAACGCATGCGGGTGCATGCGTCCGGACTCCCGCAGTCGGCGTCGTCTAGGCACCAGCTCACAACTGTGCCCCAATCCCCGACGTGCACCGACGCGACTGAGGGGTTTCCTGGTGAGAACCGGCAGTCACCAAGTCCTTCACCACGGTCACGGGACAATAACGGACCTCGCCGGGGTTGTGCAAACACCCTGAGCGATGTCGTGAACTTGCTCACTCGCTCGTGTGGACCAGCAGCTGATTAGTTGTCGCAATCTGTCGCACTCGCGGTAACGCTAGGCAACCGAAAGATCCGCTCAGCCGTGGCATTGACCGCCACTGCCAGCGAGGACACGTCATCCTGCCGCAGCTCAGCGAGGTCACGCAGGGTGTAGGCCGCGCAGTAGGGCTCATTCGGCCTTCCCCGGAACGGATGCGGCGTCAGGAACGGCGCGTCAGTCTCCACGAGGAGCTGATCCTGGGGCACGAGCGTGGCCGCCTCTCGCAGCGAGCGGGCATTGCGGAAGGTCACCGGCCCGGCGAACGACAGCACGTACCCAGCGTCGACGCACCGCCGAGCGATGTCGGCGTCGCCGGAGAAACAGTGGAAGATCACCCGCTCCGGCGCGCCCTCCTCTGCCAGGATCCGCAGCACGTCCTCGTGCGCGTCGCGGTCGTGGATCATCAGCGGCTTGCCGACGCGCTTGGCGAGGTCGATGTGCCAGCGGAACGCCTCCTGCTGGGCGTCCGGCGGCGCGTAGTCCCAGTAGTAGTCCAGCCCGGTCTCCCCGACCGCGACGACGCGCTCACCCGCGACGAGGCGTTCGACCTCCGCGCGGGTGGCGTCGTCGAAGTCCGTGGTGCGGGTGGGGTGGATCGCGACGGCGGCGTAGAGCCGCTCGTCCCACTCCGCCGCCGTTGCAGCCCAGCGGGCGGCGGCGAGGTCATCCGCGACGGTGACGACCCGCATCACGCCGGCTGCCTCGGCGCGGTCCAGCATCACCGCGACGTCGGCGGCGGTCTCCGCGCCGCAGGCGTCCATGTGGGTGTGGGCGTCGACGATCGGCACGGGCAGCCGCTCCGGCACGGGCGGCCGCTCGCGACGCTTGTCACTCATCCACGGTCTCCTTCGGCGGGCACGCCGAGTCAGTCGGTCTTGATCGGGGCCCAGGACGGCCCGGTCTCGGCGAGTGACGGGTCGAGCTTGCCGAAGATGGGCTTCGGTTTGGCCAGCGGACGGCCAACCTCGATCGGCACCGGCTCCCAGCGCGCCTGCTCAACGGCGTACTCCCCTGTCAGGATCGGGTACGACCTGCCTGGCTCGTCCAGGTCCTCGACGTCGCTCACGTTCGGCTGCGCCGACCACACGCCGGTGCCGCCAAGCGCCTCGTGCACCTTCTGCGCGGCGTGCGGCAGGAACGGCGTCAGCAGTGCGTTGGCGTCCGAGACGACCTGCAACGCGGTGTGCAGCACGGTGTCGCGGCGGGCGGGGTCATCCTTGAGCTGCCAGGGCTGCTGCTCGGACAGGTACCGGTTGGCCGCGGTGACCACCCGCATCGCCTCGGTGGCAGCCTGCCGGAACCGAGACCGCCGCAGGTGCCCGCCGATGACGTCGAATGCCTGCGCCGACAGCGCCGTCAGGTCGGTGTCGGCCTGTTGCGGCGCCTCCGGCCTCGGCACGGCGCCGACGTTCTTGTGCGCCATCGAGATGGACCGGTTGACCAGGTTGCCCCACTCGTTCGCCAGCTCGTAGTTGGTGCGGCGGACGAACTCGTCCCATGTGAAGTCGACGTCCTGGTTCTCGGGGCCTGCCACCGAGATGAAGTAGCGCAGCGCGTCCGGGCCGAACTCCTCAAGGAACTCGTGCACGTAGATCACGGTGCCGCGCGATGTGGAGAACTTCGAGCCGCTCATCGTCAGGAACTCGCTTGAGACGACCTCGGTGGGCAGGTTCAGGGAGCCGAACGCGCCAGGGCCGCCGCCAGGAACAACACTGTCGCCAGCGCCGTTCTGGCCGAGCAGCAGCGACGGCCAGATCAGTGAGTGGAAGACGATGTTGTCCTTGCCCATGAAGTAGTAGCCCTTGGCGTCGGGGGACGTCCAGAACTCGCGCCATGCGTCGGCGTCGCCATTGCGGCGGGCCCACTCCACGCTGGCCGACAGGTAGCCGATCACCGCGTCGAACCACACGTAGAACCGCTTCATCGGCGCGTCCCGCCAGCCGTCGAGCGGCACAGGCACGCCCCAGTCGAGGTCGCGGGTGATTGCGCGGGGGCGCAGGTCATCGAGCAGGTTCTGGCTGAACTTGAGCACGTTCGGCCGCCACTCGGTGCGCGTCGACAGCCACTCGCCGAGCGACGCCGTGAACGCGGGCAGGTCGAGGAAGAGGTGCTCGGTCTCGATGAAGTCCGGCTTCTCGCCGTTGATCCGCGAGACCGGGTTGCGCAGGTCGGCTGGGTCGAGCTGGTTGCCGCAGTTGTCGCACTGGTCGCCGCGCGCGCCGTCGTAGCCGCAGATCGGGCAGGTGCCTTCGATGTAGCGGTCGGGCAGGGTGCGGCCTGTCGACGGGCTGATCGCGCCGAGCTGGGTCTTGGCGACGACGTAGCCGTTGCGCCACAGCGCGAGGAACAGCTCCTGCACCACGCGGTAGTGGTTGCCGGTGGTCGTGCGGGTGAAAAGGTCGTAGGACAGCCCGAGGCCCTGCAGGTCGTTCGCGATCTGCCGGTTGTACTTGTCGGCCAGCTCGCGCGCGCTGAGGCCCTCCTTGTCGGCCTGCACCTGGATCGGGGTGCCGTGCTCGTCGGTGCCGCTGACCATGAGCACCTTGTTCCCCGCCATTCGCTGGTAGCGCGCGAAGACGTCGGAGGGGACTCCGAACCCGGAAACGTGGCCGATGTGGCGGGGGCCGTTGGCATAGGGCCAGGCCACCGCGGTGAGAACGGGAGTGCTCATGCCTGGGTAGCCTACGGACATCCCGCGCGCGGCCAACACGGGCTTGGCGGTGCTCGTAGATACCAATCCGGCCGAGCGCGACCGACGGGCAGGTCAGCCAGGATACGCCCGTCGGACCGCGCTCGGTCTTCTTGGTATGACCCGTCCGAGCTAAGACGGGCGGGGCGGGGGAGGATGTCGGCATGCGGTTGGAGCGGACGGCGTTGCGCACCGGCGCGCGGCCAGAGCGGGTGTTGTCCCTGCTCGACGCCCGTGCCCGGCGGCTGGGGCTACCCGCTCCCGCCGCGCTCACCGGGGACTGGTTCGGATCACGCGCGGTCATCGTTCCCACCGTCGAGCTGCGCCCGGTCACCGAGGTGGATGACGCCTTCGCTATACCAACCCACCAGCCCGATCTGAATTCCCCCGCCAATGGCGCCATTGGCGGGGGCTGGTTCGGCTATCTCGGCTACGACCTGACCGATCCGGCTGGCCGTTCCGGGACGCTGCCGCCCGCCGCGTGGGGCTGGGCGGATCACGTGCTGCGGCTGGACACCACCGGGCAGTGGTGGCTGGAGGCGCTGGGGCCCGGACCCGACTCGGACGCCCTCGCTTCGGAGTTCGAGACGCTGCTCGACGGCGAGCCTGTCGAGCACGGCTGGACGGCGACCACGCTGCGCAGGCCGGACGGCAGCGCGCACACCAAGGCCGTCGCGGCCTGCATCGACGCCATCGCGGACGGCGAGCTGTTCCAGGCCAACATCTGCGCGCGCTTCCACGGCGAGTTCGACGGCTCGGCGTGCGAGCTGTTCACCACCGGGGTGCGGCGGCTGCGGCCCCGGCGCGCGGCGTACCTGGCAGGCGACTGGGGCGCGGTGGTGTCGCTGTCGCCCGAGCTGTTCCTCGCGCGCCATGGACGTCGAGTGCGGTCGACGCCGATCAAGGGCACGCTCCCCCGCCGCACCGACGCCGACCACGCCAACGCCGAACGCCTGCGCCGCTCGACCAAGGACGTCGCGGAGAATGTGATGATCACCGACCTGGTGCGCAACGATCTTGGCCGGGTCAGCGCGGTCGGCAGTGTCACGGTGCCAGAACTGCTCAGCGTCACCGAGGCGCCGGGGGTGTGGCACCTCGAGTCGACCGTCGCCTCGGAGCTCGCGCCAGGCATGACCGACGAGGACCTGTTGCGCGCCGCGTTCCCGCCAGGTTCGGTGACCGGCGCGCCCAAGCTGCGGGCGCTCGACCTGATCGCGGAGCTCGAGCCGGAGGCGCGCGGGGTGTACTGCGGCGCGGCGGGGCTGGTCTCGCCCGTCGCTGGGATGGAGCTGAACGTCGCCATCCGTACGCTCGAAGTCACCGACGGCGCGGTCGCGCTGGGTGTCGGCGGCGGCATCACCGCGCTGTCCGATCCGGCGGCCGAGTGGCAGGAGTGCCTGCATAAGGCGGCCCCGCTTGAGGCGTTGCTGCGCCACTTCGCAGACGAGCGGAATTTGTGACCAACCTGTTCTGTTGCGTAGTGTCGGACGGTTATTGAGGGAGGGGACCGAGGAATGACGGCCAGCCACACCACAGATGGCGCGCGAACGGCCAAGGCCACGCTGCCGCGTGAGGTGTGGGTGCTTGTCGTCGCCAACGTGCTGATCGCTGCGGGATTCGGCCTCGTAGCTCCCGCTATCCCGATCTTCGCGTCCAGCTTCAATGTCGGTGTCGGCGCGGCGTCCCTCGTCATCAGTGCCTTCGCGGCCGCCCGGCTGCTTTTCGCACCCGCCGCGGGCAAGCTGGTCAGCAGGCTCGGCGAGCGCAAGGTGTATCTGAGCGGGCTGCTCATCGTGGCGCTCTCGACCGGCGCGAGCGCCTTCGCAGGCGGCTACGTGCAGCTGCTGGTGTTCCGCTCAGCGGGCGGCATCGGCTCGACGATGTTCACCGTCTCCGCGATCGCGCTGCTGATCCACCTCACACCGCCGCCGCTGCGCGGCAGGGCAGCCGGACTCTTCGGCACCGGCTTCCTTGTGGGCAACGTCATCGGGCCGCTGGCAGGCGGTGGCCTGCTGGAGATCAACGTCCGCGCACCGTTCCTGGTGTACGCTCTCGCGCTGCTGGTCACGACGCTGTTCGTGTGGCTGATGCTGCGCGGCTCTACCCTGATCAGCACCGCGGACGCCGACGACGCGCCAGCGCTGACGCTGACAGCCGCGCTGCGCGACCACGCCTACCGTTCGGCGCTGCTCGCCAATTTCACGTTCGGCTGGATGGTGTTCGGGGTGCGGGTGGCGCTGGTGCCGCTGTTCCTGGTGCAGGTGCTGCACCAGCGGGAGGGGCTTGTCGGCATCGCGTTCGGCGTGTTCGCCGCCGCCAACGTCGGCATGCTGCTGCTGGCGGGCAAGCTCGCCGACACCATCGGCCGCAAGCCGTTCGCGCTCACCGGGCTGGTGGTCACCGCGATCGGCACCATCTGGATGGGCTTCACAACGACGCTGACCGAGTTCCTGGTCGCGACCGTCGTCGCCGGGCTCGGCGCAGGCCTGCTCACCCCGCCGATGCAGGCCACGGTGGCCGACGTCGTCGGCTCCCGCGGCCGCGGCGGTCCGGTGCTCGCGACGTTCCAGATGGCCGCCGACGTCGGTGCCATCCTTGGGCCGCTGGCGGCAGGCGCGCTGGCCCAGGACATCTCGTTCGGCCTCGCCTTCGCCGTCACCGGCGCGCTGAGCGTGATCGCGGCGCTGGTGTGGGTGCCCGCGCGGGAGACGCTGTCGGCGGTCTCAGAAGAACCGCATCACCCGACGCCGGAGCAGTCCTGCGAGCTGGACGCCAGGCGCCAGCCCTAGCGGGAGTTTCCTGGGTAAGTTGATCTTTGCGGGTGTGTCCGCAGGTCAGC
>WHUD01000210.1 GCA_009377385.1 Actinophytocola sp.
CGAGCGGGTTGCGGGTCAACGCCTGCATCAGCGCACCGGCCAGGCCGAGTGCGATGCCCACGATGATCCCCAGCAGGGTGCGCGGAACTCGGTAGGACTGGACTGTCACCGCGTCATACGAGACGGGCTCGGCCCACAGCAGCGACCAGACGCCCGTGAGCGGGATGTCCCTGCTGCCGAACCACACGCTCAGTGTCGCGACGGCGAGCAGGAGGATCATGCCCACCGCAAGTCCGGCCAGCCGTATCCGCCGAGACCGCGCCAGCATCGACCGCGCCGGATCGGACGCCAAGTCCCCTTCGACGGGCGGGCTGGCCACATCCGGCACGCTGCCTCCTCGACGCGAATGCCCAGCCGTTCTGCCGAGCCATGAACTACCCAGGAACTTAAGTGAGGCTAACTGAACCCGACAACCCCCGTCATGCGCCATCCGGGCCTAGCCGTGCGACACCTCACACCCCGGCACGCTCCTTCCTCAGCCGTTGAAACTTAAGGTAGCCTTACCTACATTTCGTGTCCGTCGGTGCGGAGGTGAGTGTGGGATCGGACCAGGATTCCGGGAAAGCGGTTCTTCGGCACTCGCTGACCGCGCAGCGCCGCTTCGTCGTGGGGGCGTCGGCGCTGGCCGCAGGGCACCAGGCCGGCGAGGCGCTGGTCCCGGTCCTGATCGGTGTCGTCATCGACCGCGCGGTCGCGACGGGGGCGGTGCCGAGCCTGGTTGGCTGGCTCGGCGTGCTCGCTGCAGTCTTCGTCGCGCTGTCGTTCTCGTTCCGCTTCGCCCTTCGGGCGGCGGAGCGTGCCGCCGAGCGCGTGGCACATGAGCTTCGGCTACGGCTGACAGGCAGAGTGCTCGACCCCCACGGTGGCGCGGAGAAGGAGCGCCTCCCCGGCGAGCTGGTCAATATCGCGACGGGCGACGCCAAGCGGGTCGGCGCGGTCGCGGGCGCGCTGCCGTTCGGCGTAGCCGCCGTTGGCGGGCTGCTGGTCAGTGGGGTGTTTCTGCTGCGGATCTCGGTCCCGCTTGGACTGCTGATCCTGCTTGGCGTGCCGCCGGTGTTGTGGGTGACGCATCTGCTGGGCAAACCGCTTGAGCAGCGCAGCGAGGGTGAGCAGGAGCGCGCGGCACGCGCCTCAGGCGTGGCCGCCGATCTGGTTGCCGGTCTGCGGGTGCTGAAGGGGATCGGCGCCGAGCGCGCCGCCGTGAACCGCTACCGAGGCACGAGCCAGGAGTCGCGCGCGGCCGCGGTGCGGGCGACTCGTGCGCACGGCTGGCACGACGGCGCGGTCGTCGCGGTGACCGGAGTCTTCCTCGCGCTGGTGGCCCTCGTCGGTGCATACCTGGCGATGCGGGGCGCGATCAGCATCGGCCAGCTCGTCGCGGCGGTGGGGCTTGCGCAGTTCCTGCTGACGCCGTTCCAGGTGCTGACCTGGGTCAACGGCGAGATCGCCCAGGGCAGGGCCTCGGCGAGCCGGATCGCGACCGTTCTCGCCGCGCCGCCAGCCGTGCCGAACGGGTCGCGGCGCCTGGCCGAAACACCGCGTGGCGAGCTCCAGCTAGCGGGGGTGACCGCCGGGCGGGTGAGCGACTTCGACCTCGCGGTTCCCGCTGGCGGCCTGGTCGGGATGGCGATCACCGATCCGGGCGTCGCGACCGATCTGCTTGCGCTGCTGGCCAGAACCGCCAACCCGGAATCCGGCGCCGTGCACCTCGACGGTGAGGATCTCTCCACGGTGGACATCGTGGCGGCGCGGCGTGCGGTCCTCGTCGCCGACCACGATGCGCACCTGTTCGAGGAAACCCTGGCCGAGAACGTCCTTGCGGGCGGCGCGGCAGGGCATGAACGCGCGATGGCGGCCGCAACGGTCGACCAGGTTGTCCGGACCCTGCCGGACGGGGCAGGCACGGTGCTTGCCGAGCGGGGCAGCTCGCTGTCGGGTGGCCAGCGACAACGGGTGGCGCTGGCACGTGCCTTGGCCGCCGATCCCGCTGTGCTGGTGCTGCACGACCCCACGACCGCAGTCGATCCCGTCACCGAGGCGCGGATCGCCGCCGGCATCGCCGAACTGCGCGCCGGGCGCACCACGATCCTGGTCACCACCAGCCCCGCCCTGCTGGCCACCACCGACACCGTGCACCTGGTGGACGGCGGGCGGATCGTCGCGACAGGAACACACCATGAACTCGCCGCGGACAACGCCGACTACCGGTCGGTGGTGCTGACATGACGGCCACCGTCGACACGCCAGCCCGGCCGTTGCTGCCCACCGCATCTGGCAGGGACACCTTCGCTGCGGTCCGTGCCCTGCTGCGCCCGAACCGGGGTATCGCCGCGATCGCGATGATCACGCTGGTGGGTGCCACCGCTGTCAGCCTGCTGACGGCGCCGATCCTCGGGCGCATCGTCGACCTCGTCGTCGCGGGCGAGACACCGGAGTCGCTCGTCCTGCCGGTCGGGCTGCTGGCGGGCGTGGCGCTCGTCGCAGGTGTCGGCACCGCGAGCGGCGTAGCGATGGTCGGCAGGCTGGGCGAGAACGTGGTGGCCGCGCTCCGGGAGCGGTTCGTCGAGCGGGCGCTGCGGCTGCCGCTGGAACGGGTGGAGCAGGCAGGGTCCGGCGATCTGACGTCTCGCGTGACCAGCGACGTCACCGAGGTCACCAAGGTCGTCCGCGACGCCCTCCCCCATTTCCTGCGCTCGATACTGATGATCGTGCTCACGCTGGGCGGGCTGGCCATCCTCGACTGGCGGTTCCTACTCGCGGCGCTGCTGGCCATGCCGATCCAGCTGCACACGGTGCGCTGGTACGTCGGCCGCGCGATCCCGCTGTACGCCGCGCATCGGGAAGCGGTCGGCGCGGTGCACCATCGGCTGCTGGACACCGCGAGCGGCGCACCAACGGTACGGGCCTTCCACCTCGCCAACAGCCACACCAGCAAGATTCGGCAGACATCCGAGACTGCCCTCGACCTCGCGCTTCGTGGCATACGGCTGTTGACCGGGTTCTTCGCGCGGCTCAACCTCGCGGAGTTCGTCGGGCTCGCCGCCGTGCTGGCCACCGGGTTCTGGCTGGTGAACGCCGATGCGGTGACCATCGGCACCACGACGGCGGCCGCGCTGTACTTCCACAACCTGTTCAACCCGATCAACACCGCCCTCATGCTGGTCGACGACGCCCAGTCCGCAGGGGCAAGCCTCGCAAGGCTCGTCGGGGTCACCGACCTCTCGCCCGAGCCGGAGCCCGGCGATGAGCTGGTCGCCTCGGACGCGGCGGTCAAGGCCACCGCGCTGCGGTACGCCTTCGTCCCCGGCCACGACGTACTGCGCGACATCGACCTCGATCTACAGCCCGGCGAGCGTGTCGCGCTGATCGGCGCCAGCGGCGCTGGCAAGACCACGCTCGCCAAGCTGCTCGCCGGAATCCACACCCCGACCGGCGGCTCCATCACCGTTGGTGGGTTGCGCCTCGACGAGCTTGGGCCAGCAGCGGCACGCCGCGCGGTGGCGCTGATCAGCCAGGAGGTGCACGTCTTCGCTGGGCCGCTTGCCGACGATCTCCGGCTCGCGAACCCGGACGCCACCGACGAGGAGGTCCGCGATGCCGTGGCCACGGTTGGCGCGCTGGACTGGGCGACCGCGCTGCCGGAAGGGCTCGGCACCGTCGTCGGCACCGGCGGGCACAAGCTGACCGCCAGCCAGGCGCAACAACTCGCCCTGGCGCGGCTCGTGCTCGCCGACCCACCGATCGCCATCCTCGACGAGGCCACGGCCGACGCGGGCAGCGCGGGGTCACGTGAGCTCGAAGCCTCAGCCGACGCGGCGTTGTCCGGCCGCACCGCGCTCGTTGTTGCGCACCGGCTCACCCAAGCCGTCAACGCCGACCGCGTCGTAGTGCTCGACGCGGGCCGGATCATCGAATCCGGCAGCCACACCCAGCTACTCGGCGCGGGAGGCCACTACGCCGAGCTGTGGCGTGCGTGGTCTTCGGGCAGGGAATGACGCGCGCGGCTCTTTCTCCCATGGAAGTATCGCGGAAGAGATCACCCGCACCGCGGCTCACGCACTCCGCACCTAGTTCCGGAGGTGCCGGACGATGTTCTGCCTCTGCTCCCCCGGCCGTCCTCCGCCAGCACGGAACCCTACCACGAGGCGATACGCCCGTCGATCATATGTTCGACACGTTGAGGAGTTTCGGCTAGGCTTCCGTGTATGCCCGAGGTCATCACCGAAATCTTCGAAGCGCCCGTGGATCCGGGGGATCCAGGGTGGACGTTGGCTGACGTCGTTGACTTCGACGAGGCCGACTTCGCGGAGATGTCTGCGGTGGACGCGGGCCGATTCATCGCGGCTGCCGACCAGCTGCAGGCGATGGTGCAGGCGCAGAAGATGCGAGCGATGCAACGCTACCGGACTGCCGCGCGAGACGACGAGTGGACGCATGACATGCTCGCGCTGCGTCGCAACGTCTCGCTGGCACGCTCCGCGCAGGATCTGGCGCTGGCCGAGGACCTGTGTGAGCGGCTGCCGCGCACGCTCGGTGCGTTGTCAGCCGGATTGCTCGACGAGAGCAAGGCACGTCAGATCGCGCAGGCCGCGAGTCCGCTGTCCGGCGAGCAGTGTGCGGAGTTCGAGGCCCGTATCTATCCGACGATTCTCGGCAAGACGCCGTGGCAGGTGGCGCGGCTGGCGCGCACGACGGTGATCAAGGTCGATCCCGAGGGCGCCAGCACACGTGCGGAACTCACGAAGCGCAGTCGGAAGGTCGAGCGGCACGCCGCCGAGGACGGCATGGCGTGGTTGCACGCCTTCGCGCCTGCGGAACGGGTGCAGGCCGCGTATCAGCGGATCGACACGCTGGCCCGTGGCCTTGGCGCCGATGACGAACGGTCGATGGATGAGCGCCGGGCCGATGTGCTGTTCGACCTACTACTCGGCACCCGGCAGAGTTCGGTGGTCACCCACGTCTACGTCACCTTGACCGCCGAGACCCTGCTCGGCCTGGACAGCCTGCCCGGCGAGTTGCGCGGCTACG
>WHUD01000211.1 GCA_009377385.1 Actinophytocola sp.
GCTGTGCCCATGCCCATCTCGCTGACGCGACCTGGCGAGCTTCTCCGCGACGGCGGCGAACGTCTCGTACGTGCCCTGCAGAATCCCCTGGGTGCCGATGTAGATCCAGGAGCCTGCGGTCATCTGGCCGTACATGGTCAGCCCGAGCGCATCCAGCCGCCGGAACTCCGGCCAGGTCGCCCAGTCCGGCACCAGGTTGGAGTTGGCGAGCAGCACCCGGGGCGCCCACTCGTGGGTGCGCAGCACGCCGACCGGCTTGCCGGACTGCACCAGCAGCGTCTCGTCGACGTCGAGTGTGCTGAGCTCCCTGGTCAGCGCGTCGAAGCTGGCCCAGTTGCGGGCCGCCTTGCCGGTGCCGCCGTAGACGACGAGGTCCTCCGGCCGCTCGGCGACCTCGGGGTCGAGGTTGTTGTGCAGCATGCGCAGTGCGGCTTCGGCCTGCCAGTTGCGCGCGGTGAGCGCGCTGCCCCGCGCCGCTCGGATCGTCCTGGTCATCGGGTTCCCTCCTGTTTCGATGTCGACATGTGCACCAACGCGGCGAGCGCGGGCGAGCGGACGAGGTCTTCGGCCTCGGCGATCTCCGGGGCGAGGTGGCGGTCGGGACCAGGGCCGGGCACCCGCTCCCGCAGCAGCGCAACCGCACGGGCAGTCGCAGGCGCCGGGGTGAGCGGAGCGCGCAGGTCAAGCGCCCGCGCCGCCGTCAGGTACTCCACCGCGAGCACCGTGGTCAGGCCGTCGACGGCGCGGCGCAGCTTGCGCGCGGCCGACCAGCCCATCGACACGTGGTCCTCCTGCATCGCGGAGCTGGGGATGGAGTCGACCGATGCGGGATTGGCCAGCCGTTTGAGTTCCGAGACGACACCCGCCTGGGTGTACTGCGCGATCATGTGCCCGGAGTCGACGCCGGGGTCGTCGGCGAGGAACGGTGGCAGCCCGTGCGAGCGGGCGACGTCAAGCAGCCGGTCGGTGCGGCGCTCCGCCATGCTCGCGACGTCGGCCAGCGGGATCGCGAGGAAGTCCAGCACGTAGGCGATCGGCGCGCCGTGGAAGTTGCCGTTGGACTCCACCCTGCCGTCGGCGAGCACGACCGGGTTGTCGATGGCCGACGCCAGCTCCCGATCGGCGACGCTACGAGCGTGCGCGAGGGTGTCGCGGGCGGCGCCGTGCACTTGCGGCGCGCATCGCAGCGAGTAGGCGTCCTGCACCCTCGGGCAGTCGGGGCCGCGATGGCTCGCGACGATCTCCGACCCGTCGAGCAGCGCCAACATGTTCGCCGCCGAGGACGCCTGGCCGGGGTGGGGCCGCAGCGCCTGCAGGTCAGCCGCGAACACCCGGTCGGTGCCGAGTGTCGCCTCGACGCTCATCGCGGCGGTCAGGTCGGCGACGTCGAGCAGCCGCACGAGGTCGGCGACGGCCAGCGCGAGCATGCCGAGCATGCCGTCGGTGCCGTTGGTGAGCGCGAGGCCCTCCTTCTCGGCGAGCGCCACCGGTTCGATCCCCGAGGCGGCCAGCGCGTCGGCTGCGGGCACGACGTCACCGGTCGCGTCGTAGACGTCGCCCTCCCCCATCAGCGCCAGAGCGACGGCGGCGAGCGGGGCGAGGTCACCCGAACAGCCGAGAGAGCCGTACTCCGGCACCACCGGCACGATGCCCGCATTGAGCAGCGCCGCGAGCGCGCCGGCGGTGTCCGGGCGCGCGCCTGTGTGCCCGGACGCGAGGGTGCGCAGCCGCAGCAGCATCAGCGCGCGCACCACCTCGCGCTCGACCGGATTGCCTGCGCCAGCGGCGTGCGAACGGATCAAGGACCGTTGCAACCGGGCGCGGTTGTCCGGCGGAATGTGCCGCACGGCGAGCGCGCCGAAGCCGGTCGAGACGCCGTAGGCGGGTTTCGGGTCGGCCGCGAGCGCGTCGACGTTGCCGCGCGCGATCTCGATGCGGGCGATCGCGTCGTCGGTGAGCGCGACCTGGGCGTTGGACCTGGCAACGCGGACGACCTGCTCGATGGTCAGCGGGCCAGGTCCGATCAGCAAGGTGTCGCTGTTCATGCACCCATTGCACAGCGCCAGTGGGGGTCGTTCACCCTGAGGCGGGGGCAAACTGTCTGGCATCTGAGACTCGGCCCTTGGCGACCCGAGGTGGCGCTGGGCTCGCGGACGACGGCGTGCCTGCGCGGCTCCGTTTGGCCCAGCGCGGCTCCGGGTGGGGCCCCTGCGCGGCTCCGGGTGGTGAACACGGCGTCGGGAGCGCAGAACACAGCGTCCCGAGCGGGGGACACGACGCCAGAGATGCGGTCAGCTCACCGCGGTGTGGTGATCAGAGGTGTGGGCTATCTCCGTGCGAGCGCGGGCTCCAGCCCCAGCATGTCGAGGAGCTCCTTGCATTCGTCGGCGTTGGCGGAGTGGCCTGCCACCGTGATGGCCGCCTTGCCCGCCTGCTCCTCGCGGCGTTCCCGCTCAGCCGCCCGCACCTCGGCGGACCAGCCTTGCTCTTCGTCGGGTCCTGAATGCCTTGCCCACGTCATGTGTAGCTCTCCCTCCGGCTGGCTGCGGCCGACGGTCGACCACCTTCCGGAATGTGAGCATCATGACACCCACCCAGGTGAGTACTGCGCGCAGGTCCGCCACTGGCACGACTTCGCCATCGCGATTGGCCCAGCGTTTGCCCTGGGAGATGGGTTGGCTACGTTGGGTTAACACGCGAGCGGGTGAGGATTAGCGGGGGTGCTTCGGGGAGTTCGAGTGGGTGTTTTGCCCCGACTGTCCCCGATCTTCCGAAGTGCCGCTTTGCTCCGGCTGGTTGCCACGCTGGTCCGATGCGCTCCCGCGCTGTTCGGGCGCGTTGCCACGCTCTCCGGACTTGCCGCGGCCCTCGGACGCCTGCCCGGGTTCTCCGGACTGACCGCCGCCGGACTCCTGGCCGCCTCCGGACGACGCACCGCGTTCTCCGGAGCCGCTGGAGTTCTCCGTGCCGCCGTTGTCCCTGCCGCTGGTGTCCGAACCGCCCTGGCCGCGCTGCGCGTTCTCAGTGCCGCCCTTGTCCTCGCGCGGCCCCGCGTTCTCCGACTGGCCGCGCGCCCCTGCGTCGCCGCCTGCGCCGCCGCTGTCGTCCTGCTGCTCCCCGGATGGCGTCTGCGACGCCCGCCCCGCACCACCGGAGTCCGCACTACCGCGGGCGTCGCCCGACGGCTCCGCCGTCGTCTGGGGGGCCGACGTCGTCGTCCGGTCGGCAGCGGCGTCGTCCGCGAGCCAGGTCATCGCTGGCACCCTGCGCTCGGCGTCGCCCGAGGCCATGTCCTGCTGCGTGCTCGTCCGCACGTACGGCGACGCACCATCGGACGTATCGTCCCCACCGACCGTGACACCGCCGCCGTCGGAGCCGTCCGGCTGCGCGCCATCGCCGTCGCCGAGATGCAGCGACGTCGAGACGGGCGGAGCAAAACCCACGATGCCGGTCGCTGCGGCGCCACAGAGCGCGACGACACCGGCGGCCGTCGCGGCGACCCTGCCTCGTTTGCTTGGCGGCTCACTGGGGCTGACGCCTTCCCGGCGCAGCAACTCAGCGACCGAGATCTGCTCCGCACCGGCCATAGCAACGAGTTACCTTCCACACGACGTCGATTCCCCCGCCCGCAGGTGTCTATCACCCGATCGGCGCGACCGGAACAACTCCGCAACGCATGTCACACGGATATCGCAATCAGGTGACGGTTTTGCTCAGATCGTTATCTCGGTGCGTATCCGGTCAAGCTCGAACTGTGACGGACCTGGGCGGCATCGTCGCCGGTCAGCGCGGCGCGTACATGATGACAGCGACGCCGAGCAGGCAGATTCCAGCGCCAAGGTAGTCCCATTTGTCGGGCTGAAACTTGTCCACAACCATCCCCCAGGCCAGTGACCCGGCGACGAATACTCCACCATAGGCGGCGAGGATGCGACCGAAGTGTGGGTCCGGCTGGAACGTGGCCACGAAGCCATACGCGCCGAGCGCGAGGACGCCCGCCGCGATCCACAGCAGACCGCGGTCCTCCCGCCAGCCCTGCCAGACCAGCCAGGCGCCCCCGATCTCGGCGAGCGCAGCGATGACGAAAAGCACGACGGAGCGGACCACGGTCATGCGCCGACCGTAGCCACTCCGCTGTCAGCCCGTGCTACAGCCGCAGGTGTGCCGGTTCGTGGGTGACGTTCTCGATGTCGTCCGCGGTGACGTCGAGCAGCCGGTGCGCCAGATCGGACAGCGCCCGCGACGCCGCGAGCTCGTCACCGATCTTGGGGACGTTGGCGTCCTCCGGGTTCAGTCGCGCGAGGCCGACGCCGACGAGGTTGTCCGTACCTGCCGCGTGCAGCCTGGCACGGGCACGGGTCCGCGACTCGTGTTCGTCGATGGCGATTTCGACCGTCCAGTGCTTCTCGTGCATGACGACCTCCTCGTTCGCTGTGCCGCTGGTTCCACTGTGCGCCTTGACGGCACGGGCGGCCAGGCGGCGCGCCCCGCCCGTCGCTGCTCGGCTGCCGACGCGGCTGTCGCGCCATAGCCTGCCCGAGTTTTCATGTCCAACAGCCGCTTGAGGTGCTTCGCGGCCTCCTTGTTCACCTGAGCCAGCAACGCAACAGCGCTGCTGTGGTTCTCGCCTTGGTGGTGCCGCCCCAAGCCTTGCGCAGCAGATCACGTCGGCCGCAGCGATCCCCGCGTGGACGCATAGAGTGACGTACGCATCGGCAATCTCGTCATCGTCGACGATTGTCTCGATCGTGTCGGCGGCCATCAGGAACTGCCGGGCCTTGGCCAGACGTCCCCTCCTGGTCGCCTCGTCACAGCGCTTCCACTCAGCCACGGCCGCCTTCTCCTTCCGAAGTCACCCCAGGGCCGCGCAAATACCCGCGTGGACCATGAAGGACCATCCCCTCGGCTCGGATGTCGCGAACGACTTGCCCACCCGCAGCTACCTCACCAGCTGCGAGCTCGAGGACGCGTGCATCGTTTCCGGTCCAGCCAGTCACCGACTCCGTCAACGTGTCGAGTT
>WHUD01000212.1 GCA_009377385.1 Actinophytocola sp.
CTGCTCGAGGCGATGCGCGGCTTCATCGACTGGGCGCTGGGCTTCGGCGACTCCTCGCTCAACTTCGTCACCCGCACCCCCGCCGCGGGCACCTACGAGAGCACCACCGTCCGCTCGCTCTGGGACTTCTCGCGAGCACTCGCCAACGCGGGCCTCGCGCTGATCGTGATGTGGGGCGGCTTCAACGTGATCGTGAAGGAGCACATCCGCAGCCCCTACCACGAGGCGATGGAGCTGCTGCCGCGGGTGATCCTCGCGGCCCTCGCCGTCAACCTCACGCTCGAGCTCGCGCGCCTGCTGATCGACGCCAACAACGCCTTCGCCGCCGCCGTCGGCCAGGTCGGTCTGCCCGGCTACGACCAGGCCGGCGTCGAGCAGGAGGGGATGGCGCTCGTCTTCGTCGCCATCACCTACGGCGTGGTGGCGCTGCTGCTCGTGTTCCAGATGCTGATGCGGCTCGCGCTGATCGACGTGCTGATCGTGCTCTCGCCGGTGATGGTGCTGCTCTGGGTGCTGCCACAGACGCAGGGCTGGACGCGCTGGTGGGCGCACCTCTTCCCGATCACGGTCTTCCAGCAAGCCGTGCAGATGGTCGTGCTGCGGCTGGGCGCGACGCTGATGGTCGAGCTCACGCCTGGGTCCGTCTCGAACGCCCTGCTCACGCTGCTGCTCGGCATCGCCGTCGCCTGGCTGACCCTCAAGGTGCCGTCGCTGCTGCGCAACCAGGTGCACCACGCCGGGATGAGTTCCGTCGTCTCGCTGGTCGTGCTCAGCCGCGTCGCCGGCGGCGTAGCGAACCGCGGCGCGGCAGGGGCCGCTGCCGGCGCGGGCGGGAGGTAGCGATGCTCAAGGCTGCACTCGTCGCCGGCTCCGTGCTCGGCGACCTCCCGCGCGAGGGGCTGCGCATCGCCGCGGCGCTGGCCGTGCTCTTCCTGCTGCCGGTGCTGCTGGTGGTGATCGCGACGGCGGCGCTGGTCGCGATGCTGCTCTCCGGGTTCCCCGGCTTCGGCGGCTCCGACCCGCCGCCCGTGCCGCCCGAGCACCTGGGGATAATGCTCGAGGTCAGCGCCGAGACCGGCGTCCCCTGGGAGCTGCTGGCCGCGATCGCGTCGGTGGAGAGCGGCTTCGGGGCCAACATGGCGACCTCGTCTGCGGGCGCCATCGGCTACGGTCAGTTCCTCCCCCCGAGCTGGGAGGCGTTCGGCGAGGGCGGCGACCCGTACGACTACCGCGACGCCATCCCGGCCATGGCGCGTTACCTGGTCGCAGCGGGCGTCGCCACCGATGTCCCGAACGCCGTCTGGGCCTACAACCACTCCTGGGAGTACGTCGCACTCGTGCTCGGCCGCGCCAGCTATTACGCGGCCGGCGGGCTCGTTCCGACGCCGACTCTCGAGGCTCCTCCTGCGCTCGTGCCCGCCGGGGTGCCGTCGTGATGCCCGGGCGGGGACCGGCGTACGCGCTGCTCGGCCTCGCCGGGCTGCTGCTGGCGATCGCGGTGTCCTCCGGCTGGAGCGGCGCGACCCGGCTCGCGGATCGCGAGGACGACCGCGGTGCGGTCGGCGCCGCGGCCGCGGCCTTCGTCACGGCGTACGGAAGCTTCGACTTCCGGAACCCCGACGGCTACACGGCGCGACTCGTCGAGCTCACGGCCGGGGAGCTGCGGACGGCGATCACGGAGGCGGCGGTCGACCCGGCCGCAGTCGCGCAGCAGCGCGCTTCCACCACGCGCATCGAGTCAGTCTCCGTGACCGCGCTCTCCGACGTCGCCGCGACGGCAACCGTGCGCGCGACACACGAGCGGAGCTGGCGCGACGCGGCGTCGGGCGCGCTCGTCCAGGAACACGTGATGCAGCACGTGAGCCTGCGGCTCGTTCGCGAGGGCGAGCGCTGGCTCGTCGCGGAGCTGCTCGTGCTGGGAGAGGAAGCAGGGGGCGCGCAGGGCGCCCGCTGAGAGAGGAGTCAGATGGACCAGATCAACACCCTCTTCACCAACCTGCTGAACATCGGCATCGGCGTGGCGGTGGCGGTCTCGGTGGAGTCAATGGGTCAGCGCAACAGTGCCTGCATTCTATCGGCGGGCGTGTCGTAGTTGAGCGTCTTCCGGGGTCGCGAGTTGAGCGTCGCGGCGACCGCGTCGAGGTCGTCCTGGGTGAGGCGCGCCATGCTCCTCCCCTTCGGGAAGTACTGACGCAGCAAGCGGTTGGTGTTCTCGTTCGTGCCACGCTGCCAGGGGCTGCGCGGGTCGGCGAAGTAGACGTCGAGACCGGTGTTGGCGGTCACCGTCTTGTGGTCGGCCAGCTCCATGCCGCGGTCCCAGGTCAGGCTCTTGCGCAGCTGTTCCGGGAGCCGGGTCATCGTGCGCGAGATCCCCTTCGTCACCGTGTCCATGTCGCGTCCGTCGAGCTGGACGAGCACCGTGAAGCGGGTGGAGCGTTCGACGACGGTGGCGATCTGAGTCCAGTGCCGGCCCAGCAGCAGGTCTCCTTCCGTAAGACTGTGGGTGGCTCAGGAGGGTCAGGTGTGGCTGAGGTCGCCTTGCGCTTGGTCGCTAACTGGGAATGTCCACCCGATCCTCCTGGTCGCCCTGGCTGCTGATTGAGATGTGCGCTTGGTCGCTGGTTACGGATGCGTCAGCGGGGTGTCCACGAGTCGTTGTCAGCTGTATTGGAGCGAGGAAGGGACGTGCGCGTGGCGCCACTGCGGGAGAGATCATGGGTTGGGGTCGACATCGGCAAGACGCACCACTGGGTGTGTGCGCTCGATGATGACGGCACGACGTTGCTGTCGGTCAAGATCATGAACGACGAGGCCGAGATCCTCGCGCTGATCGCGACGGTGGGCGAGCTGGCGGGCCAGGCCGTGTGGGCAGTCGACATCATCGGTGCGCCGTCGGCACTGATATTGGCGTTGCTGGCCCGGGCCGACCAGTCGGTGCGATATGCGTCAGGACGGGTGGTCGCCGCGATGAGCAGCGCGTACACCGGCGAGGGCAAGACCGACGTCAAAGACGCCTACGTGATCGCCGAGACCGCCCGCATCCGCCGGGACCTGGCCGTGATCGACCACGACACCGACCTGGTCCGCAACCTGGCCGTGCTGACCGGGCATCGCGCCGACCTGATCGCCGACCGCGTGCGCATGATCAACCGGCTCCGAGACCTGATGACCAGCGTCTTTCCCAGCTTGGAGCGGGAGTTCGACTACGCCTCCTGCAAAGGTGCGCTGGTGCTGCTGACCGGCTACGCCAGCCCCCACCGGATCCGCCGCATCGGCCAAACACGACTCACCGCATGGCTGCGCCAACGCAAGGTGCGCAACGCGGCCGGTGTTGCCGCTCGAGCTGTCACCGCGGCCCGTGCCCAGGTGACGGTGCTTCCCGGCCAAGACCTCACCGAGAGCATCATCGCCGAACTCGCCACCAACATCCTCGCCCTCGACGAACGCCTCAAGAGCCTCGACGCTCAGATCGCTGAGCACTTCGAGCAGCATCCCCAGGCCGCAGTCATCCAATCGATGCCCGGCTTCGGTCCGTTCCTCGGTGCCTCTCTGCTGGTCGGCGCCGGCGACCTGCGCGCGTTTCCCAGCGCTGGCCACCTCGCCGCCGCGGCAGGGCTCGTCCCTGTGCCCAACGACTCCGGTCGCCGCTCCGGCAACCTGCACCGCCCGAAACGCTACAGCCGTCCGCTGCGCCACGTGTTCTACCTCTCGGCGCAGACCAGCATGATGCGCGCCGGACCGAACCGCGACTACTACCTCAAGAAACGCGAGCACGGCCGCACCCACAGCCAAGCCGTCATCGCCCTTGCCCGCCGCCGCGTCGACGTCCTCTGGGCACTGTTACGCGACAACCGAACCTGGACACCAGCAGCACCAACGCTCGCTCAGGCGGCTTGACAACACCATTGAGATTCCCAGTGCCCCGGAATTGCCCGATCTTCGACGCCGGCAGGGCGCTCGCGGATCGAGACGGCGTCGGTGATCTGGGAGCGCCACTGCCCGGTCACGGTGTTGTGGATGTTCCGGCGGGTCGGACGGCGTGAGCGGAGGTGTTGCTGCAGTGCTTTCGCCAGCACGCCGCGGGTCTGCACGAAGAGCGACTTGTAGATCGTCTCGTGCGACACGCGCATCCCGCTTCCCGTTGCATGGCAGCGCTTCAGCGTCCCTGCGATCTGCTCCGGTGACCAGTCCTCGCTCAGCCGGGCCGCCACGTACTCGCGCAGTGCCCGGTTGGTCGCCAGCAGACATAGCTTCGGACGCTTCGCCCGGCGCCAGGCCCGGTCGTCCGCATTGATCGCCCGGTACCGCTTCTTGCCGTAGTTCCGAGCGATCTCGCGACTGATCGTCGAGGCAGCGCGTCCGAGCTGGCGCGCGAGCTGCCGCATCGAATCACCACGTGCCAGGCCACGGGAGATCTCTTCGCGGTCCTGCAGCGTCAACGCACCGGCGCGCCGCTTCCTCGGCGGCGGCACGTAGCCGCCGGTCTGCTTGACGATCGTGAAGATCGAACCGGGAGGATGTCCAATCGACCGCGCGATCTCGCTGAACGATCGTCCTGCCCCCCACAATCGCCAGAGTTCCCGTCGCAGCTCATCCGACATCCCCGGCCGGCCCAGCTTCGCCATCCAACACCTCCACGAATCGTGATGGTGTTGCACTGACCACTTGAATTCACCTCGGCGTTCTTCGTGATGTGGGGAGCCTTCCTCTACATGTCCGCCGCCGGCTCGCCGCGGCAGATGGAGTCGGGCAAGACCGCGATCGTGAACGCCCTGGCCGGCCTCGCGATCGTGCTGCTGGCCCGCGTCATCGCCGGCCTGGTGCAGGAGGCGATGGCGTGAACAGCCGCCACGAGATCCCGACCCACCTCAACGTCGCCGACCGCGCCTTCGGCGGGCTGACGATGCGCCAGTTGCTCTCGGCCGCGATCGGGCTGGCGCTGGCCTACGGCGCGGCAAGCGACCTGCCCATCCCCTTCGGGGCGCGTCTAGGCGCCGCGGCGTTCGTGGT
>WHUD01000213.1 GCA_009377385.1 Actinophytocola sp.
AGCAACACGACGCCGACGTCACCACCGAACTCGTCTCAGCCGCCGGTCGGCGGGCTGTACCGATCGCGACGGATCTCACAGAGCGACCGAACTGCCAGGACGTGGCGAGCCAAGTCATCGCGGAATTCGCGGGCCTGGACGTTCTCGTGAACAACGCGGGATTCCAGATGGCGCGTTCGCCGGGCCTCGAGCACATCACCCCGGAACAGCTCGATCGGGTGATGCGGACCAACCTGTACGCGTTGTTCTGGCTGACGCAGGCCGTCGTCCCACACCTGGAGCGAGGTGCCAGCATAATTAACAATTCCTCCATCCAGGCCTACGACCCGTCGATCTCCCTGCTCGACTACGCAGCTACGAAAGCGGCGATCAACAACTTCACCGTGAACCTGGCCGCGGAGCTGGGGCCAAGGAACATCCGTGTGAATGCGGTGGCGCCGGGCCCGATCTGGACTCCACTGCAGCCGGCTACCCAGCCGGTCGAGAAGATCGAGCACTTCGGCCAGGACACCCCGCTCGGCCGGGCCGGCCAGCCCGCCGAGGTGGCGCCCGCGTTCGTCTTCCTCGCCTCCCCATCCGAGGCGAGCTACGTCTCCGGCACCGTGCTCGGTGTCACCGGAGGCAAGGCCGTCTTCTGAACACATCAGCAATGCACTAACGGAAGGACCTTTCGGAAGCCGGTCATCCTGATCTGCACCCTCAAACTCGCCGAACACCGATCTGGCACCGCTTCCCAACACGGTGACTCTTCCAGCCACGATCCGTTACCTCTAGGCCTGCTGCTGATGCTGCCGTTTCCGGCACCAGCAGCGGGGTATGTGAGTCAGCGCCGACCCAGACGGATTTAGGTGTGCGATTCACGCTGGATCGCCGCCCGCTACAGCGGTCGCATTGCATGAGGAGGCGAGCGATCCAATGACCGATCAACATCCAGATACGAGCGCCAATGGCTCGACGGGGGCATCACACAACTCGCCCTCCACGAATCCCGATCACGAGGTCCCAACGGCGACGGGTCCAGCCCCACCATCGACGGTCCCGCCAGGTGGCCATCCGCCGACAGCGGGACTCACCAGCAAAGGCAAGATCCGGCGCACTCGGGTCAGCGCCTGGTGGGTTGGTCTCATCGCAGCGGCCATTCTGCTGGTCGCTCTGTTGATCTTCATCGCCCAGAACTCGCACACCGTGACGATCCACTATCTGGGCTTCGAGGGACAAGCCTCCTTGGCCGTCGCATTGCTGTTGGCCGCCGTCGCGGGCCTGCTGTTGGTCGCCATCCCCGGCACTGCTCGCATCATGCAGTTGCGCCGTGCGCTGAAAAAGAACGCCGCTGCCGCCCAGAGCAACGGCTGATTGCCTGCACGAGGTATCCGCACCTGGCCTGGCATCGGCCGCTATCAAAGTGGACAAGATCTGCACGGCCGGGCGTCCGCGGGCTGCCGCACCGGCTCGGCCGGTCCCGATCACAGCCGGCTGCGATCGCCATCCTGGTCGCCGCGTCGGTGATCGCCGCGCTGGGGCCGGGCACGCCACCGGTGTGGAGCTGGGCCGGCCTCGGGGTCGTCGCAGTGCTGGCCGGCGTCGGCCTGCGCGGAGGCGGCAAGACCCCGTTCCGGGCCGCGCTTGCCATCGCCGTCGACGTGGTGATGCTCGCGCTGCGCGGGTAAGGGTGTGGTCATGGCGGAGTCCTGGGACATCATCGTCGTCGGAGCCGGCCCGGCCGGAGCGGCTACCGCGCTCGGCGCGCTGTCAGTCCGGCCCGGGCTACGGGTGCTGCTGCTCGACCGCGCCGCCTTCCCGCGCGACAAGGCCTGCGGCGACGGCATCGCCCCGCACGTGCTCGACGTGCTGGCGAGCGTCGGGGTGATGGGGCTGCTCGACGACTGGACACCCCTGCACCGGCTCGACCTGTCGTACCGCGACTCGCGGGTGTCGCGGCCGTTGCGGCGGGCCCACGTGGGTGGTGCCGCGCACGGTCTTCGACCAGCGGCTGGTCGACGCCGCTGTCGGCCGTGGCGCCATCCTTCGCGAGCACCGGGTGCGGACGGTGCGGCCCACCGCCGGTGGTGTAGTGAACGACGACGATGCCGGGCTCGCGCCTGTAGTGGTCGGGGCCGACAGCGCGAACTCCGCCGTGCGCACGGCCGCCGGGCTGGCACCGTCACGGCGGCGACCGGGCGCAGGCGTACGCGTGGTGCTTCGACCGCGGCGACGGCATGGCCAATATCGGGTACGGCGAGTTCGAGACCACGGAGGGCGGAACCTCTCGGGCCGGGTTACTGGCCCGGCTGGAGAGGCTGCTGCCCGGCACGACCCCTGCCGGCACCACGTGGCGCGGCCACCACCTGCCGCTGTCGTCGTGGCGGTGGACCCAGCCGGACGGCCCGGTGCTGCTGGCCGGCGACGCCGCCGGCTTGGTCAAGCCGATGACCGGCAAGGGCATCTACTACGCCGTCGCGACCGGGGTGCTAGCCGGCCGGGCCGCCGCCGAGGCCGTCAGGGACGGCCGTCCGGAGTCCGCTGGCGCGCGATACCGGAGCACCGTCCGGACACTTCTGGGCCGGCACCTGCGGCACACGGCTACCACGGCACGACTGGCTGCCGCGCCAATGGTGCTGGCCGCAGGCATGCGCGCGGCCCGGCGCAACCAGCGAGCCTTCGACGACCTGGTCGAGATCGGGCTCGGCCGAGGGCTGCTCACCCGCCGCGTTCTCACCGGGCTGGTGCGATAACCGGCTTCACGGAGCTTCCGGCCGTGCCGAAGCTCATCTCGCTGATGCGGGCGCCGGGGGTACAGCGCATCAAATCGGATCGGAGGGGTACCTCGCACCCCATGCCCACCACCTCAGCGGCAGGCAACTCGACCGACATAGCTGCACAACCAACCCGCATACCCGGCGTGCTGCTCGGTCTCGGGCTCGGTGGCTTCGTCGACGGAATCGTCGTCCACCAACTGTTCCAGTGGCACCACTTGATCAGCGCCACCCACGATCATCCGGTCACCACTGTGGCGGGGCTGGAGGCCAATACCTTCGCCGATGGCCTCTTCCACATGGGGACATGGATTCTCGTCCTCGCCGGGACAATGTCGATGTTGCTGGCATGGCGCCGCGGCCGACTGGCGCCGAGCTGGCGATCGCAGATCGGCTTGCTCCTGGCGGGCTGGGGGTCGTTCAACCTGGTGGAAGGCTTGGTCAATCACCAAATCCTCGGCATCCACCATGTGCGCGACGACCTCGGCGGTCCACTCTCGTGGGACCTCGGGTTCGTCAGCTTCGCCCTTCTCCTGCTGGTCGGCGGTTGGGCCCTCCATCGTTCGGCGCTACCGCCGGCACGTCCGTGACACCTACGTGGTCCGGCCTGTAAAGACCCGGAGCACTGTCTATGAATCTGATACACGGCCCGCTTCCCCGGCGACTTTTCATGGTCCGGGTCTCGGCACGCTCCATTGTGGCGAGGCGGGCAGCCAGGTACTCCGCCGCCCTAGGAGGGCGGCGTGCTTGACCTGCGCAATACGACGCTATCCTGTAGCGATGTTTGGATCGACTTCGTCGATCCAAACGACTTGGACACGTACTTGGCACACGTTCGCGTAACACGATTGCCGACGGCAGGGCCGATACGCTGATCTCCGACATCATCGCTGCCATCGGCTGGTACAACGAGCGGACCGAGAGCGGTCCCCTGTCGTCGGATGCGCTCAGGGTGATTACGGCCAGCGAACGGTGACCATGATCGAATCTTTGATGGCTTCCCACGAGTGATCAGACCCAAGTCCCCAGACGACGTAGTCGCCCTGCCCCTCCAGCGCCACACTTCCGTCGCTCAGGTCGATGCGGAACTTCCCTTGAACCAGGAGGAGCATCGCGGTCAGCTGGTCACCCTTCGTCCACTCGGGCGGGTGTCTCCAGCGGGGTGGATCCCCCACTTGACCTCGACGTCCTTCGTCGATCGGACGTCCTCGGGTGGGCCCGGCACACCCACCGCGGGACCAGCACAGACATATCATGGCCGCCAACCCACCCGCCGCGACAGCCACCAGATCGCAGAACGCGTTCCGGTGCACCGGAACCAGAACCGCTGGCACC
Organism: Actinophytocola sp.; assembly: GCA_009377385.1. GTDB lineage: Bacteria > Actinomycetota > Actinomycetes > Mycobacteriales > Pseudonocardiaceae > Haloechinothrix_A. The sequence goes on from WHUD01000213.1 coordinate 4,089, forward strand.
TGCGAACGGGTTTGCGGCTCACGCGGTGTTTCCGGTCCGACCATCAGCCGTACGGTCCCAAGCAGTCAGCACCAACGACAACGGAGGGTGACCATGCGGATCGACACTCGCTGGGCACGCCTGGCGGCAGCCTGCGGCGCGCTCTACCCGATCACACTCATCGTCGGCGACGACATCATCGCCCGAGGCGACGAGGCCGCGCCGGACGCCGGGACACCCGACGAGGTGCTCGCCGCGATGATCGACAAGGATGTGACGAGCTTCTACCTCGGCAGGTCACTCGGCGTCGCCGCCTGGATGCTCCTGTTCGTCTTCATCGCGCATCTCTCGGCCTCGCTGCGCCGCCGCCGCGGCGACAACGACCTACTCGCCCCGCTGGTCCTCGGCTCCGGAGCGATCGTCACCACGCTCGCCCTGGCCAGCGTGGTCTTCCAGATCCGCACGATCCGCCGAGCGGCCGACGGGCTCGACACGATCACCGCCGTCACCTTCCTCGACATGAGCTTCGGCTTCAGCCTGGTCACCCTGCCCATGGCCGTCCTGCTCGGCGCCGTCGCCGTCGAGGCGGTCCGGGGCGAGATCATGGCACGCTGGCTCGGCTGGGCAGCCGCCTTCCTCGCCGTCGGGTTGGTCGCCGCCTTCGTGCTCACCATGCTCGACAACGCCGCTGGCTTCCTCGTCATCATGGCCACCTAGGCCTGGTTCATCGCCGCCGGCATCAGCACCCGGCGCCGCAACGGACGCCCCGGCGATGTCAGACCCCGCCCACACGCGTCCTGACCTGACGATCAGCCGCTCGCCACGGACTTGTCCCGGTGCCGGTCGAACCGAACCCGGACAGTCCGAGGGACCACTGCCACGAACCCTGATCCTCGAAACGGGCCAGGCGGGTG
>WHUD01000214.1 GCA_009377385.1 Actinophytocola sp.
CCGCGAGGCACAACCGTCCGAGGACGGCCAGATCCACCACGATCAGTACGCGCTGGAACAAGCCCCGGAGGTCCTGCATGGCCTGCGGCATTACCCGCAGGTGGCTGAGCAGGAACACGACGAGCAGGCCGGTCGCGACCAGCGTCGTTGCGATCAGCCACACATCGTGCCCTCGCGCGGTAGCCGCAAGCCCGGCGGCGATGGGGACGGTGACGAACAACGTCACCGCTGCATACCGGTGCACCTCGGCGGTCAGCGAGAGCGGGAAGCCCTCGTCCGTTGGGAACACCGCCGTTGCGACCGCACTCACAACAATCACAGTCATCGCCGAGCGCAGCAGCCCGGTGCCGAGCAGCCCCGCCCGCGCGAGGCTGAGCGTCGCTCCGGCTCCACCTAGGGCGATAAAGCCGACTCCAACAGGGAACATCCAGCCAACACCGTCAGCGAGCGCGTAGTCCGACATCGGCTCACGCAGCGGGTTCAGCGATGCGGGGGCGAGCGCGTGCAGCAGGACGAAGAACACCACCGCCGAGCCGAGGCTGGTGAAACCCAGCGCGACCGGTGCGATGACGTCGGCAGATGCGCGTCCGACCAGATGCGTAGCGGTGCGCATGACGGCGATCGCGACGCGCGCGACCGCATACGAGGCGTTGTAGAGCGCTGACGGGCGCGCGAGCAGATTAGGCGGGATGACTGCAGGAGGGACCACGAGTCCGACAATGCCGACCCGAAGCTGAGCGCACTATCAGGAAAGGCCCTGGTTTAGCCCCTGGGCACACCCCGATAAGCCGTCAGGGGCGCGAATGGAGAACTCGCCGTCCGGAACGGGGGACACGACGCCGGGAACGGGGGACACGACGCACCTGGGCGTCCCTCGGGCTAGACGTTGGCGGTGATGCCGGGGATCGCCTTGAGTTCGCCGACGAGGGCGGAGCTGGGACTCACCGAGAAGGCGTCCAGGGCGAACACCGTCTCCTTGTCGCTGCTGAGCAGCTTGAGGTGCACCGGCGTCTCACCCTTGTGGACTTCGAGCGTGCGCTTGAGTTCCGCCACCGCGCTGCTGTCGAGCTTGTCGGCGGCGGCGAGCAACACGAACGGCGGTTCCTCGTGGCCGTGCTCGATGCCCGACAGGTCAAGCGGAACGACGCCGCCGCCGAACACCGACATCCTGTCCTCGCGCCAGTTCACCCTGCCCTTGACGACGACAGCGTTGTCCTCGGCGAGGTCAGCAGCGAAGATCGCGTACGACTTCGGGAAGAACAGCACCTCGAGCGAGGCGTCCAGATCCTCGACGGTGCAGATCGCCCAGGGTTCACCCTTCTTGTTGACCCTGCGCTCCATCGATGTGATGAGCCCTGCGACGACGATCTCGCCTTCCTTGGGCGGGTCGTCCAGGATCGACGCGATCGGCTTCGGCGCGTTCTTGCGCAGCATGCGCTCCGCGCCGTCGAGCGGGTGAGCCGACACGTACAGGCCGAGCATCTCCCGCTCGTACGCAAGCTTCTGCTTGCGGGGGTACTCCTCCTCGGTGAACTTCAGATGCGCCAGCGGCGAGTGCCCCGAGTCGTCCCGCTCCTCGGCCCCGCCAGCGCCGAACAGGTCGAACTGCCCCATCGCCTCCTGCCGCTTGAGCGGCACAACGGCGTCGACGGCGTCCTCGTGGCACTGGATCATCGCGAGCCGGGTCAGGCCGAGCGAGTCGAACCCGCCCGCCTTGATCAGCGACTCAACAACCCGCTTGTTGCAGGCCACCAGTTCGGACTTGTCGAAGAAGTCCACAAAGGAGGCATACTTGCCCTTCTCATCGCGGGTCTTGATGATCGACGTGACGACGTTCGCACCGACGTTGCGCACCGCGCCGAGGCCGAAGCGGATGTCGTCGCCGACGGCGGCGAAGCGCTGGGCGGACTCGTTGACGTCCGGGGGCAGCACCTTGATGCCGAGCCTGCGGCACTCCGACAGGTACACGGCCGACTTGTCCTTGTTGTCGGCGACCGAGGTCAGCAGCGCCGCCATGTACTCGGCGGGGTAGTTGGCCTTGAGGTAGGCGGTCCAGAACGACACAAGGCCGTATCCCGCGGCGTGCGACTTGTTGAACGCGTACCCGGCGAACGGCAGGATCGTGTCCCACAGCGCCTTGATCGCCTCGTCGGAGAAGCCGCCGTCGACCAGGTCGCTGTTGCGCATGCCCTCGCGGAAGCCCTCGAACTCCTTCTCGAGGACCTCAAGCTTCTTCTTGCCCATCGCCCGCCGCAGCACGTCCGCGCGACCCATCGAGAAGCCTGCGACCTTCTGGGCGATCTGCATGATCTGCTCTTGGTAGACGATCAGACCGTAGGTATCGGCGAGGATCTCTCGCAGGTGCGGTTCCAGCTCGGGGTGGATCGGCGTGATCTGCTGCCGGTTGTTCTTGCGGTCGGCGTAGTCGTTGTGGGCGTTCATGCCCATCGGACCGGGCCGGTACAGCGCGAGCACGGCGACGATGTCGTCGAACCCGGTGGGCTGCATGCGGCGCAGCAGATCGCGCATCGCGCCGCCGTCGAGCTGGAACACGCCGAGGGTGTCGCCCCTGCCAAGGAGCTTGTACGACTCCGGGTCCTCAAGACCGAGGGTGTCGAGGTCGATCTCCTCGCCCCGGTTGGCCTTGATGTTGTCGATCGCGTCGCCGATGACGGTGAGGTTGCGCAGGCCGAGGAAGTCCATCTTCAACAGGCCGATGGCCTCACACGACGGGTAGTCCCAGCCGGTGATGATCGCGCCGTCGTCGCGCTGCCACAGCGGAATCGCGTCCATCAGAGGTTCGCTCGACATGATCACCGCGCAGGCGTGCACGCCCGCGTTGCGGATCAGGCCCTCCAGCCCGCGCGCGGTCTCGAAGATCGTCTTGACCTCGGGGTCGGTCTCGACCAGCGTGCGGACCTCGGCCGCCTCGGCGTAGCGCTCGTGCTCAGGGTCGACGATGCCAGACAGCGGGATGTCCTTGGCCATGATCGGCGGCGGCAGCGCCTTGGTGATCTTGTCAGCGATCGCGTAACCCGGCTGTCCGAAGTGGACACGCGCGGCGTCCTTGATGGCCGCCTTGGTCTTAATGGTGCCGAACGTGATGACCTGCGCGACCTTGTCCGAGCCGTACTTCTCGGTCGCGTAGCGGACCATCTCGCCGCGACGGCGGTCGTCGAAGTCGATGTCGATGTCGGGCATCGACTCGCGTTCCGGATTGAGGAACCGCTCGAACAGCAGCCCGTGCGGGATCGGGTCGATGTTGGTGATGCCCATCGCGTAGGCGACCAGCGACCCCGCGGCCGAGCCACGACCGGGGCCAACGCGGATGCCCACGCTCTTCGCGTACGACACCAGGTCACCCACGACGAGGAAGTACGCAGGGAAGCCCTTGTCCCCGATCACGCCGAGTTCGAGGTCAGCGCGCTCGATGTAGCTTTGCGGCACGCCGTCAGGGCAGCGACGCTCCAGGCCTGCCATGACCTCGTGCCGCAGCCAGCTCGACTCGGTGTGGCTCTCAGGGACGTCGTAGCGCGGCATCCGGTCGTGGTGCGCGTAGACGTCCTCATAGGACTGCACCCGTTCCGCGATCAGCAACGTCGAGTCGCACGCGCCAGGCACCTCGGCGTCCCACATCTCGCGCATCTCGGCAGCCGACTTGAGGTAGAAGCCGTCGCCGTCGAACTTGAACCGGTTCGGGTCGTTGAGCGTCTTGCCGGACTGCACGCACAGCAGGGCGCCGTGAGCGTCGGCCTGGTCCTTGGTGACGTAGTGCGAGTCGTTGGTGGCCAGCGGCCTGATGCCGAGCTTGTTGCCGATCTCCAGCAGGCCCTCGCGCACCGAGCGTTCGATGCGAAGGCCGTGGTCCATCAGTTCGAGGAAGAAGTTCTCCGCGCCGAAGATGTCGCGGTAGTCCGCCGCCGCCTGCAGCGCCTCGTCCTTCTGTCCGAGCCGCAGCCTGGTCTGCACCTCGCCGGAAGGGCAGCCGGTCGTGGCGATGATGCCCTCGGCGTGCTCCGCGATCAGCTCCTTGTCCATGCGAGGCTTGCGGTAGTGACCCTCCATGCTCGCGATGGACGACAGCGCGAACAGGTTACGCAGGCCGGTGGCGTTCTCGGCGACCATCGTCATGTGGGTGTACGCACCGCTGCCGGAGACGTCGCCGCCCTCACCGAACTCGTCGGCGCCGCGCTGGTTGCTCTGCCCCCAGAACACCGGCTTCTTGTGGTGCCTGCTCTGCGGCGCGACGTACGCCTCGATGCCGATGATCGGCTTGACGTCCGCCTTGACGGCCTGCTGGTAGAACTCGTCCGCGCCGTATATGTTGCCGTGGTCGGTCATGCCGACCGCTGGCATCTCCAGCCGGTTCACCTCGTCGAACAACGGCGCGATCTTCGCGGCGCCGTCGAGCATCGAGTACTCGGTGTGCACGTGTAGGTGGACGAACGAGTCCGTAGACACTTCGACGACCCTCCCAGTACTCGTCTTCTTCGAGCTGCCGACCCACTCTAGACGGCTGTCGGCGGCGACTGAATCAGGCGCACCGGGCGACTACCGGATTCAATCTGCTAGGTCACTGGATGCCGGTAAAACCACTGGTCACGACGCTTCGATAATGGAATACGCACCGCTCATGCGTTGTCACAGTGCGGATGACTCGGCCCCCACC
>WHUD01000215.1 GCA_009377385.1 Actinophytocola sp.
CCAAGCCAACCGCGACACGCCCGAGAACGACCTAGCCAATTACTGCGCGACCCCTAAGGAGAAACGCCCATGGCTCGTATGACGGCCGCCCGCGCGGCGGTGGAGGTTTTGAAAGCCGAAGGTGTCAGCACCGCGTTCGGTGTGCCGGGCGCGGCGATCAACCCCTTCTACGCGGCGCTGCGTGAGTCCGGCGAGATCGACCACGTGCTCGCGCGCCACGTCGAGGGTGCCTCGCACATGGCAGAGGGCTATACCCGCACCCACGCGGGCAACATCGGCGTCTGTATCGGCACGTCAGGGCCCGCTGGCACCGACATGATCACCGGGCTGTACTCGGCGGCGGCCGACTCCATCCCCATCCTCTGCATCACCGGCCAAGCACCCCGCTCCCGGCTGCACAAGGAGGACTTCCAGGCCGTCGACATCTCGTCGATCGCGAAGCCGCTGGCCAAGCTGGCGGTGACGGTGCTGGAACCGGCGCAGGTGCCGTGGGTGTTCCAGCGCGCGTTCCACGAGATGCGGTCGGGGCGCCCCGGCCCGGTGCTGGTGGACCTGCCACTCGACGTCCAACTCACCGAGATCGACTTCGACCCCGACACCTACCAGCCCCTTGAGGTGCACAAGCCAGCGGCAAGCCGGGCGCAGGCCGAAAAGGTCCTCGACATGCTCGCCGCGGCCGAGCGGCCGCTGATCGTCGCGGGCGGCGGGATCATCAACGCCGACGCCGCCAGCGAGCTGGTTGAGCTGGCCGAGCTGCTGAACGTGCCGGTCATCCCGACGCTGATGGGCTGGGGCACCATCCCGGACGACCACCCGCTGATGGCGGGCATGGCAGGACTCCAGACCTCGCATCGCTACGGCAACGCGACGCTGCTGGCATCGGACTTCGTGCTCGGTATCGGCAACCGCTGGGCCAACCGCCACACCGGCGGACTCGACACCTACACCCAGGGCCGCACGTTCGTGCACATCGACATCGAGCCGACGCAGATCGGCAGGGTGTTCGCGCCTGACTACGGCATCACCTCGGACGCCGGCGCGGCCCTCCGCATGCTGCTCGACGTGGCCCGCCAACGGGGCGCGCCCGCCGATCGCAGCGCGTGGGTGGCCGACTGCCAGCAGCGCAAGGCGACCCTGCACCGCAAGACCCACTTCGAGCAGACGCCCATCAAACCCCAGCGCGTCTACGAGGAAATGAACCGCGCCTTCGGCCCCGACGTGCGCTACGTCAGCACCATTGGGCTCTCGCAGATCGCGGGTGCGCAGTTCCTGCACGTCTACCGGCCCCGGCACTGGATCAACTGCGGCCAAGCCGGACCGCTCGGCTGGACCGCCCCCGCGGCGCTGGGCGTGTGCAAGGCGGACCCGGACGCGCTCGTGGTCGCGCTTTCCGGCGACTACGACTTCCAGTTCATGATCGAGGAGCTGGCGGTCGGCGCCCAGTTCAACCTCCCCTACCTGCACGTCGTGGTCAACAACTCCTACCTCGGACTGATCCGCCAAGCGCAGCGGCAGTTCGACATGGATTACGCCGTGCAGCTCAGCTTCGACAACCTCAACGCTCCGGAGCTGAACTCCTACGGGGTGGACCACGTCAAGGTCGCAGAAGGGCTCGGCTGCAAGGCCATCCGGGTGACCGACCCGGACGAGATCCAACCCGCGTTCGACAAGGCCCGCAGCCTGATGGCGGAGTACCGGGTGCCGGTGGTGGTCGAGGTGATCCTGGAACGGGTCACCAACATCGCGATGGGCACGGAGATCGACAACGTCAACGAGTTCGAGGAGCTGGCCACCTCGGCCGAGCACGCGCCGACGGCGATCGCCACCATGGGTTCATGAGCCATGTGATGATCGCCCCGGACAAGTTCAAGGGATCGCTGTCCGCGCCGCAGGTCGCCGCGCACGTCGCTGCGGGTTTGCGGCGGGCGCGACCCCGCATCGACGTCCGGGAGGTGCCGGTCGCCGACGGCGGCGACGGCACGCTGGACGCCGCGCTGGCGGCCGGATTCACCCCTGTGCCGGTGCGCGCGAGCGGCCCCACGGGCGAGCCGGTGGCCACCGCCTACGCCCGCCGGGGCGACACCGCCGTCGTGGAGCTGGCCGACGTGTCGGGCCTGTCCCGGCTGCCGGGACGGCGGCTGGCGCCGCTGGCGGCGACGTCGTTCGGCACCGGGGAGGTCATCCGGCACGCACTGGACGACGGCTGCCGCACGATCGTGCTCGGCCTCGGCGGCAGTGCCTGCACCGACGGCGGCGCTGGCATGGCGCAGGCCCTCGGCGTGCGGCTGCTGGACGCCGAGGGCGCCGACGGCACCGACCTGCCGCCGGGCGGGGCGGCGCTGGCGCGGCTGGCCACGGTGGACACCGCTGGCCTGCACCCCGCCATCGCCGATGCCGACATCGTCGTCGCAAGCGACGTCGACAACCCGCTGCTCGGCGAGCACGGCGCCGCGGCAGTCTACGGCCCGCAGAAAGGCGCCAACGCCGAGCAGGTCGCGCTGCTCGACGCGGCATTGGCCCGCTGGGCGGAGGTGCTCGGCGCGCCGCACGTGGCCAGGCAGGCCGGAGCGGGCGCCGCGGGCGGCGTCGGATTCGCCGCACTCGCGCTACTCGGCGCCGTGCTCCGGCCCGGCATCGACTACCTGCTCGACCTGGTCGGCTTCCACCAGCACCTGGCGGGCGCATCGCTCGTCGTCACAGGGGAAGGCTCGCTGGACGAGCAGACGCTGCGTGGCAAGGCGCCCGCTGGCGTGGCCGCCGCCGCCCGCGCGGCAGGAGTTCCGGTGGTCGCGGTGGCGGGCCGCTGCCTGCTGCCGGCCGAGACGCTGACGGCGTCCGGATTCATTGCCGCCTGCGCGCTGACCGACATCGAGCCGGACCCGCGCCGCTGCGTCGCCAACGCCGGACCGCTGCTGGAGCAGCTCGCCGAGAACCGGCTGGCGGCGATAATCGACACCGACACCCACTTGGAGGAGACGCGATGACGAGCACCGAGTTCACCGACCTGCCCGACCTCGCCGCGAGGGCGCTCGGCGGTGCGGTCGTCGCGGCCAACGACGAGTTCTTCGCGGAGAAGGAGAACCTCCTCAACCCCGGCGCCCCCGAGTTCCGCCCACACACCTTCGGCCACAAGGGCCAGGTGTACGACGGCTGGGAGACCCGCCGCCGCCGCGAACCTGGCCACGACTGGGTGGTGGTCCGGCTCGGCGCGCCAGGCGTCGTGCACGGCGTCAATGTCGACACCGCGTTCTTCAAGGGCAACTACCCCGAGGAGTGCTCCGTCGAGGCGGCCGCGATTCCGGGCTACCCCTCCCCCGACGAGCTGGCCGACGCCGAATGGGTGGAGATCCTGCCTCGGTCGCCGCTGCGGGGCGACACCGCGAACCTGTTCCCCATCACGCCGGGCCAGCGGTTCACCCACGTGCGGCTGAACATCCACCCGGACGGCGGCGTCGCACGCCTGCGGGTGCACGGCGAGGTGGTACCAGACCCGCGCTGGTTCGCAGGCATGCCGCTCGACCTGGCCGCCATGGCGAACGGCGGCATTGTCACCGACTGCTCCAACCGCTTCTTCTCGGCCCCGAACAACCTGCTGCTGCCCGGCAGCGCGCACGACATGGGCGCGGGCTGGGAGACGGCACGCCGCCGCGACGACAGCAACGACTGGGTCAGCGTCCGGCTCGCCGAGGAAGGCGTGGTGCGGCAGGTCGTCGTGGACACCACCCACTTCAAGGGCAACGCGCCCGGCTGGTTCCGGCTCACCGCCGGCACGGACCCGGATCGTCCGCAGGATTGGCGGGAGCTGATCGGCCGGACCCCGCTGCAGCCCGACACGTGCCACCGCTTCCTGGTCACGGAGTTCGAGCCGATCACACACGCCCGCGTCGACGTCTACCCGGACGGCGGGTTCGCCCGGCTCCGGCTGTTCGGCGAACTCACCCCTGGCGGCAGGGAGCGGATCGGGCTGGGCTGGTTCGACCGGCTGCCAGCGGGGAACGCCGTCGCGGCGCTGACCGAGGACGCCGGACTGAGCGCGTCCGCCGCCGAGGTCGTGGTGTCCAAGCGGCCGCTGACAGGCGCCGATGGCCTGCGCGCCGCGCTTGCGGCCGCTGCGGTGTCCGAACAGGCTGCTAGCGACGTCGAACGTCTCGTCCTCGGCTGATCGATACTCGACTCTCCAGGAGGTTCTCGTGGTCTACATGTTCCTCAACGGCGGCGGCATGCGCGGCGGCGACCTGCACCACCAGTTGCGGGGCGCGCCGCTGGTGAAGGAGATCCGCACCGCGCCGAAGTACCGCTTCCACTCCGTCGACGACCGCTTCCCCGCGCTGGAGCCGGTCGAGGAGGGCGGCGTCGCGGTATGGGGTGAGCTGTACGACCTGCCGATGGAGACGCTGCGCGACTCGCTGCTACCCGCCGAGCCGCCCGAGCTGGAGCTGAGCGTCATCGAGCTGGAGGACGGCACGTCGTCGTTCGCGGTCGTGCTGCGGACGGAGTACCGCCGCACCGCGACGCTCACCGACATCACGCACATCGGCTCCTGGCGTGCCTACAAGGGCACCCCGCCGCCCGGCTGAGAGCGGGCCGAACGGGGCGTTCGGCCCGCAATGTGCACCGAACGCCCCGTTCGGCTC
>WHUD01000216.1 GCA_009377385.1 Actinophytocola sp.
GCCGAACGGGGCGTTCGGCACGCAATGTGCACCGAACGCCCCGTTCGGCTCGCCCCGCCGCGCCCGCCCGGGCCCGACCAGACTGGCAGCCGGAGCGGCTCAACCCGACCGCGGGCTTCGCCTGCGGGTGGACGGCGACAGACGTGGTGCGGGACATCGCCAGGGGACTCGCCGAACGGGGACGCAAGGGCACGGTGCCGCTGACGACGTATCTGATCCCGTCGCGAGTTCCGACCTCGGACGGCACCCCGCTGGAGAGCACCGCGCCGGACGGCCTGGAAGGCGAGTTCGACGACCACATCGACCCGAGGTTTCCGGTGCACACCGCAACCAACACCTCGGAGGCGCTGCCCGGCCCGTTGACGCCGATGACGCTCGACCTCCACATGGGAGCGTTACGCATCGGGAACGAGACGATGGGACGGATGATCGCGCTCGACGGGGTCGCGCTGGAGCAATGGGCCAGCCGCGTCTGCAGCGTGCTCGGCCACCACGTCTACATCAACGCCTCGATCGGGGTGCTCGTCGCCGAGAACATGCCCGGCTGGGACGAGGAAAGCATCCGCAAGGACGCCTACGGCAACATCCCGGACGAGATTCCGCTGCAACCCCACGGCAAACCGCCGATGCCGACCGGGCTCGCTAGCGTCAGGGCGACGTGGCGGGCGGTGTCGAGAGTGATCGCCACCGCTCGCCGCTACCGCGAGTCTGCGGAGCGAATCAACCAGGCGTCGTGTGCCGAAACGCTGACCGCCACAGCGATTGCAGGGCTCACCGACGAGCAGCTCCACACCAATGCCCTGCTGTGGCGCGATCGGCTCAACCAGGCGTGGACAGTCGCCTCGATCGGCGTGATGATGACCGGCGCCGCCACCGCGATCCACGCCCGTGGCAAGGGCGGCCAGGTGAACGTCGACCCGCGGCGACTGGAGTCCGCCCGCACGATGCTCGCGGTGGAACGCCTCGCCGCCCTGCTGCGCGACGACCCAGCGCTGCTCACGCTCGCCGAGTCGGGCGACGTCGACACGCTGCGGACGGCGTCACCGACGTTCGCCGACGCGCTCGACACCGAACTGGCCGCTATTGGCCATCGCGGACCCGGCGAGTGCGAGCTGATCAACCCGACCTTCGGCGACAACCCGGCGATGCTGGTCGGCGCGGCCGCACGGGCAGCGCGACAGGACGCGCCGGATCGGGCTCCCGGCGAGGAGCCGACGAGCAGGACGGCGCGTATGGCGGTGGGCGCCACCGTGGCACGGGAGCGGGCCCGCGACGGCGTCGTCCGCTACACCCACTGTCTGCGACTGGCACTGCGGGAACGGGCGCGCAGGCTGGCCAAGGCGGGGGCGCTTGCCGAGACCGACGACGTCTTCTTCCTCACCCTTGACGAGGCGTTCTGCCTGCCCGCCGATGCGACCGAGCGGGTGGCCCGGCGCCGGGCCGAGCGGGAACGCCTGCGTGGCATCCGGATGCCGGACATCGTCGTTGGACGCTGGGAGCCGGTCGGCGACTCAGCGCAGCTTGGCGCGGGCGGCAGCCTGACAGGGATCGGCGTCTGCGCTGGAGTCGTGGAGGGCCGGGTGAAGCGGGTGCTGTCGCTGGACGACGACGTCGAGCCGGGCGACATCCTGGTCGCGTCGGTGACCGACACCGGACACACCGCGATGTTCGCATACGCATCCGCGGTGGTGACCGACATCGGCGGTGCCGCGTCACACGCCGCCATCGTCGCCAGGGAGTTCGGCATCCCCTGCGTCGTGGACACCAAGAACGCCACCACCAGCCTGTGCGACGGCCAGCTGGTCCGTGTCGACGGCGCGGCCGGAACGGTGACCGTGATCGCGGACAGCACGACACAGGAGGAGACCGCTGCCGTATGACGACCATCCCGGAGCTGCTCGAACACGCCGCCGAGTCCTATCAGGACGACGTCGCGCTGATCGACGAGACCAGTGGGCGGTCGACCTACGCCGAGCTGGCGGGACAAGCACGTGATGTCACACGGGCCGCGCTCGCGCTAGGCGTCGAGCCGGGCGACCGGGTCGCGCTATGGGCGCCGAACTCAGGACGGTGGATCCGCACCGCGCTCGGCCTGCTCGCCGCGGGCGCGGTACTCGTGCCGATCAGCACCCGGTTCAAGGGGCCAGAGGCAGCGGACATCCTCGCAAGGAGCCGCTGCCGGGCGTTGTTCATGGTCCGGGACTTCCTCGGCACCGACTACTCCCGCATGCTCGCCGAGTCCGGTGTGGACCTTCCCGAGCTGGCGCACACGGTGCTGTTAGACGACGATGCCGACTGGCACCGGTTCCTCGCGCTGCGGAACACGATCGCACACAACGTCATGCCGTCGGTGGAGCCGGACGCGATCTCCGACATCCTGTTCACCTCGGGGACGACCGGTGCGCCGAAGGGCGCGATGGCCACCCACCGCCAGACACTGGACGTCTACCAGCGGTGGAGTGATGTCGTCACGCTACGGCGGGGCGACCGGTATCTGCTCGTCAACCCGTTCTCGCACACCTTCGGCTACAAGGCGGGCATCATCGCGTGCGTGCTTCGCGGTGTGACAATGCTGCCGGTGCCGACGTTCGACGTCGACGAGGTGCTACGGCTGGTGCACGCCGAGCGGATCAGCGTGCTGCTCGGTCCGCCGACGATCTTCACCGGGCTGCTCGACCACGCCGAGCGCGCGGCACACGATCTCTCGTCGTTGCGCGTGCTCGGGACCGGCGGCACGACCGTTCCCGTCGAGCTGGTCGAACGACTGCGGCGCGAGCTGGCGGTGGAGCAGGTGTTCACGGCGTACGGGCTGACCGAGTCCACCGGGGTGGTGTCGGTGTGCCCGCCGGGTGCGGACGCCCGGCTGGTGGCCGAGACCGCTGGTACCGCACTGCCGGGGACCGAGGTCCGCATCGTCGACGCCGACGGCCGAGACCTTGCGGCCGGCGAGCAGGGCGAGATTCTGGCGCGCGGCCCCAACATCATGCAGGGATACCTCGATGATCCCGCGGCGACGCGGGCGGCCATCGACGCCGACGGCTGGCTGCACACCGGCGACATCGGCACCCTCGACAGCGGTGGTTACCTGCGCATCACTGATCGACTCAAGGACATGTTCATCGTGGGCGGGTTCAACGCCTATCCGGCCGAGATCGAGCGGGTGCTGTCCGGCCACCCGGACGTCAGCGAGGTCGCGGTCGTCGGCGTGCCGGACGAGCGGCTCGGCGAGGTCGGCGCGGCATACGTGGTGAGCGCGAACGGCACCACGCCCGATCCGGCGGCGATCATCGCGTGGGCGCGCGAGCGGATGGCGGGCTTCAAGGTGCCGCGCGAAGTCAGGTTCGTGCCCGCCTTGCCCCGTAACGCCTCAGGCAAGGTGCTCAAGCACCAGCTACGGGGCTGACGGCGCGGCGTGCGAGCCGAACGGGGCGTTCGGTGCACAATGCGTGCCGAACGCCCCGTTCGGCTCGCACGGCACGGCGGGATTCCCGCTACCACTCGGCGACGATGTCCGGGCGAGGACGCGCCTTGGCTCGCTCGTACGCACCGTGCAACTGTTTGATCACGACGTGCGGTTCGCGTGTCAGCTGTGAGGGCACGCTGTGCAGGACGACGATGCCGTGGGCCGTCATGATGTTGTGTCGTTCCAGCGTGCGCCGGTAGTCGGCAGGCTGTAGATGATGCTCGTACGAGTCGATCTCCCATGCCAAGGCGACTTCGTCGATCCATCCGTCGGGGCTGGGCAACGTCAGCCCGCTGCGGGTACGAAGCCGCACGTTCCAGCGCATAGGCGGGAGCCCGGACCGCTTGGCGAGCGTGACACCACGGGCCTCTGCCGTCGACCGAGCGCCTGCCCCGATGGCCGCCAGACAGAGTCGCGGCAAGGCGGTCCCCCGACATGACCCTTCGTCGAGTTCCCGTCGAAGCCGTCTCGGAGTCGTCCAGCCGCGCTGCACCGCCTCGGCGATGAGCGCCTCGACATCAGCGCGGTTCCGCATTCGACGCACGGCATCCAGCACGGCGCGGGTGACCTCCGCGACCGGAAAGCTGTTCTTGGTCTGGGTGAGCGGGAGCCGGGTCGTCCGCTCTACCAGCACGTAGCCAGCACTACGACGCTGGCAGGACTCCGGCAACAGAACATGGACCTGCGGCGTGGGAGAGAGCTTCGTGAGCCCGTGCAGTTTCGCCCCGGCCTGTCCGGTCAGCACGGCTTCCTTGCCCGCTGTACCGGAGTGCGCCGTCGAGCAGCTGTGACCGCGTTGGAGCACCGTTCCGCAGCATGATCACCCCAGGCAGCAGGATGCGCCACGGACCATGCGGACGAACCCTCGCCCAAATCATTTGCTGTGTCACACCCAGCTGGTGCAGCTCGCCGCGCGTCAGTATCTGGTTCGGGGCAGCGGCGTCGACGTCGAACCAATCCACATCCGATCGGACCATGCGCCGAGAGTGGCCGGTTCAGCGCCGACAGCCAAACCGCGAAATTCGGACCTGTGGACAACGGGCATTGCCTGGGGATAAGTCCGTGCGAGCCGAACGGGGCGTTCGGTGCACATTGCGTGCCGAACGCCCCGTTCGGCT
>WHUD01000217.1 GCA_009377385.1 Actinophytocola sp.
GCACAACCCTACCGAAGCGAAACAGATATACCTATCTAATTACCGCGCGCGTCCTTAGTAGAGTGCGGCTGCCGGCAGCGGCAATGAGCGGGTCCGGTATGTCTGCCGGCAAGCCGCACGGAGTCAGGGGGTCTGGCGGCCGGAGAGTTCCTCGACGAGCTTGAGTAGCGCCGAATGGTCGAGTGCGCCGTCGCCTCGGGCGACGAGGGCGGCGACGAGTTGTGAGACAGCTGCGCCGAGGGGGATGGTCACGCCTGCTTCGCGGGCGGCGGCTTGGACGATGCCGAGGTCCTTGTGGTGCAACTCGGTGCGGAATCCGGGGTTGAACTGGCGCTTGAGCATGCCTGCGCCCTTGCGTTCCAGGATCGTGCTGCCCGCGAGCCCACCGCCAAGCACCGACAGCGCGGCGTCGGTGTCGACGCCGTGGGCTTCGAGGAACACGATCGACTCCGCGACCAGCTCCAACGTGCCCGCCACGATGAGTTGGTTGGCGGCCTTGACGGTCTGGCCCGAGCCAGCCTTGCCGACGTGCACCACGGTCTTGCCGACCGCGTCGAACACCGCCGATGCGGCGTCGAACGCGTCGGCCTCGCCGCCGACCATGATCGACAGCGCGCCGTCGATCGCGCCCTGCTCACCGCCGGAGACCGGGGCATCCAGCACCCGCACGTCCTGCTTGGCCGCCTGCTCGGCGACCGCCCGTGCGGTGTCCGGCTTGATGGTGCTGCAGTCGATGTACAGCAGCCCGGGCTTCGCGTTGGCGAGCACGCCGTCGTCGCCGAGCGCGACCCGCTCGACGTCGGGGGAGTCGGGCAGCATGGTGATCACGACATCGGCGTCGCGCACCGCCTCCGCCACCGACGACGCCGCCTTGCCGCCCTGCTCGACCAGCCGGTCTACGGCGGCCTGGCTGCGGTTGTAGCCGATGACGTCGAAACCGGCCTTGACCAGGTTGGCCGCCATCGGCCCACCCATGATGCCGAGTCCGATGAAACCCACAGTGGTCATCGCGGAAGTCCTTTCTACTAACAACTAACGGGTGAACCAGCCGAAGCTGTCGACGGTGGCGCCGGACGGCTTGTATTCCAGCGCGATGTGTCCGGTGTAGCCCCGGTCGCTGAGCTGGTCCAGGTAGCCGCAGAGGTCGAGTTCGCCGGTGCCTGGCTCGTTGCGGCCTGGGGCGTCGGCGATCTGCACGTGGGCGATGCGATCGGCGTGCGTGTCGATGGCGCGGGCGACGTCGTCGCCGTTGACGTGCAGGTGGTAGAGGTCGGCGAGCAGCGCAGCGTTGGTTACGCCGCGTTCGGCCAGTGCCGTGATGACGTCGACGGCGTCGGCGGCGGTTCGCAACGGGTAGCGCGGGGCGCCACTGACCGGCTCGATCAGCACCGTGCCGCCGATCTCGGCCACGGCGGACGCCGCGTGGGTGAGGTTGTCGAGCGCGAGCTTGTCCTGCGTGTCGGGGTCGGTGTTGTCGATGCGGTTGCCGTACAGCGCGTTGAACCCCCGGCAGCCGGTGCGCTCACCGAGTGCGGCTACCACGGCGGCGTTGTCCCGGAACTCCTGTTCGCGGCCCGGCCACGACACGAGGCCCCGGTCGCCGCCTGGCATGTCTCCGGCGTAGAAGTTCAGCCCAACGAGCGACACCCCGGCGTCGGTCAGCGCGGCGACGAACTCGTCCTGTTCCCCCTGCGAGGGCACCGGCTCGGAGAACGGCCACCAGAACTCCACGGCGTCGAACCCGGCCGCCTTCGCCGCAGCCGGACGTTCGAGCACGGGCAGCTCGGTGAACAACAGCGAGCAGTTCACCGCGAAACGATCCGCGTGCCGGTCCATTGTGTCTCCTGATTTCGTATTGCGGAAGTACAGTTCTGTTCCTTGGAAACACGGTAACCGTGCGCTGTGAGCTGCGTCAAGTCTGTCCGGTACGGGAGTACAAAAAACGGCACCCCGCTGTTCGCGAGGTGCCGTGGTTGGGTGCGGACGTCGTCAGCCGCGTTCCTGCTCAGCGATCGCCTTGGAAAGCCGGGCGCCGATCTCGACCGCCGTCGGCGCGATGCGTGCCGCGACCTCTTGCGTGAGCCTGCCTTCCGGGCCGGACACCGAGACGGCGGCCGGGACGGGGCAGCCGGTGAGCGGCACCGCGATGCACCGCACGCCCATCTCCTGCTCGGCCTCATCCAGTGCGTAACCCTGTTCGGCGATGTCCGCCAGGTGGACGATGAACTCGTCTGGGTCGGTGTGGGTGTGCGGGGTGTAGGCGGGCATGCCGGTCCGCTGCAACAGCGCCCTCACCTCATCGGGTGGAAGCTGCGAGAGCACCGCCTTGCCGACACCGGTGCCGTGCGGCAGCAGCCGGCGTCCCACCTCGGTGAACATGCGCATCGAGTGCCGGGAGGGGACCTGGGCGACGTAGACCACCTCGTCGCGTTCCAGCACGGCAAGATTGGCGGTCTCACCGGTGGCGTCGACCAGCTCGGTGAGGTGCGGCCTTGCCCAGGTACCGAACTGCTTGCTCGCGTGCTCGCCGAGCCGGATCAGCCGCGAGCCGAGCGCGTAGTGCCGGTTCGCGTTCTGGCGGACGTAGCCCAACTCGACCAACGTGCGAATCAGCCGGTGAATGGTGGGCATCGGCAACCCGGTGGTGGCAGCCAGCTCGGACAGACTGGCCTCGCCCCCGGTGTCGGCGAGCCCCTCTAGCAGCTCAAACGCGCGCCGGAGCGACTGTACGCCGCCGGTGCCACCGCGTGCCTGCGTCGGGGATGTCATGCCGACTCCTTTCGCCGAACCCCACGTTGTTGTTCCGTAATGCAGAAACTATAGTCCGTTCTGTAGAGAAGCGTACCCGTGGCTGGAGAGTTCGTAATGACTGATGTTCGTGTCCTTGGCGGCCCCGTCGAGCGTGGAGAGGAGATCCTGACGCCGGAGGCGCTCGCCTTCATCGGCGGCCTGCACAAGGCGTTCGCCGCCCGTCGGGACGAGCTGCTCCGTGCGCGCACCGTGCGCAGGCAAGAAGCGGCCAAGGCTGGCAAGCTCGACTTCCTGCCGGAAACCAAGGAGGTCCGCGAGGGCGACTGGCAGGTCGCGGGCACCCCTGAGGCGCTCCGTAACCGCCGCGTCGAGATCACCGGCCCGACCGACCGCAAGATGACCATCAACGCGATGAACTCCGGTGCCAAGGTGTGGCTGGCCGACCTGGAGGACGCCAACACCCCGCACTGGGACAACGTCGTGTCCGGCCAGGTCAACCTGTACGACGCCGCCCGCGAGACGATCTCGCTTGACACCGGCGCGAAGAAGTACGAGCTGCGCGACGACGTCGAGCGCCCGACCATCGTGGTGCGCCCGCGCGGCTGGCACCTGCCAGAGCGGGGCATCACCGTCGACGGCGAGACGGCCGTCGGTGCGCTGGTCGACTTCGGCCTGCACTTCTTCCACAACGCGAAGTACCTGACCGAGCGAGGGACGGGGCCCTTCTACTACCTGCCCAAGATGGAGAGCCACCTCGAGGCGCGCCTGTGGAACGACGTGTTCACCCATGCGCAGCAGGAGCTGGGCATCCCGCACGGCACCGTGCGTGCCACCGTGCTGATCGAGACCATCCCGGCCGCGTTCGAGATGGAGGAGATCCTCTACGAGCTGCGGGACCACGCCGCCGGCCTGAACGCGGGCCGCTGGGACTACCTGTTCAGCGTGATCAAGTACTTCCGCGATTCCGGCCAGAAGTTCACCCTGCCGGACCGCAACTCGGTGACCATGACCGCGCCGTTCATGCGGGCCTATACAGAGCTGCTTGTGCGCACCTGCCACAAGCGCGGCGCGATGGCGATCGGCGGCATGGCCGCGTTCATCCCGAGCAAGGACCCCGAGGTCAACGAGAAGGCGTACGCCAAGGTCACCGACGACAAGAACCGCGAGGCCAACGACGGCTTCGACGGTTCGTGGGTGGCCCACCCCGGCATGGTCGCGCTGTGCCGGGAGCAGTTCGACAGGGTGCTCGGGGAGAAGCCGAACCAGGTCGACCGCAAGCGTGAGGACGTCTCGGTGACGGCCGAGCAGCTGCTCGCCGTCGAGGAGACCCCCGGCGCCTGCACAGAGGCCGGACTGCGCGCCGCGGTCGACGTCGGTGTCCGCTACATCGCGTCCTGGCTGGGCGGTAACGGTGCCGCCGCGATCCACAACCTGATGGAGGACGCGGCGACCGCCGAAATCTCCCGCTCGCAGCTGTGGCAGTGGGTGAACAACGGCGTCGAGTTGGAGGGCGGTCTGAAAGTGACCGCCGACCTTATCCGCGAGGTGCTCGCCGAGACCCGCAAGGAGCTGTCCGGTGAGATCGACGCCGAGCTGCTCGACCCCGCCGTCGAGCTGTTCGAGCAGGTCGCGCTGGCGGACGAGTTCCCGGACTTCCTGACGCTGCCCGCCTACGAGCGGATCCAGTAAGGCACGGCGTCAAGTAACTTGAGTTTCGCAGTCACGCGGCGGTGGCGGCGCAGGCCAGGGCGAAGTCACGG
>WHUD01000218.1:0-259 GCA_009377385.1 Actinophytocola sp.
AGCGCGATCGCGGCAGCGATGGTCAGCGCGAGGCCGGTGTACCACAGGTGCTCGATGACCCGTGTCGGGATGCCGCGCGAGCCGGACCAGTTCACTGGGTCGGCGAAGAACTCGATGAGCTGGGCGAACACGCTCATGCCGTCCTCCCGGCCCGCGTCCATGGCGTGAGTAGGCGTTGCGCGGTCACGATGAGAACGTCGGCGACGAGGGCGAGCAGGACCGACGCCACCATGCCGACAAGGATCGGGGTGAAGAAGCT
>WHUD01000218.1:269-4211 GCA_009377385.1 Actinophytocola sp.
GGGGCAATGGCTATCCAGACGTCGAAGCGGCTGGTCCTCCCGGCGTATCCCGGTCAGTCCCCGGGGGGGGGCCAGTTCCACGTCGTCCAGCGAGGGCGCCCGGGTGGCGGGGAGCCCCGCTCGGGCGCAGAGCCGGGCGAAGCGGGCGGTGAGGAACCCGATCGGCAGTGCGATGGCGAGTCCGACGGCGACCGGCACCAGCGCCAGGTAGATGTGTTGCGTCAGCAACTCGGTGATGAGCCCTTGGTTGCTGGCGATCCAGTCCCAATCCATCAGGCCCCCACGGCGACGTTTCCGTGGCTGGCGACGTGCCGCGCGATCTCGACCGCGCTCACCCCGCCGACGAGCGCGCCGCCAGAGTCGACGCGGATGGCGTGACCCGATGGCGAGCCGAGCGCCCCGTCGAGCGCGGCGCGCATCGAGCTCTCGCTGGTGAAGGTGGTTCCCACCGTGCGGAGCGACGGCGGTTCCACGACGCTCACGTCGTCACGGTTGACGTCGAGCCAGCCGACCGGTCGCCGGTCCTGGTCGAGCGCGAGCACCCACTGCTCGTCGCCCGCCGCGGCACGCCCGTCAGCGATGCTCGCTCCGACGGCGACCGTCGGCACCGGGTGCGCGGGCAGGTCGCCGATCGGGACGAACGACAGGACGCGGTAGCCGCGGTCGCGACCGACGAGCCCCTCGACGAACTCGTCCGCCGGGTGCGCGAGCAGCCGCGCGGGCGGGTCGACCTGGGCCAGGTGGCCGCCCTCCCGGAAAACGGCGACGTTGTCGCCGAGCTTGATCGCCTCGTCGATGTCATGCGTGACGAGCACGATCGTCTTGCCGAGATCCTGCTGCAGCCGGAGGAACTCGTCCTGCAGGCCAGCGCGCACGATCGGATCGACGGCGCTGAACGGCTCGTCCATCAGCATGATCGGCGGGTCGGCGGCGAGCGCCCTTGCGACCCCGACGCGCTGCTGCTGCCCGCCGGAGAGCTGGGCGGGATAGCGCTTGGCGAACGCCGATGGGAGACCGACCCGCTCCAGCAGCTCGTATGCCCGCGCCCGTGCCTTCTTCTTGCCCCATCCCAGCAGGTACGGCACGGTCGCGATGTTGTCGAGCACCGTCTGGTGCGGGAAAAGGCCCGCGTGCTGGATGACGTAGCCGATTCCCCTGCGCAGCTGGACGGCGCCGACGCTCATGATGTCGTCACCGTTGACGGTGATGCGGCCCGACGTCGGCTCGATGCTGCGGTTGATCATCCGCAGGGACGTCGTCTTCCCGCAGCCGGACGGTCCTACTAGGACAGTGATCTTGCCTGCGGGGGCCACCAGGGTCAGGCCGTCGACGGCCACCGTGCCATCGGGGTAGCGCTTGGTCACGTTCTCGAACTCGATCACGGCGGGCTCCCACGGCGGTTGAATGGGCCTATTCATATTGATGCACCTGTGAAGATGATGTCAAGATATCGAACCATGAAATGTTCTTCCTCCGTGCTGGTCGACGGCCGCACGCTCAGCTGCGCGTCGGTTGCTCGCGTCGCGGGCGCCGAGGCGGAGGTCGTCCTTGACGCGGCGGCCCGCGGCAGGGCAGCGGACGCATGGCACCTGGTCAAGGAGCTGGCGACCCGGCGACCCGTCTACGGCAGGACGACCGGCGTCGGCGCGAACCGCGCGGACGCCGTCGGCGCGGTCGACGCCGACACCCACGGCCACCGCCTGCTCAGCAGCCACGCCGGGGGTGTCGGCCCGCTGGTCTCAGAGCGGCTGACAAGGGCGATGCTCGTCGTGCGCCTCAACCAGCTCTGCGCTGGTGGGTCCGGCGTCTCGCCGCTCGTCATCGACGCGCTCCGCGACTCGCTCGTCGCCGGTGCGGTGCCCGCCGTGCACCGGTACGGCGCGGTCGGGACCGGTGACCTCGCCGCACTCGCCGGGACCGCGCTCACGCTCACCGGCGCGCAGCCGTGGCGCAGCGGGCACGTCGCCCCGGTTTCGTTCGACAGCGACGACGCGCTTGCCTTCATCAGCAGCAACGCGCTGACCGTCGCGGAAGCCGTGCTCGGCTACGTCGAGCTGGCTCGGCTGATCGACATCACGCAGGTCGTCACGGCGCTGTCGTTCCTCGCGCTCGGCGGTTCATGGGAGGCGTTCGCGCCCGAGGTCCACGCCGCAAGGCCACACCCCGGCCAGCGCTCCTGTGCCGCTACGATGCGCAGGCTGCTCGGCATCGACGGCGGCGACGCGCCCGAGCCGGGCAGGCTGCAGGATCCATTTGGGCTGCGGGCCTTTCCCCAGGTGCACGGCCCTGCGATCGACGCGATGGCCTCGCTGGAACAGGTGCTCACCGTCGAGATCAACGCCGCTGCGGAGAACCCACTGGTGTCGCTTCCCGCACGGGACGTCTTCCACCACGGGAACTTCCACCTGGCCGCGCTCGCGTTGAGCCTCGACCACGCCAGGGTCGCCGCCCACCAGACCGCCCAGCTCTCGGTCGCGCGGCTCGGCGACCTCGTCGAGCCGGAGTTCACCGGGCAGCCCGCCTTTCTCGCGGCGGGACCCGCAGGCAGCTCGGGGATCATGATCCTGGAGTACGTCGCGCACGACGCGCTCGCCAAGCTGCGGTCTTCCCTCACCCCGTTGACAACGGGCACGGTCGTCATCTCAAGGGGCATGGAGGACCACGCGAGCTTCGCAAGCCACGCGGCGCAGGAGCTCAACGACACGGCGGACGCGTATCGGATCATCCTGGGCTGCGAGCTGGTCGCCGCGGTCCGCGCGCTGCGAATGCGGGCCGCCGCCATTCCCGGCATCCCGGTGCGTACGGCCTTCGAGCTGGCCGCTGCGGCGCTGCCGTCCGACAACGAGGACCGGCCACTCGGCGCGGACGTCGAGACCGCTGGCGCGCTACTCGACGAGCTGGCGCTGTGACGTGGCTACTCGGGGACGAAGATCCGGGACGACCGCGCCATCCGTTCGAACTCCTCTAGCCGTCGCTGCGCCCGCTGCGGCTTCGCGTCCACAAGCGCCTTGAGTACCAGCATCGAGAGCATGAGCGGTGAGACGTGCGAGTCGAAAACGAACCGGTCGTTGACGCCGGAGGTGAGCAGCTCGTCGGCGTAGTGCGCGAAGGGCACAAGCGGGCGGTCGGTGATGACCGCGCAGCGCAGCCCGAGCCCCTTCGCGTAGTCAAGCGCCTCGACCGAGGCGACAGGGTAGCGCGGCAGCACGAAGGCAAGCAGCCAGCTCGCGCCCGACTGCTTCGCCCGCAGTAGCTCGTCGAAGACCACGTCGCCCCCGGTGATGATCCGCACGTCGGGATGCACCCGCTTCGCGCGGTACCCGAAGGACCGCGCCATCGCAGACGAGATGCGTAGCCCGAGCAACGGCAGCGGGACCGACTCGGCGAGCGAACGCCCCACCCGCATCACGGTGTCCGTGTTGGCTAACTCGGCCCGCAGCGACTCGAGACGCCGGATGTCGGTGTCGATGGCCGACTGGAACTCGTTGCCCTCCTGCTGCGGCTCCCTGCCGTTCGACCGGACAACGAGCGGCTGCAACGCCTTGCGCAGATCCGGGTACCCGCTGAAGCCGAGCGCCGTCGCGAACCGCGTCACGGACGGCTGGCTGACCCCGGCGCGCTCGGCGAGCTCGACGCTGGACAGGAAGACCGACTCGGGCAGATGGTCGAGCATGTACTGCGCGATGCGACGTTGCGCAGGCGAAAGATGGCGACCTTCCAGCAGCCCGAGCAGCCCTTCGTCCAGGCTGCCTGGCATCGAGTCATCAGCCGCAGTCATGAATGACAGTATGCAGCATCTCGACGCGGGAAGAGGATCAGCCGGGATCGCTATCGGTCCTCGATGGGGCGAAGCTCGTCGGCGTAGGACACCGACACCCGCTTCAACACCCCGGTCCTTGCCACGGCGTACTGGCCCATGCGCCACAGCGGTGGCGAGTAGGC
>WHUD01000218.1:4221-4492 GCA_009377385.1 Actinophytocola sp.
GCGTCGCGGTGGATCGAGACGAAGTGCCGCTCGTCGTCGTTGAACGCGAGGTCGGCGCCCCACGACTCCGGCCGTGCGGCGACGGCCGCGGCGAGCGCCCGCAGCTCGCGCGTGCTGAGGTCGCGGCCGGGCAGGCGGGCGAGGGACATCTCGCCCGCGACATCGGACACCGCGACGGCGTCTCGCGCGGGGACGGTCTCCTGCGGCATGCCGGGACCAATGACGGTGGTCGTCACGTGACTCTCCTTCCAAAAACCTGCGGGGGTTGGCA
>WHUD01000219.1 GCA_009377385.1 Actinophytocola sp.
TCCCGGTCGGCACGGTAAACGCCCGCTCCATCGGCATTTTCAGCGCCGGGCAACAGTGGGGTTGCGGCTGAGGCTCGGGCGGGAGTCGTAGCGGCGGGTGGTTCGGGGATCGCGGTGCCCGGCGAAATCTTGCGCGTCACGCAAGTGGCGCCAGTGTCGAGGTCAGCACGTCGTCCGGCTTGGCCTGCTTCAGCGGTCGGCCGTTGTGCGGCATCGATGCCAGCGTGCTGCGCAGTTCCAGATAGGCGCGGGACGTGATCGGCGAACGGGCGGGCCGCTCCAGGGCACTTGTTGCCAGGCCTCAGCGAGGTAGATCGCTGGGCCGGATCCGATAGTCTTGCAGGCGCAGCTCGTAGTACTTCGTGGTCTCGCCGACCCATTCCATGCCCAGCCGCTTCGCGGTGGCGATGGCACGCACATTGGTCGGGCGCG
Source organism: Actinophytocola sp. (assembly GCA_009377385.1). Taxonomy (GTDB): domain Bacteria; phylum Actinomycetota; class Actinomycetes; order Mycobacteriales; family Pseudonocardiaceae; genus Haloechinothrix_A. The sequence goes on from WHUD01000219.1 coordinate 433, forward strand.
CGACGGCGACCAGCTCGTCGATCTCCTGGGTAAACGCCCACGCCGCCAGGGGCCCGGCTGGCTTCCGTGGCATAGCCTCGCCCCCAGGTGTCCGGACGAAACACCCAGCTCAGCTCAGTTCCAGGTCTTCGTCATACGGCGGCAGCAGCCGGATCGCCAGTCCGCCGATGACGTCGCCACCATCGCGCGTCTGGATCGCCCAGCGCCCGCAGGGCGGAGTGAGATTCGGCTGCGCTTCCTGCCATGCCTGCAACACCGAACGCATCGCCGCGAGAGGGGTGATGCGGTCCATTGGCCGGGGTGAGCCAGCGGAGCACCTCGGTGGAGCCGTAGATCTTCAGTGCGGTTGGGGCATCGTCGACCGACCAGTCGCGGATGATAAGCCGGTCGGTGGTCAGCAACGACTCCATGCTCACGCACGGTACGGGATGCTGCGCGTTGGCGGCATGACACAAACCTCGCGCTGGAACACGGAGTGATCTCATCGTGCATGCTCAGTTGCCCGCCCGCTGTCGTCGGGCGGCTCGCTGGCTCCCGGTGCCGGCGAAATCTGGCGGACCTCCTGCACCACTCGCTCATAGATCGGTGTCGGCTCCGATCGCGCATCACCACGACGGTGCTGGTCAGGCTCCCGCAGGGGCCATCCAGAAGTGTCCATGCGCAGTAATCCTGCGTCAGTGGCTGCCCGCGCACCAGTGCTGCGGGGCCAGCTCAGGCACCGGGGGACCCACTGAAGCAGCATGGTGCCCGGGTGCGCTGCCCAGGTCCACCATCTCGGCCGCCAGTGTGGACAGCCGGGCGCCGAGCAGCTTGGCCAGGGGGCGGTGTGTGGTCCGTCAGGAGACCGCCGGAAACAACGCAAACGATCTTACTGTTCGGTATCGCGTGAATGGACCTATTGTCTGTAGGCTGTCTGGGCAACAGTCAACCGGAACTCCCATTGTGGTGGTACGTCGCCAGGAGACGCCGACGTCGGGCAAGCGCGAAGGTCACGCGTCCGCACGTCGCCCCGCCCCCAGGCGCCGCCGGGGAGCGGGGTGTCCGCTGATGGAGCAGATGGTGTGGGTGCGCGAGTACGGCGACCAGGTCGTCATCGTGCACGTCGGCGACGACGGCCCGGTCGAGGTAGCCAGGCATGCGCGCACCACGCCCGGCAATCCGCGGGTGGTCGACGAGCACTTCCCGCCGCAGCCGGAAGGGCCGCTGAACCGGGGCCCGCGTGCCCGCACTGCGGCGGAGGCGGAGTTCCTCGCCCTCGGCGAGGGCGCCACGTTGTGGCTGGTGGAGGCCGCCACCGCCGGCCGGTTCGGCCACGGCGACCTGGCCGCCCTCCTCACCCACGGCGGCGACGCCCCCGCGCAGCGGGCCGGTGAGGACAACAGCCTCGCCCAGGGCACCGCCGGCTGGGCCGAGCTCGGCGGGGCAGCAGGGGGTGAACTGACGATGGGACTGAGCCCGACAACCCAACGCGTGCTCGACTGGATCGACCGGCACCGCACGCGGATGGAATCCGGCGCCGACTGCCCCGAACAGCTGGTTGGGGTGCCCGCCGGGGAACTGTTCGACTGGGCCTGGCTGACCATCGAACTGGCCGACTGGCTCGCCCACGCCAGCCCCGCCACCCAGCGCGACTTCGCCGAGCACACCCTCGGAACGCGCACCACCGAACGGACCGCGGTGTTCTGCGAACACATCAGCGAACGGATGAGCGCACTGCTGGACGGGAGGCGAGGACAACCATGACCCATGCCAGCCCGAGCGCGCCGCCGCTGGACGGCGAGCTGGAACGGCTGCTCAAGCGGATGCGGCTGCCCTACATCCGCAAAGCGGCACCCGACCTGCTGGCCACCGCCAAAGCGCAGCGCTGGGAACCGGCCGAGGTACTCAAAGCGCTGCTCGCCGAGGAGGTCGCCGGACGCGACCGTTCCTCCCTGGCCACCCGCCGCGCCAGGGCGGGGTTTCCCACCGGCAAGACCTTCGACGCCTGGGACCCGAAGCTGTCCTCCATCCCGGCACCCACCCAGCAGGCGCTGCGCACCCTGGAATGGGAGCACCGCCGGGAGAATCTGGTGGTCTGCGGACCCTCCGGGACGGGCAAGACATTCCTGCTGGAAGCGCTCGGCCAGCAAGCCGTCGAAGCCGGACTCAACGTCGCGTGGTTCACCCTGGAATCGCTCGGGGTGCTCGTCCGGCGGCACCGCACCGACGACACCGTCACCAAAGCCATCGGCCGCATCCTGCGCGCCGACATCGTCATGGTTGACGACATCGGCCTCCTGCCAGTCGGCACGGACGCGGCCGAGGGGCTCTACCGCCTGGTCGATGCCGTCTACGAGAGTTGCTTGTTTTCGGCGCGGAGCTGGTTGATTCGCTCGTGCGCCAGGGCCAGACGTTGACGTAGTGAGTCGCCGGTGGCCCGGGTGGCGGTGTCTCGGACGAAGTCGGCGCTGGCGCGATGCTGCTGTAGCTGCCGGATCCGGTCGCGCAATGCGGGTTGGGTGTAGATCCACGACCGCGAGACCCCGGCCCGCTTGGCGAGCAGCGCGACGGTCACCTGTTCGCCGGCGTCGGCCAACTCGGTGAGCGTGTGCTGGGCGCGTTGCAGGGTCTGATGGTGGCGCTGGCGGGCGTGGTCGGCGAGGTGTTGGGGGTGGTCAGCAGGCATTCGAGCCGCCTTTTCCGTTGCAGGCGCAGGACTTTCCGCCGCCGCAGCAGTCGCCCGGTGTGGTTAGGCCGTCGATGATTGCCAGCAGGTTCTTCTCGACGGTGCGGTTCATCTCGGCCAGGCGCTGGTGTCCGTTGAGGTCGGCCTGGCTGATCAGGTCCTGGGTCTGCTCCAGCTGGCGGCGGTGCTGCGGCAGGAACTCCGGCGTCGTGACGAAGACCGGGCAGGTCAAACACGCGTTGGCGTATTCGCATTTCTGCTGCAGTGGCAGGGTGCAGTAGCCGTTGGGCAGCGCCATCTTCGCCCGGGCGAGATTGTTCTTCATCCAGACCGCGTCGGCCAGCGGACCGGTGTCGGTGGCCAGCTGCTCACCGGCGATGTTGACCTTGCGCGCGCGTTCCCACTGCTCCCGGATTGTCTTGTCCGACAGCCGGGCGTAGTGCGAGGTCATGGCGTGTGAGTCGTGGTCGAGCAGGCGACGGACGGTCTCCTGCGGGACCTCGTTGTTGATCAGGCGGGTGCCGAAGGTGTGCCGGAAAAGATGCGGCGAGAACTCGATCCGGGTGCGGGTCCGCAAGCGACGCACCAGCCGGTCGACGCTGGCATAGCTCATCGGCGCGCCGATCGGCGCACCCCAGAGATTGACGAACACGTAATCGCAGTCTTCTCTGAACTAGCCGAAGGGCCGGTTTGCGGCGTCTGCGGCGGGCGGCGTTCAGTCGAAGGTGCGGTATCGCTCGGCGTGCTGCCGGAGTTGGGCGAGACACTTGTCGAGGGTGACGAGGTTGAGGTCGAGCACGTGGACGCCGTGGCGGAAGTGTTCGAATCCGAGTTGCGCCCAGACCTGGTCGAGTGTGGCGATCGCCAGCCCGCGTTCGACCGCGTCCTGACCGGGTGTTTCGTCGAGAGGAGCCGGGTAGCAGACGGCCGCTCGCGCACCGCCGGACAGTTTCTTGATCGCGGTCGCGGCGAGCAGGACGCCAAGTCGGAAACCCCGCCATTGCGGGGTGAGTCGAGCGGAGCTGAGGATGAGCAGTCGGCTCCCCACTGGTTCGAGTTGCTTATCGAGTTCGGGGTCGAGTTCGCCGGAGGCGGGGTCGAAGACCGCTTCGGCGATGAGGCCGAGGTCGGCGTCCTCGCCGTCGAGCAGTCCGAAGGGGTCGTCGGTGTCGTCGAGATCGACGAGCACGATGGTGATGTCACCGACGTGGGACTCGAGGTGGGTGCCGCTGTCGTCGTAGATGTCGGCGGAGATGTGCCAGCTGTCGGGTTCCTGGTTGGCGTCGAACCACCAGCGCTGGTCGTGCTGATAGGTCAGCTGGATGTCCCATGGATCCAGCGGCGGGGTGCGCGTGGCCTGGCTGATCATGTTGGACGCCTTTCG
>WHUD01000021.1:0-244 GCA_009377385.1 Actinophytocola sp.
GTAGGGTTATCGGCATGGCTGATACCGCAGAACGCTCTCCCGCCGTGACCCGGATCGAGATCATCGACGCCATCGAGGCGGCTTTCGCCGAAGGACCGGCAACCAAACAGCACATCATCGCCGCCGCCATCCAAGGCAACGCCCGCGACCAGGTCCTTGCTGCGTTGGACCAGCTGCCGGAGCGCAGCTTTGGCCACGTGCGCGACCTCTGGGACTACCTGCCCGACATCCCGATCGAGCTGTA
>WHUD01000021.1:254-42296 GCA_009377385.1 Actinophytocola sp.
GGCGTGATGGTGGTCAACGCGCCGACGTCGAACATCGTCTCCGCCGCCGAGCACGCCGTCGCGCTGCTGCTCTCGGTGCTGCGCCGGGTGCCTGCGGCGAACCAGAGCCTGCAGGGCGGGGAGTGGAAGCGCAGCTCCTACACCGGTGTCGAGCTGAACGGCAAGACCGTCGGTGTCGTCGGGCTCGGCAAGATCGGCCAGCTCTTCGCCCACCGGGTCGCCTCGTTCGGCACCGAGCTGATCGCCTACGACCCGTACGTCTCCGCCGCGCGCGCCAAGCAGCTCGGTATCGAGCTGGTGTCGCTCGACGAGCTGCTCTCCCGCGCCGACATCATCTCGATCCACCTGCCCAAGACGCCGGAGACCAAGGGCCTCATCGACGCCGACGCGCTGGCCAAGACCAAGCAGGGCGTCATTGTCCTCAACGCGGCGCGCGGTGGCCTCATCGATGAGGAGGCGCTGGCCAAGTCGGTCGCGGACGGCCACGTCGGCGGTGCCGGTGTCGATGTGTTCGTCACGGAGCCGACCACGGCCAGCCCGCTGTTCGGACTACAGAACGTCGTCGTCACCCCGCACCTGGGCGCGTCGACCGGCGAGGCGCAGGACAGGGCGGGCACCGATGTGGCGAAGTCGGTCAAGCTGGCCCTGCGCGGCGACTTCGTGCCGGACGCGGTGAACGTGGCCAGCGGCGTCGTGTCCGACGAGCTGCGGCCGTACCTGCCGCTGACGCAGAAGCTGGGCACCGTGCTGTCGGCGTTCTCCACCAAGGCTCCGACGTCGGTCGCCGTGCAGGTGTTCGGTGAGCTGGCCAGCGAGGACGTCAGCGTGCTCTCGCTTGCCGCGCTGCGCGGCGTGTTCGACGCCGTCGTCGAGGACCAGGTCACCTTCGTCAACGCGCAGCGGCTCGCCGACGACCTCGGCGTCGACGTCGAGGTCAGCACGCACCCGGAGAGCGCCATCTACCGCAGCGAGGTCACCGTGCGCGCCGTGCACGCCGACGGCACCGCGCTGTCGGTGTCCGGTGCCATCACCGGCCTCGACGAGGTGGAGAAGCTGGTCGAGGTCAACGGCCGCCACTTCGACATCCGCGCCGAGGGCCACATGCTGCTGCTGGAGTACCCGGACCGCCCCGGCGTCATGGGCCGCGTCGGCACCCTGCTCGGCGAGGCCGGCGTCAACATCGAGGCCGCGCAGATCAGCCAGACCACAGACGGCACCGACGCCGTCATGCTGCTGCGCGTGGACCGCACGGTCGACGCCGACGTGCTCGGCCCGATCGGCTCCACCGTCGGCGCCTCGACCGTACGGGCCGTCACCTTTCCCTGACACCCACGTTGGCTACCCGCCGTGCCCTTGATCACGGTGGCAGCACGACCTGATCGCAGTGCGTTGGCCCATTTGAGTGATGCGCGCTGCGATCTAGGTCTCTGCCAGGGGTGGCGAGGTTACGGATGGTGTGGCGGACCGGTAACCTGCCGTGGCTGGGGAAGCCGGATGACGTGCAGGCCTTAGTACATGGAGGTGTTGGATGCGGCTCGCGGTGATCCCGGGTGACGGGATCGGGCCCGAGGTTGTGACCGAGGCGTTGAAGGTGCTCGCCGAAGTCGCTCCGTCGGCGTTCGACTTGGAGACCACCAACTACGACCTCGGCGCGGCACGCTGGCATTCCACCGGCGAGTTGCTTCCGGAGTCGGTGCTCGGCGAACTCCGGCAGCACGACGGCATCCTGCTCGGCGCGGTCGGCGACCCCACGGTGCCGAGCGGCATCCTGGAGCGCGGTCTGCTGCTGCGGCTGCGGTTCGAGCTCGACCACCATGTGAACCTGCGTCCGGCACGGCTTTACCCCGGTGTGCGCGGCACGATCATGGACCCCGGCGAGATCGACATGGTCGTCGTCCGAGAGGGGACAGAGGGCCCGTACGTTGGCAACGGCGGCATTCTCCGCAAGGACACCGAGCACGAGGTGGCCACCGAGGTCAGCCTCAACACGGCGTTCGGCGTGAAGCGCGTCGTCTCGGACGCCTTCGCCCGCGCCGCGCAGCGGCCCCGGCGGCACCTGACGCTGGTGCACAAGACCAACGTGCTCACCCACGCCGGGTCGTTGTGGTCGCGGATCGTGGAGGAGGTGTCGCTGCAGCACCCCGAGGTCACCGTGGACTACCAGCACGTTGACGCCGCCACCATCCACATGGTGACCGACCCGTCGCGGTTCGACGTGATCGTCACGGACAACCTGTTCGGCGACATCATCACCGACCTCGCAGGCGCCATCACCGGCGGCATCGGCCTGGCTGCGTCCGGCAACCTCGACGTCACAAGGGCTAACCCGAGCATGTTCGAGCCGGTGCACGGCAGCGCCCCTGACATCGCTGGCCAGGGCATCGCGGATCCGACGGCCGCTGTGCTGTCGGTGTCGCTGCTGCTGGACCACCTCGGCTACAAGGAGGCCGCACGCCGGATCGAGGCCTCGGTGGCGTTCGATCTGGCCACCCGCGACCACTCCTCGCCGGGGACGACGAAGGCCATCGGCGACCGGCTGGCCGCCCTGGTGTCCTCCAACGTCCGCGAAGGCGCGTAGCGCCGCGCGGCGTTCGCTGGGGCACCTCTGGGGTCGTGTCCCCCGTTCGGAGCGCCGTGTCCCTCCTGCACGACGCTGTGTCCCCCGCCCAGGACGCTGTGTCCCCCGCCCAGGACGCTGTGTTCGTCGTTCGGGGAGCCGTGTTCGCCGTTCCGGACGCGGCGGGTTGTCTCCACCCGCTCAGCCCGATTTCCTGCCCGATTTGCCTGGCTCGTTTGGCACTGAGCGGGTGGAGGCCGACATCGGGCACGTGAGTAGCTCGTCACGCGCGTGCCCTGGGACTGTGTCCCTCGCTGCCGACGCGGTGAGACGCCCGCTAGCGGGCCTGGTCGGCGCTGACTGCGTCCCTGCCCGCAGGCCCAGCGACAGTGGTCAAAACGGACACGCTGTGGTCCTACGGGCAGGGGTGCTGCCGCGCACCGCTCCGAGTGCCGTGTGTTGGCACGCCAGACAGCGCGTCGCACGTCCGCAGCCCCATGTGGCGGGTCGACGTTTGCCGTGATGTCGCACACAGCGGTCCGAACGGCGAACATGCCGTCCGGAGCGGCGAACACGGCGTCCTGGGCGGGGGGACACAGCGTCGTGCAGGAGGGACACGGCGTCCTGGGCGGGGGACACGACGCACCGGACACGGCCCGGAGGCGTCCAAGGCGAGCCCTGAGAGTGAAACACCGGGTCTGGCTGTGGGACACGACGTCCATGTGGCATGATGACGCCATGACGTCCATTGGCCACGTCGCCGCGATCATTATTCGCGAGCGCGCCGAGTAGGTGCTCGACACGAGCCCTCGGCGCGCTGACCTCTCGCATCCTGCGGGAGGTTTTTTTATTGCTACCGACAAGCGGCCAGATTGACCCGGGAGTGACCTGTGAACCGAACGGAACCCGCCGATACGCCTCTTGGCGACGCCTTCCACGTCTACGACACCACCCTGCGCGACGGTGCGCAGCGCGAGGGGATCTCGTACTCGGTCACCGACAAGCTGGCCGTCGCGCGGCTGCTCGACGAACTCGGCGTCGGCTTCATCGAAGGCGGCTGGCCGGGCGCGTTGCCCAAGGACACCGAGTTTTTCGCCAGGGCAACCCAGGGCGAACTGGCGCTCAAGCACGCCGCGCTCGTTGCGTTCGGCTCGACCCGCAAGTCGGGCACGACGGCGTCCGAGGACGCCCAGGTCCGGGCGCTGCTCGACTCCAACGCTCCGGTCATCACGCTGGTCGCGAAGTCCGACCGCCGCCACATCGAGCGTGCGCTGCGGGTCGACGTCGCCGAGGCGTGCGAGATGGTGCGCGACACGGTGTCGTTCCTGGTCAGCGAGGGCCGCAGGGTGTTCCTGGACGCCGAGCACTTCTTCGATGGTTACGCTTTCGACCCGGATACCGCCATCCGGGTGCTCATGGCAGCGGGAGAGGGCGGCGCGGACGTCGTCGTGCTGTGTGACACCAACGGGGGACAGCTTCCGCTTGGCATCGCCGAGACGGTGCGCGAGGTCGCGGACAAGACCGGGCTGCGGCTCGGCATCCACTGCCAGGACGACACCTCGTGCGCGGTGGCCAACAGCGTCGCCGCGGTACAGGCCGGTGCCACGCACGTGCAGTGCACCGCCAACGGCTACGGCGAGCGGGCGGGCAACGCCGACCTGTTCGCCGTGATCGGGAACTTGGTGACCAAGCTCGGCATGGACGTGCTGCCCACCGGCGGCGCCGCCGAGCTCACCCGCGTCTCCCATGCCCTTGCTGAAATCGCGAACATCGCACCCGACACCCACCAGGCCTACGTCGGGGCGTCGGCCTTCGCCCACAAGGCGGGGCTGCACGCGAGCGCGATCAAGGTGGATCCGTTGTTGTACAACCACATCGATCCATCCGTCGTCGGCAACGACATGCGGGTACTCGTCACCGAGATGGCTGGCAGGGCCAGCCTTGAGCTCAAGGGACGTGAGCTCGGGGTTGACCTCGCCAGCCAACCCACCGCGTTGACCAACGTCGTCGACAAGGTGAAGACGCTTGAGGCGAAAGGGTGGTCGTTCGAGGCCGCCGACGCCTCGCTGGAGTTGCTGCTGCGCCGGGCGATGGACGACGACGGCGACGGATCGGGTGACACGCTCGCGCCCGAAGCGCCGTTCGAGCTGGAGTCCTACCGGGTGGTGCTCGACCACCGTTCGGATGGCGAGGTGATCTCCGAGGCGACGGTGAAGGTGCACGTCGCGGGGGAGCGGGTGATCGCAACGGCAGAAGGCAATGGCCCGGTGAACGCGCTGGACGCCGCGCTGCGCACGGCGCTGTCGCCACGTCTCACCTGGCTGGACAGCGTCGAGTTGGCCGACTACAAGGTCCGCATCCTGCCCGGCATGCACGGCACCGACGCCGTCACCAGGGTGCTGATCGAGAGCTCCGACCGCGAGCGCGAGTGGACCACCGTCGGCGTGCACGAGAACATTGTCGAGGCGAGCTGGCTGGCGCTGTGCGACGCGCTGGTGCACAAGGCCATGCGCGTCACCCACTGAGAACGGCGGCGACGCGGCGCTGGTGGGGGTGCCGGTTAGGGTGCGAGGTATGCGTCTAGCTCGAATCGCTCATCCCGCCGGTGTCGCGTTCGCCTCGATCGAGGGCGACGAGGTGCTGGAGATCGCCGACCACCCGTTCGGGGACCCCAACTTCACCGGAAAGCGGTGGCCGCTCGCCGACGTCCGGCTGCTCGCGCCGATCCTGCCCACCAAGATCATCGCGGTGGGGAAGAACTACGCCGCCCACGCGGCCGAGTTCGGCGGTGAGGTGCCGGAGACGCCGCTGATCTTCATGAAGCCGAACACCAGCGTCATCGGCCCCGACGTGGCGATCAAGCTGCCGCCGAGTTCGGAGCGGGTGGACTTCGAGGGCGAGTTGGCGGTCGTGATCGGCCAGCCGGTCAAGAACGTCTCGGCGGCGCGGGCGAGCGCTGCGGCGCTCGGCTACACCGTCGCCAACGACGTCACCGCGCGCGACCAGCAGCGGGCCGACGTCCAGTTCACCCGCGCGAAAGGCTACGACACCTTCTGCCCGCTCGGGCCGTGGATCGAGACGGCAGCCGACCCGGCCGACCTGGAGATCCGCACCGAGGTGGACGGCGAGGTCAAGCAGCAGGCCCGCACCAGCGACATCGTGCACAAGGTGCCTAACCTGATCGAGTTCGTCTCGCACGTCATGACGCTGCTGCCCGGCGACGTCATCCTCACCGGCACGCCGGACGGCGTCGGCCCGCTCACCGAGGGCCAGAAGGTGTCGGTCACCGTCGAGGGCATCGGCACCCTGACGAACCCGGTCCAGGCGGGCTGAGGAGGCCGCACGCAGGGAAAACGTATTTCACCGCACCGAACGCAGTGAAGGCGTCATTCACCGCAGGAGGCTCACCGGCGGGCGAACTTCGGCGCGTGCTCCGGCCGGATGCCGACCCCGATCAGATATGCCGGGACGAAGGACAACCACGGCAACCGCCGGAGCAGCGCGACCACCGCGGGCGGCGGACCCTCGCGGCGCCCCTCGACCACCGGCTGGGCGACCAGCCGGTGCAGGACCAACTGCAGCCGCTGGACGACGGCCGTCGGCAGCAGGCGGCGGGTGCGCACCCGTGCCAGCGCCCGCGCGTCCGTCGCACCCCGCCGCAGCGGCTCCGCGAGCAACGTCGCCGCGGCCACCGCGTCCTGCACCGCCAGGTTGATCCCGACGCCGCCGATGGGCGACATCGCGTGCGCGGCGTCGCCGAGGCACAACAGCCCGTCGGCGTGCCAGCGGCGCAGCCGGTTGAGCCGGATGTCCAGGTGCTTGACGTCGTCCATCGACGTCAGCGCGTCGACCCGGTCAGCAAGCGTGGGCAGCACCTCGGCCACCTCGCTGCGGAACCGCTCGATCCCGCCCGCCCGCAGCGCCGCGTCCGTGCCTTTTTTGCCGATGTAGGCGATCTGGTAGTAACCCTCGCGCGGGATCACGATGGCGAACCGGCGACGGCGCATCCGGGGGGTGAGCGTGGACGTCGTGTCGTCGGGATCGCGCGGCAGCCGGAACCACCAGGCGTCGATCGGCACCGGGAACTCGCGCGGGCGCAGCCCCGCCTCGCGTCGCACTATCGAGTGGCGCCCGTCGCAGGCCACGGTCAGGTCGGCGCGGATCTCGCCGGTAGCGCCGTCCTCGGTGCGGTATCGCACGCCACGCACCCGGCCCGCCTCGCGCAGCAGACCGGTCACCTCGGTGCGCATCCGCAGCGTGAACGTCGGCTCCGCCTCGGCCGTCTGCGCCAGCAGTGTCAGGAGATCCCACTGCGGAGTGATCGCGATGTATGGGTGCTTCACGCGCAGCCGCCGCAGGTCGCCGATCACCACCTGATCGTCGTCACCCACCGGGAACGCGATCTCCTCCAGTTTGCTCTGCGGCAGTGCGGCGAACTTCTCGCCGATGCCAAGCTCATCGAGCAACCGCATGGTCGACGGGTGCACGGTGTCGCCCCGGAAGTCGCGCAGGAAATCGCCGTGTTTCTCTAGCACGGTGACGTCGACCCCTGCTCGCGCCAGTAGTAGTCCGAGCACCATCCCCGCAGGCCCGCCGCCCGCGATCACGCACGTTGTCCGCTCCGCCATGATGTACCTCCCCATTATTCATCATATGTTGAATAAGTCTGCCTCGCGGGACTCCCCGCGTCAAGCGCGAAGGCGCGGCTATACGCTGAACGAGCTATGACTGACACCGCCGCAACCACACCTGTCCGCGTCCGGTTCTGCCCGTCGCCCACCGGAACCCCGCACGTCGGGTTGATCAGGACCGCGCTGTTCAACTGGGCCTTCGCCCGGCACCACAAGGGCACAATGGTGTTCCGCATCGAGGACACCGACGCCGCGCGCGACTCAGAGGAGTCCTACACCGCGCTGCTCGACGCGCTGCGCTGGCTCGGCATCGACTGGGACGAGGGTCCGGAGGTCGGCGGCGAATACGGGCCGTACCGGCAGAGCGAGCGCCGCGCACTCTACGACGACGTCGTCAAGCGGCTGCTCGACGCGGGCGAACTCTACGAGGCGTTCTCCACGAACGACGAGGTCAAGGCGCGCCGGGAGGCGGTGGGCCAGGACCCGCAGCTCGGCTATGACAACTACGACCGCGACCTCACCGACGAGCAGAAGGCGGCCTTCCGTGCCGAGGGTCGCACGCCGGTGCTGCGGCTGCGGATGCCCGAGGGACAGCTGTCCTGGCATGACCTGGTGCGCGGCGAGATCAGCTTCGACGCGGCCACCATCCCCGACCCTGTGCTGGTCCGAGGCAACGGCGACCCCTTGTACCCGCTGACAAACCCGGTCGACGACGCGCTGATGGGCATCACCCACGTGTTGCGCGGCGAGGATCTGCTGCCGTCGACCCCACGCCAGCTCGCGCTCTACGCGGCGCTGCGGCGCATTGGCGTCACCGACTTCACGCCGGAGTTCGGCCACCTGCCCTACGTAATGGGGGATGGCAACAAGAAACTGTCCAAACGCGACCCGCAGTCGAACCTGTTCCTGCACCGCGAGCGCGGGTTCATCCGCGAGGGGTTGCTCAACTACCTCGCGCTGCTCGGCTGGTCCATCGCGCCGGACCGCGACGTCTTCAGCGTGGACGAGTTGGTAGCCGCGTTCGAGATCAGCGACGTCAGCGCCAACCCCGCGCGGTTCGACGTCAAGAAGGCAGAGGCGATCAACGCCACGCACGTGCGCGCGCTCGACGTCGCGGACTTCACCGAGCGGGTGCTGCCGTACCTGACTGACGCCGGCGTGCTGCCTGAGCAGCCGAGCAAGGAACAGCTCGCCACGCTGCGCGCCATCGCGCCGATGGTGCAGGAGCGCGTCACGGTGCTGTCCGAGGCAGCGCCGCTTGTCCGGTTCCTGTTCGTCGACGAGGCGTCGTTCGATGTGGAGGAGGCCGCTGCGGCGAAGACGTTCAAGGGCGACGCCGCCGCCGTGCTCCGCGCGTCGGTTGAGGCGGTGAACGCTCTCGAAGTGTGGGACGCGAATGCTATTGAACACGCACTAAAAACCGCGCTCGTTGATGATCTCGGTCTCAAACCGCGTAAGGCATTCGGTCCGGTGCGCGTTGCGGTAACCGGACGAACAGTGTCACCCCCTTTGTACGAGTCCATGGAATTGCTCGGCCGCGAGAAATCGGTTTCCCGGCTGACCAGGGTGTTGGATAATGTCGAAGAGTGAATAACTTGACCGTGTCAGTGCGCGCCTAGTTCACCTCGATGGACGAGGCGAAAAAGGCCCCCGAACATCTAGCCTCTTTAGGTGGAGTTCGCGCTTGCCCCGACCGAGCCGCGTAACGCGCAGCCGTATCCCACTGTTTGGGATCGTGCTGAGCTGCGCGCCGTGTGCTTCGATATCGACGACACCCTGATCGACTTCACGTCGGCGTCAAGGGACGCCCTGGCGGCGATGATCGGCAGGGACGACATGTGGCCGCTCTGGGAGTGCGTCACCGAGGCGCACGTCGCCATGGTCGTCGCGGGGAACCTCGACTACCCGACGATGCATCGCAGGCGCACCAAGGCGTTCCTCGCCGAACTCGGCACGCACGTGAGTGATCACGACGCCGCGCGGTTCGAGCGCAGCCGCGCGGCCGAGATGCACTCCGGGTTCCGGCTCTTCGACGACGTCCTGCCGTGTCTCGATTGGCTGCGCACGGCAGGGGTGAGCATCGCGGCGGTGACCAACGCCTCCGGCTCGCACCAACGCGCCAAGCTCGACGCGCTTGGGCTCGGCCGCTTCATCGACCACGTCGCGATCGCGGGCGAGGTCAGCGCGGCCAAGCCGGATCCGATGATCTTCCACTCCGCGTGCGCTGCGCTGGACTGCGAGCCGTCCGAGACGCTGCACGTCGGTGACCGGTTGCACACCGACGCGATCGGCGCCCAGTCCGCTGGGATGCGCGGTGTCTGGCTGAACCGCGACGGTCAGCAGGACGCCGAAGGCGTGGCTGAGGAGTCCGGTGTGCTGCGACTCACCAGCCTCGCCGACATCCCCGAGCTGGTGGTGTGCGAGTTTGCGCAGTTCGGAGCGCCACCGCCACGGTGATGGCCCCCGGTGTTACTGGCGTGATGCCGTGGTCTAGTATTTATTTCCGGCGGGCAGCGACCTGCCCTTGGGGTATGGTGTAATCGGCAGCACGACTGATTCTGGTTCAGTTAGTCTAGGTTCGAGTCCTGGTACCCCAGCTGCGAGAGGTTCGCAGCGATCTGGTAAGTTACTCCAGGTCGAACACAGCAAGCCCCCGTCGTCTAGCGGCCTAGGACGCCGGCCTCTCACGCCGGTAGCGTGGGTTCGAATCCCATCGGGGGTACATATACAGCATTTCCACGAATGCCGCCGACTAATGGAGTCGGCGGCATTCGTGTTTTTGGGCGGTAGTCGGATGTTGAAAATTTGCGCGCGTGTGGGCGTCGTTCGGTTCCGCTGGATGTCTGCAAGGATGCGCTCGCTGCGCTTCGCGACACCGAGCTTGCCCGGACTATCCCGACAGCTTATGAAGCGGTCGATGTTCGGCGCGCTGGTAGTAAGTCGGGGCATACTTGGGGCAGGCGATGCGTATGGAACTGCCTGAGAACCAGCGGCGAATGCTGAGCGAGATCGAAGAGCGGGCTCGGCCTCGCCGTCGTCGTACCGAGTCTGATGATCGGCGGTACCTGGCCCTTCTCGCAGTTATGACCGATGGCGGTGCGGTTCGAACCTCACCCGAGTTCGCGCGCGTCCGCGCGGCCGCTGCCCCGCAGCGGTTCGGCCACGATCACCTCGACGCCGTGCTGGCGGAGCCGTTTGAGGTGATCCTTGGGTGTCAGCCAGTCCACGATGACGACGTCGAAGTCGGTTAGCGGCAGCAACGCGTGCAACGCGCGGCGCTGGAACTTGGTGTGGTCGACGTAGAGGATTCGCTGTGCGGCAGCTTCGAACATGGCCCTCTTCACCAGCACAGTGTCCTGCGTTTGGTGGTAGCAGACGTCGTCGACGATCGCGGACGTCGAGGTGATGAACGTGTCGGCTCGCAGGTTCCGTATCGCGTCGATGGTCGCGCCGCCCATCATGGCGTCGCACCAGCCGTAGAACTGGCCGCCGAGGATGTGCAGGGTGATGCCCGGCTCGCGGGCGACTTCGTTGGCCACGGTGAGAAAGTTCGTGATCACGGTGAGCGGGGCGCGCTGGGGCAGCAGGCAGGCGAGGTAGACGCCGGTCGTCGAGTCCTCCATGAGGATGGCCTGGCCCGGCTCGATCAGCTCGAACGCGGCATGGGCGAGGGCTTCCTTCTCGTCCTGGTTCTGGTTCAATCGGAACGTGGTGTTCGACTCGAACAGGCTCGACGCCTGTGCGGTCACCTGGCCGCGCGTCTTGCGCAGCACGCCCTGGGCTTCGAGTTCGTCGAGGTCCCGGTAGATCGTCATGGAGCTGACACTGAACCGGTCGGCGAGGTCGTCAATGCGGATCGTGCCTTCCGCGATGACGGTCTCGGCGATCTGCCGTTGCCGGTCGCGCTGCTTGGACGAGCGTGTCTTGCCGTCGCGGGCAGGCACATTCGGCCACATCGGCTCCATTGTGGCTCCTCCCTGGTGATGTTCGGCTCGGTGTCGCTGCCCCGCTGACCAGTCTCGCACGCTGGTCAGAGGGCGGGGCGGGCTGACGCGCCCACCCCCGCCCACTGGCTCAGCTCTGTCCGGCGAGGTTTTCGTTGGAGATGTCGCCGGTGGCGATGTTCTCGTCAACGAGCGCGGGCAACTGCTGGACGAACTGGTCCTTGTCGGTGACGACGTGCCGCATGACGTCCTCGGCGTTGTCCGGCGTGACAGGTGGCATCACGTAGGTGTAGGTGTCCTTCACAGGCTCGCCGTTGACGACGCGCTTGGCGACCGCCAGCCCTGCGGCGAGCTCCACCCTGCCGTGCTGTAGCGACGTGCCGATGAGGGCGCCATCGCGGACCGCACGCAGGCCGTCCTCGATGCCGTCGATACCGACGACCGGCAGGTCCTTGCCCGCCTCGTTGAGCGCCTGCACGGCTCCGAGGGCCATGTCGTCGTTCTGGGCGACGATGCCGTCGATCTTGCCGCCGAAGGCGGATAGCCAGTTTTTCATCTTGTTGACGGCTTCGTCGCGCGCCCAGTTGGCGGTGTCCTTGGCCAGCACGTTGATGCCGGCGTGCTGCCGCAGCACGTTTTGGATTCCCTCGGTGCGGTCCAGTTCGGGGGAGGAGCCGAGCGGTCCTTGCAGGATGACGATGTCACCCCTGCCGCCGAGCTCGTCGGCCATCATCCGCATCTCCTGTTCGCCGGCCTTCACGTCGTCGGGCAGCACGGTCGATGCCAGCTTGGCCGTGCTGGACAGCGTCGTGTTCACTGCGAGTACTGGGATGCCCTCCGCCTTGGCCTTGGCCAGCTGCGGGCCGAGTGAGTCGGCCTGCACCGGGACAATGACGATGGCGTCGACGTCCTGGTTGATGAGCTGCTCGACCTGGCTGGCTTGGTCGCTGACGTCGCCGCCCGCCGAGTTCCACAGCAGGGCGAGGTCGTTGGCCTCGGCGTAGGCTTCCATGCCTTCTTTGCCTTGGGTGATGAAGGAGGACATGTCGTAGACGCTGACGCCGATCCGGAGCTTGCCCGCGTCGGGGTCGCCCGCCCCGCAGGCCGCGGTGGCGAACAGGACCGTGGCGCAGCCGACGGCGGCGGCAGCCCTGAGGAGTTTTCGGTACATGGTGAGGTAGTCCTTTCGCTCGGAGGGTTTCGGTCAGGACCGGCGCCTGGTCGCCCAGACGTCGACGGCGACGGCGGTCACGATCAGCCCGCCCTTGATGACGTTCTGCCAGTACTCGGGGACGACGAGCAGGTCGAGGCCGTTGTTGAGGGTCTGGATGAGCAGCAGGCCGAGTGCGGTGCCCCATACGGTGCCCCTGCCGCCCATCAGGCTCGCGCCGCCGATCACGACGGCGGCGATCGCGTCCAGTTCGTAGGCGGTGCCGAGGTCGGGTGGGCCCGAGATCACGCGGGAGGCGAGGATGACCCCCGACAACCCGGCGAGCAACCCGGATATCGCGTACACGCTGAACAGGACTCGTGGCACCTTGATACCGGCGAGTTCGGCGGCCGCGCGGTTGCCGCCGACGGCATACACCCGCATGCCGTAGGAGGTGCGGGACATGACCACCGCGAGGACGAGGATGCCCGCGATCATCACCAACACGGGCACCTCGATGCCGAAGACCGTCGAGTTCGCGATGCTGCCGAAGTTCGGTGGCAGTCCGTTGATCGGGGCGCCGTTGCCGATGACGTAGGCGAATCCCGATGCGGTTGTGAGCATGCCGAGGGTTGCGATGAATGGCGGGACGTTGAGGCGGGCGACGAGCAGGCCGTTGATGGACCCGGCGAGCAGACCGACGAACGCCGCGACCAGCACGGCGAGCAGCAGCCGCTCCGGATGGTCCTTGACGGTCGCGGCGGCCGCCATGGCACTGACCGCGATGACGCTGCCGACCGAGAGGTCGATGCCGCCGGTGAGGATGACCAGCGTCTGGCCAAGCGCGATGAGCGCGAACGGGGCGGCGGCGATGGCGATGGTTTGCCAGTTCTCCAGCGTGCCGAACTGCGCGCTGCGGTAGCTGAAGTAGGCGATGATCAGCACCATCACGACGACCATGGCGTGCCGGATGAGCTGTTCGCGGAGCCAGGAGCCGCTGAACCGCCCCGGCACGCCTGGTTCTGCCTGCCCGCCACTCGCCGTGACCGTTCGGAGGGTGTTGTCGGTGTCCTTGGTTGTGATCGTCATGATCGGTGTTCCTTCGCGAGCTGGGGCGTTGCTTCCGGCTCGCCGGTCTCAGGGTCGAAACCGGCGGCGAGGTGGAAGATCGTGCGCTGGACGTCCGGTGCCGTGATCGCGTCGCCGTCGAGGCCGCCTGCCACGGCCCCTGACCGGAGCACGAGGATGCGGTGGGAGAGCCCGAGGACCTCGGGCATGTCCGATGACGCCAGGACGACGGCCATCCCAGACGCCGCGAGCTGGGCGATGATGCGGTAGATCTCGCTGCGGGCGCCGACGTCGACACCTCGGGTCGGTTCGTCGAGCAGCAGGACGTCGACGGGTTCGGTGAGCCAGCGGGCGAGCACGACCTTCTGCTGGTTTCCGCCCGACAGCGTTCCGGTCGGCTGGGTGAGTCCCCTGCTGCGTAGCGCCACCGATGTCATGGCGTCGCCGACGGCCCGCCGCCGGTGGCGCTGCCGCAGCCAGCCTGCCGCGCTGAAGTGGGCGAGGCGTGGCAGCGACCCGTTGTCGAGGACGTTCATGGACAGCACGAGTCCCGCACCCTTGCGGTCCTCCGGCACCAGCGCCATCCCTGCGTTGATCGATGCCGCGGGCGAGCGCTTCACCGGCTTGCCCGCGACCCTGACCTGACCGCCGACCGTGGCGCGCTTGCCGAAGATGGCTTCGAGCAGCTCGGTGCGGCCTGCTCCGACCAGCCCGGCGAGGCCGAGGATCTCGCCGCGCCGCACGCTGAAGCTGATCGGCGCGTCGAACCCCACGACGTGGAGGTCGTCGATCTCGAGCGCGACGTCATCGCGTGGTGCGGGCACCGAGGGGAAGAGGTCGTCGAGGTCGCGCCCGATCGTGGCCTGCACGATCTCCTCGTCGGTCGTGTCGACGACTGGGCGGTCGAGTACAAGCGCACCGTCGCGCAGCACGACGACGCGATCGGCGATGGCGCGGATCTCGTCCATCTTGTGCGTGGTGTAGAGCATGGCGACACCGTCGTCGCGCAGTCGCGCCATGACGTCGTAGAGGCGGGCGACCTCGCGTTCGGGGATGGCCGATGTCGGCTCGTCGAGCATGATGACCTTCGCGCCCCAGCTGGTGGCCTTGGCGATCTCGACGATCTGGCTCATCGCGACGCTCAGCCGCCGCATCTTCGTCGTGGGATCGACGTCGATGGCGAACTCGTCGAGCAGGTGGCGCGCGTCGGCGATCATGCCGCGCCGGTCGAGCAGACCGGTCCTGCTGCGTAGTTCTCGGCCCAGGAAGAGGTTCTCGTAGACCGTCATGTCCTCGATCGGCGCCAGCTCCTGCGGCACGATCGCCACCCCGAGCTGACGCGCCAGCCCGGGATCGGCGCGGTGCAGGCCGGTGCCGTTCACCGTGACGCTCCCGGTGTCGGCCTTGAGCTGTCCGGCGGCGATCTTCATCGCGGTCGACTTGCCCGCGCCGTTCTCGCCCACGAGCGCGGTGACCGCTCCGGCTTCGAGCCGCAGCGAGACTCCACGCAGTACGGGGATCCCGCCGAACGACTTGGTCAGCCCTGCGCACTCGAGGGCAGGAACGTCGCCTGCCGCCGTCATGTCACGTCCTCCCGGCTTACCGGGATGTCCTCACGTGATCTGGCCTTCATCGCCCGTCACCTCTCTTCGCTGAGCACCTCACATCAGTGATGTTGTTAGTTACATAATGCGCGTGAAAATTATCATGTCAACACTTGCGTTCCGATGTTTTCAACACTTATAACGGTGTAGTCCACATAGTTCGTGTTACTAAGCGATCGGGTTGATGGTCGCGGAGCAGGAGATCGGAATGCCGGAACGACGACGTATCGCCGTGGGCAATGACGAGGCGGCGATCGGACTCAGGGAGGTACTCGCCGCGCATCTTGAGGCGCGGGGGTTCGAAGTTGACCACTACGGACCGTCGACGGCGGATGACCCGATCGACTACCCCGACGTCGCGGTCGACGTGGCACAGCGGGTCGCCGACGGTACGTACGACCGCGCGCTCCTGTTGTGCGGCACCGGCATCGGCATGGCGATCGCGGCGAACAAGGTGCCCGGCGTCCGCGCCGCCCAGGCAGCGGACACCTACAGCGCGCAGCGGGCACGCAAGTCGAACGACGCCCAGGTGCTTACGCTCGGCGCGAGGACCGTCGGCCCCGAGCTCGCCCGCGCCATCGTGGACGCGTGGCTCGGCAGCGAGTTCGAGGGCGGACGATCGGCGTCGAAGGTCGCCAAGCTGCGGGCTCTCGACGAGGTGAGCGTGGGACGGCGATGATCGCGCCAATAGTCACCGTCCTCGGCGCGGGCGCGATGGGATCCGCGCTGGCGACGCCGCTGCGCGACGCCGGCTGGGAGGTGCGGCTATGGGGCACGTGGCTGGACGATCACCTGGTGGCCGCCTGCCGGGACGGCCAACCGCACCCCCGGACGGGGGTACCCCTTGCCGCTGGGACGGAGCTGTTCACCGCCATCGAACTGCCTTCCGCGCTGGACGGCGCCGAGCTGGTGGTGCTCGCCGTCGCATCAGCGGGCGCCGAGGAGGTGACTTGGCGCGCGGCCCGGCACCTCGGCACGGCGCGCGCGGTGCTGCTGACCACGAAGGGCCTCGCCCCCGACACCGAAGGGCGAGTCCGCCTGCTGCCGGAAGCGGTGGCGGACGCGGCAGGTGAGCGCGGCATCACGCTGCCGCCGGTGGTCGCGGTCGGCGGGCCGTGCAAGGCCAACGAGGTCGCCGCGCGCAGGCCGACCGCGTCGGTGTTCGCCGCGCCGGACGCCGAGCTGGCCGCTGAGCTCGCCAAGTCCGTCGCGACCGAGCATTACCGCGCCGAGGCGCTCGCCGACCGCGACGGTGTCGAAGTGTGCGCCCCGATGAAGAACGTCTACGCGATCGCATTGGGGATCGCCGACGGGCTCGGTGAACGAGGCGGGCACCCGTGGCACGACCTCAAGGCCGCGGTGTTCGCGCAGGCGGTCAAGGAGCTGGTGCTGCTCTGCCGGAGCGTCGGGGGCGACCAGGCGACCGCGTACGGACTCGCCGGCGCCGGGGACCTCGAGGTCACCGGGTTGTCCGGCCGCAACAAGATCTACGGCGCCAGGATCGGCCGCGGCCAGAGCGCCGTCGCGGCACTGGATGCGATGCGAGTGGCCGAGCAGACCGTCGAAGGGGTTCCCGCCGCCCGGCTGGCCACCCATCTGGTCGACCAGCGAGCACCCGACACGTGGCCCGCGCTACCGCTGCTGCGGGCCGTAACCGGCATCCTTGACGGCGAGGCAGACCCCGTCACGCGGCTGACAAACGCCGTGCTGCCCAGCACCTGAACCCCAGTCGGTACATCGGAGGCCACGGCCATGTCCCCCACGTTTTCCGTCATCATCGGCGTCGACTGCTCGACGACCGGCAGCAAGGCGGTCGCGTTCACCCCGGACGGTTCGGCGATCGCGGAAAGCCGCCGTGGCTTTTCCCGGAGCACTCCGTATCCCGGCTGGCAAGAACAGCACCCTGACGACTGGTGGCACGCGACGACACAGGCACTGTCCGAACTGGTCACCACGCTCGGCGAGCAGGGCGCGGAACCCGTCGCGCTCGGCCTGACCCACCAGCGCGAGACGTTCGTCTGCCTCGACGAGCACGACCAGCCCGTCCGGCCCGCGATCCTGTGGCTGGACACCCGCGCCCGCGCGCAGATCGACCGGCTCGGCAGCGCCGAGGTGCATGAGCTGTCCGGCAAGCCACCGTCGACCACCCCGAGCCTGTACAAACTGGCCTGGGTCGCCGAGCACGAGCCGGAGGTCATCGACCGCACGGCGCTCGTGCTCGACGTGCACGGCTACCTGGTCCGCAGGCTCACTGGCGCGCGTGCCACGAGTTGGGCGTGCGCTGATCCGCTGTCGTTGCTGGACATGCGCACCTTCTCCTGGTCCCCCCGGCTGCTGGCGATGGCCGGACTCGCCGAGGAGCAGCTGCCCGTGTTGACGGCGCCAGGCACGGTCATCGGCCGGGTCAGCAAGGACGCGGCCGAGGCGACCGGGCTGCCGACCGATCTGCCCGTTGTGGCGGGGGCGGGCGACGGCCAGTGCGCCGGACTCGGCGCCGCCGTGCTCGACCAGCACCACGCCTACCTCAATCTCGGCACCGGACTGACCCTGGGCACCCACGCGGCCGACTACGTGCACTCCCGGGCGTTCCGGACGCTGGCCAGCCCCATCGCAGGCGCCTACACCATCGAAGCGCTGCTCTCATCCGGGGTGCTGTCCATCGCGTGGGTGCGCGACCTGCTCGCGGCGTCAGACGGCACACCCATGCCCGAGGACGAGTTCAGCGCCCTCGCCACCTCGGCCGCTCCCGGCGCGGACGGCCTGCTCTACCTGCCCTACCTCACCAGCGCCGAGTCGCCGCACTGGGATGCGGCCGCCCGTGGCTGCTTCATCGGCATGACCGACAGCCACAGTCGCGCCGAGATCTGCCGGGCGGTGCTGGAAGGTCTGGCCTACGAGGAGCGGCTGACCCTCGAACTGCTGGAGGACGCCACCGGGCAGCAGGTGGAGCGGTTGGTGGTGATGGGCGGGGCGTCCCGGTCCGATGCGCTGACCCAGCTGCTTGCCGACGTCCTGGAACGCCCCATCGCGATCAGCGCCGAGCCAGAGACCACCGCGCTGGGTGCGGCGATGCTGGCCGCGTCGGCCGCCGGGATCGACGGCGTCAGCGACCTCACCGAGATCGCGACCCGGATGAGCCGTGTCAGCGCCGTCAGGGAGCCGGACACTGCCGCCCACCAGCGTTATCGCGACACCTTCGCCGTGTACCGCGACGTCTATCCCGCACTCAAACCCGTGTTCCCGCGGCTGTCCGCGCTACGGAGCCGCACCACAGAGGAGTGACATGACCCCTGCTTCCCCCGACCTCGACCAGCTGTCGATCACGACCATCCGCACGCTCGCGATGGACGCGGTGCAGGCGGCAGGCTCAGGACACCCCGGAGCGCCAATGGCGCTGGCACCGGTCGCCTACACGCTCTGGCAACGGTTCCTGCGGCTGGACCCCGAGGCGTTCGCCTGGAGCAACCGCGACCGGTTCGTGCTCTCCGCCGGCCACGCCTCGACGCTGCTGTACGCGCTACTGCACCTGGCGGCCGTCACCGCCGCCGACACCGACAAGCCTGCGGTATCGCTATCGGACCTGAAGCGGTTCCGGCAGCTGGACTCGCCGTGCCCCGGCCACCCCGAGCACGGCGTGACCACCGGGGTCGAGTGCACCACCGGTCCACTGGGGACGGGCGCGGCCAGCACCGTCGGCATGGCGATCGCTGGCAAGTGGCAGGCAGCCACCTTCAACCGGCCGGGCTTCGAGCTGTTCGACTACGACGTCTACGCCCTCTGCGGCGACGGCGACCTCATGGAAGGCGTCTGCGCCGAGGCCGCCTCGCTCGCCGGGCACCTGCGGCTGGACAACCTGTGCTGGATCTACGACAGCAACCGGATCACCATCGAAGGCGCCACCGAGCTGGCGTTCAGCGAGGACGTCGCCACCCGGTTCGCCGGATATGGCTGGCACGTCGAGCATGTCAGCGACGCCAACGACGTCGAGGCGCTCACCGGCGCGTTCCAGGCGTTCCGGCGGCAGCGGCAGGCGCCGACTCTCATCATCGTGGACAGCCAGATCGGCTACGGCGCGCCCACCAAGCAGGGCACCGCGTCGGCACACGGCGAACCACTCGGCGAGGACGAGGTCCGCGCCGCCAAGCGGAACTACGGCTGGCCCGAGGACGCCGCGTTCCACGTGCCGCCCGAGGTGTACCGGCACTTCGCCGCCGGCATCGGCGCGCGCGGGCGGGACGTTCGGCTGGCGTGGCAGGAGATGTTCGACGCCTACCGCGCTGCCTACCCCGATCTCGCCGATGCCCTCGACCGGATGCACCGGCGACGGCTGCCCGATGACTGGGACGCCGAGATCCCCACCTTCCCCGCCGACCCGAAGGGTATCGCGACCCGCGCGGCCAACGGCACGGTGCTCAACGCCGTCGCCGCGCGGGTGCCGTGGCTGCTGTCCGGATCCGCGGACCTCGCCCCGTCGACCAAGACCCGGTTGACCCTCGACGGCGCCGGTGACTTCGCCCCCGACGTCCACACTGGACGGAACCTGCACTTCGGGGTGCGTGAGCACGCTGCGGCCGCCATCGCGAATGGGCTGGCGCTGAGCGACATCCGCGCGCTGCAGTCGGGGTTCCTCATCTTCTCCGACTTCCAGCGCGGCGCGGTGCGGCTGTCCTCGCTGATGGAACTCCCGGTCATCCACGTCTACACGCACGACTCGATCGGCGTCGGTGAGGACGGCCCCACTCACCAGCCGGTCGAGCAACTCGCCGCGCTTCGCGCCACCCCCGGCCTGATCGACCTGCGGCCCTGCGACGCCAACGAAGTCGCCGAGGCATGGCGCGTTATGGCCCCACTCCGGCACGAGCCCGTCGCATTGGTCCTCACCCGGCAGGCACTGCCCACATTGGACCGCATCCGCTACGCCCCGGCGTCCGGCGTGGCCCGAGGCGGGTACGTGCTCGCCGACGCCTCCGGTCCCGACGACCCCGAGGTGATCCTCATCGCCAGCGGCAGCGAGGTCCACCTCGCCGTCGCCGCGTACGAGACGCTGATCGCGGACGGGATACGCGCCAGGGTGGTCAGCCTGCCGTCCTGGAAGCTGTTCGACCGCCAACCACGCGACTACCGCGAGCAGGTGCTACCCCCAGCGGTGACGGCGCGGGTCGCGATCGAACAGGCGTCTCCGCTCGGCTGGGAACGTTACGCGGGCACCGGCGGAACGATCGTGGCCATGACGACCTTCGGCGCCTCCGCCCCGCTGGAGGCGCTGCGAACCAGGTTCGGCTTCACCCACGACGCCGTCGTCGCCGCCGCGCGCGAGCAGCTCACCACGCACGCGGCGGTCGCCGTCAACGCATAGGAGGCACACCATGAGCCGATCATCCCGACTCGGACCGGAGTACCGCGCCGACGCCTGGCGGCGCCTCGACGACGGCCGATTCGATGTCCTCGTCATCGGTGGCGGCGTCACCGGCGCTGGCACCGCGCTCGACGCCGTCACCAGGGGGCTGTCCACGGCGCTCGTGGAGGCCCGCGACTTCGCCTGCGGCACGTCGTCGCGGTCGAGCAAGCTGTTCCACGGCGGGCTGCGCTACCTCGAACAGCTCAACTTCGGGCTGGTGCGGGAAGCACTCACCGAACGCGACCTGATGCTCACCACCATCGCGCCGCACCTAGTCAAACCGGTGTCGTTCCTCTACCCGCTGCGGCGCAGGATCGTCGAACGACCATACGTCGGCGCCGGGCTCGTGCTGTACGACACCATGGGCGGCTCCCACGCGCTCCCCAGACACCGGCACCTCACCCGCACCGGCGCCCGCGCGCTCTGCCCCGCCCTTCGCCCGGACACCCTCGTAGGCGCGGTCCGCTACTGGGACGCCACCACCGACGACGCACGGCACACCCTCACCACGATCCGCACCGCCGCGCACCACGGCGCGGTGGTGCGCAACTCCACCGAGGTCGCCGAGCTGATCCGGGAGGGCGGCCGGGTCATCGGCGCCAGGCTGCGCGACGCCGAAACCGGCCGCACCGCCACCGTGTACGCCCGCGTCGTCATCAACTGCACCGGCGTGTGGACCGACGACATCCAGGCGCTCACCGACAGCAGGGGCAGGTTCCGCGTCCGTGCCTCCAAAGGCGTGCACATCCTCGTGTCGCGCGACCGGATCGCCTCGGAAACCGGCCTGATCCTGCGCACCGAGAAGTCGGTGCTGTTCGTCATCCCGTGGGACGACCACTGGCTGATCGGCACCACCGACACCGACTGGAACCTCGACAAGGCACACCCCGCCGCCAGCCAGGGCGACATCGACTACCTCCTCGACCGGGTCAACGCCGTGCTCGCCGCGCCACTGAGCCACGACGACGTCGTCGGCGTCTACGCCGGGCTGCGGCCGCTGTTGGCGGGCGAGTCCGAGGACACCAGCCAGCTCTCCCGCGAACACGCTGTCGCGCGACCGCAACCCGGTCTGATCTCCGTCGCGGGCGGCAAGTACACCACCTACCGGGTTATGGCGGCCGACGCCGTCGACGCGGCCGCCGCCGACCTCGACGAGCGGGTGCCACCGTCCGTGACCGAGCGCGTCCCGCTGCTCGGCGCCGACGGCTACCACGCCGCGGTCAACCAGGCCGAGCGGATCGCCGCCGAACACCGGCTACCCGCCTGGCGTGCCCGGTTGCTGCTCGACCGCTACGGCACCCTCATCGACGAAGTACTCGCGCCCGGCGCCGACGACCCGACGCTGCTCGACTCGCTGCCGGGAGCCGACCGCTACCTGAAGGCGGAGATCCGCTACGGCGCCACGCACGAGGCGGCGACACACCTCGGCGACGTCCTCACCCGCCGCACCAGGGTGTGCCTCGACGTCGCCCATCGCGGCACCGACAGCGCCAAGGCCGCCGCCGAGCTGCTCGCGGAGCCGCTCGGCTGGGACGCCGAGCGGATCGACACCGAAGTGCGGCTCTATCACGCCCGCGTCGCCGCCGAACGCGACGCCGAACAGCAAACCGACGACCGCACCGCCGACACGGCGCGGCTCGCCGCCCGTGACACCCGCGCCGTGCGTGCCTGACCAGTTCCAATGGTCCTGGACGGACCTGCTCACGGCGCTGTCGGACCGGCTACATGGAGCTGGTCATGGAGGTTCCTGAAGCGGTGTCGTAGCTGCCACTGGCCGAGGTGGACTTGATGCATATCCCGGGGGCAATTGTCGGCGGGCGAAGCGGGTGCCGGTACTCCTCGTGTCCGCAGTCGGAGGTGCCGTAGCGAACGAAGATCAACTCTGCGCCTTCGGGTGTCCGGCACCGGCGTGCACGCCAACCACGCAGCGCACCGTCAGCATCCCGGCTTCCGGCTGGTGCAGGGCAACGGCCGTGCACCGTGGTCTCGCTCGCTGTGGCGACATCTCAGCTGCCAGGTCTTCCACGTCGCACATGCCCACTTCCGTGGACCTCGCGGTACGCGGTGAGGCCGCCCCCGACGTCACGCGGGTCCGTTCTGGAAATGTTCTGGAGATATGAAATGTCGGTGTGCTGCGGCAGGATGACGTTCATGAGCACCCGGCTTCGCGACGGTGTCCTGCGCAGGCGACTGGCAACCCAACGACTGACCTCTGCGCCGCTGCCGCGCGCGGGCGACGCGGTTCGGCTGCTGACCTGCGTGCAGGCCCAGGAGCGCGATCACGCCCTCTTTTCCCTTAGCATGCGCAGCAAGGACGTGACGTACTCTTCGGTGCGGGCCGCCCTCGACCGTGGCGATATCGTCCGGACCCACATCCTCCGGCCGACATGGCATTTCGTGGCGCCGGAGGATCTGCGCTGGATTCTCGCCCTGACATCGCATCGGGTGGAACGGTCGATGGGCGCCCGGCACCGCCAGCTCGGGCTGGATGACACCCCGTTGCTGCACCGGGCGCTCGACCTGCTGCCTGAGCTACTGCGCGGGCGGAGGTACCTGACGCGCAAGGAGATCGGCGCGGAGTTCGCCGCGCGCACCGGCTTACCCGAGTCAGGGGAACAGCTCGGGCACACGTTGCTGCTCGCGGAGCTGCGCGGCGTGATCTGTTCGGGTCCGGTCAAGGGCAAGCAGCATTCGTACGCCCTTGTCGACGAGGTCGTGCCTGCCACGCGGGAGCGCGACCCGCACGAGGCGCTGGTGGAGTTGGTACGGCGGTTCTTCGCGGGTCACGGCCCGGCCTCGGTGAAGGACTTAACCCGGTGGTCGTCGCTGACCGTTGCCGACACCAAAGCCGCGCTCGCCGACGTCGCTGCCGACCTCGAGCACGTGGACGTCGACGGCACGACGCTGTGGTTCGACCCGTCGGTGCCGAGCCGTACGACGCGGCGGGAGACCGCGTTCCTGTTGCCCGTCTACGACGAGGCCGTGCTCACCTATCCCGCACTGACCTTTCCGACGGCGCACGCGCATCCGCACGCCGACAGCAACGATCCGTTCTGGGCGCCGGTGATCGTCGATCGCGGCAACGTCGGGCTGTGGAAGCGAACGGTCACTCCCACCGGCGTCCGGGTCGAGACGCGGCTGGCACCCGGCCTCGACGCCATGCAACGGAAGGCCGTCCGGCTTGCCGCGCAGCGGATGGCCGACTTCCTCGAACGCGAGCTGGACTACGTCGAGGGGGAAGGCACCCCGAACCTGTGGGGCGGCGAGGCGGGCCACCCGGCACGCCGGCAGCGGCGCGTGGCGAGCGGCTAGTCCGGTTGGCAGCTATTGGGCGAAACGGGTGAACCTGGGAACGGTGTGCTTTTCCCGGTGGTCTGAAAGGCGTTCATGACCATCGACATGGGGAGAACGTCATGTTCCGAAAACCGTCCGGCCGCGCCCTGCTCGCGGCGCTCGCGCTTGCCTCGGGCGTCGTGCTGACGGCAGGCACCGCGCACGCGGACCCCGGCCTGGCCGACTTCGTGCTCAGGCCGGCGAACAACCAGGCCGAGCTGCAGGACAGGGTGAACAAACTCGACGCGGAGCTGCCCAAGCTCGGCGTGCAGAACCTGCTTGACCAGGTGAACCGGACCGGAGTCAGCAGCACGTCGCCGACGACATGCAACCCGACGGCGACCAAGGGTTTCGAGCACGTCGGCCGCAGCTTCTGCTTCGACGCGGGTGACAGCAGCCGCGTCGGCGCCACCGTCGAGTGGATGCCGCAAGGCGTGACGACGGTCGCCGACGCCCAGTCCGACCAGCTCTGGGGCACCAAGCGCGCGATCCTGATCAGCTGGTACGACAAGGCGCCAGAGGACGGCGGGCAGTCCGGCGGTGACGCGGACAAGATCAAGGGCGTACGGATCACCTTCTTCGATCCTGACACCGCTAAGTACCAGCACGTGCTGCTCGCCTATCCCTACATCAACAGCTACGGCAACCCGACGTACATGAGCCTGCGCACCAAGCAGATCGGCAGCTGCCCGGAACTGCACGCGGGCGGCATCTCCTGGTACGGCAACTACCTGTACGTGGCCGACACCAACCGCGGCTTCCGGGTGTTCGACATGCGCTACATCTTCGACCTGAAGACCGCGTCCAATGGCGACACCAGCGACAAGTACCGGATCGGCAGGCACAGCGGCGTCTACTACGGGCACGGCTATCGCTACGTCATGCCACAGGTCGCGGCGTACGTGAACCCGAACACGCCGCCGGGAACGTGCTACGGCGGCGGCTCGCCGAAGTTCTCGTTCACCGGTCTCGACCGCAGCGGCACCGACCACCTGACGTCCGGCGAGTACTCCCGCGACACCTACGGGCGCGTCGCGCGCTGGCCGCTGGCTGGCACGACCGGCAAGCCGAAGCTGACCGATGGCCTGTGGCGGGCCACGTCGGCCTACCGCCTTCCTGTGACAAGCGTGCAGGGCGCGGTCAGCCACAACGGCACCTGGTACCTGAGCCGCAGCCGAGGCGTCGACAACCTCGGCAGGCTGTACGTCGCGGAAGCGCCGGGCACCTCGACCGGTTCGCTGTCGATCACCGAGACGCATTACGGCGGCGTCGGCGTCGAGGACCTCTCGCACTGGCCGAACACGGCAGGCGGCGTTGACGAGTTCTGGACGGTGACCGAGCACCCCGGCAAACGGCTGCTCTACGCGTGCGATCCCATTGGCATGGCGACCACCGGGACCATCTGCGGCACATCCGCCTGACGCGGACTCGAGGGAGCTTCCGTTTCACCTCGGAAGCTCCCTCGAATTGTGTGCGCCGCACAGGACGACGTCGTGGGTCTGGTCACGGCGGCGGACCCGGGTTAGCGTGGTCGTTCGGCATCGCCGTTCTCGACAATCGCACCCCAGCGACAGGGAGAGGCATGGCTACCGTCGACACCGTGCGTGGGCCAGTAGACGTCGATGCCCTTGGCACGACTCTGATGCACGAGCACGTCTTCGTGCTGACCCCAGACGTGATGCAGAACTACGGCGACCAGTGGTGGGACGAGCAGGAGCGGGTCTCCGACGCGATCGCCAAGCTGCGGCAGCTCAAGCTGGCCGGGGTCGACACCATCGTTGACCCGACGGTCGTTGGGCTCGGCCGCTACATTCCGCGCATCCAGGAGGTCAACGCCGAGGCCGACATCAACATCGTCGCCGCGACCGGCCTGTACACCTTCGACGAGATCCCGCGCTATTTCGCGTATCGCGGTCCTGACACGCTGCTGGGCGGTCCTGAGCTGATGATCGAGATGTTCGTGCGCGACATCCGTAAGGGCATCGGAGGCACCGGAGTGCGTGCGGCGCTGCTGAAGGGCGTTGTGGAGGAGCGGGGCATGACGCCCGACCAGGCCCGCGTGCAGGCGGCGATCTGCGAGACGCACCAGGAGACCGGGGTCCCGATCACCGTGCACACCAACGCCGCGCACCAGACCGGCAGGCTGGCGCTCGACTTCTACCGCGAGCACGGCGTCGATCTCACCAAGGTGGTGATCGGGCACGCGGGCGACTCCAACGACCTCGACTATCTCAAGTGGATCATGGACCAGGGCGCGACGATCGGCTGTGACCGTTTCGGCCTCGACATGTTCAACCCGACCGACGAGCGAGTCCGCACCATCGCCACGCTGTGCGGGCATGGCTACGCCGACCGCATCGTGATCAGCCACGACGCCGCGTGCTACATGGACTTCTTCTCCGGCGAGGAGTCGCAGCAGATGCTCGCGCAGGCCGCGCCGAACTGGCACTACCTGCACATCTCGCGGGACGTGCTGCCCGCTCTACGTGAGCAGGGTGTCAGCGACGACCAGATCAGCACGATGATGGTGGACAACCCGCGCCGCTACTTCACACCGAAGGGGTGAGCACGGTGCCGGTCGAACCACGTCCGCGCGGTGCAGCGCCGTTCGACACCTCCGGTGTCGTGCGCGGCGACGACGGCATCGCGCGCTACCAGGACCTGCCGTCCTCGCTGGTCGCGATGCTGCGCGACACCGTGGACGCCTGGCAGGACAACGAGGCGGTTGTCGAGGTCGGTGGCCCCCGGCTGACCTACCGGGAGCTGTGGGACCGCGCCGCGCGCGTCGCCGGTGGCCTGCACGCCGAGGACGTGCGGCGTGGCGACCGGGTGGCCATCCTCTTGCCCGCAGGGGCCGACTGGGTGGTCGGCTTCCTCGGCGCGCTGCTGGCCGGCGCGGTCGCGGTGCCCGTGAACACCCGGTTCACCGACCCGGAGATCGACTACGTGCTCGCGGACTCCGGCGCCAGCTACGTCTTCCGGCAGGCCCAGCCGTTACCGGAGGGGGCGCCGACCGCCGCCGACGACCTCGGCAAGGGCGACCTCGCGGCGATCTTCTACACCAGTGGCACCACTGGTTTCCCGAAGGGTGCCATGACGAACCACGAGAATTTTCTGTCCAATGTGGAGACAGCGCTGCGGGTGATCGAGCTGGACCGCTCCGAGGGACCCCGCCTGCGCAACCTCGTCTCGGTGCCGCTGTTCCACGTCACCGGCTGCAACAGTCAGCTCCTGGTGCAGCTCGCGCTCGGCGGCACGACGGTGGTGCTGCCGACCTTCGACGTGCAGCGGTTCCTGCACACCATCGAAGACGAGCGCATCGACGTCCTGACCAGCGTGCCCGCGATCTACGCGCTGGCGCTGGCGCAGCCGAACTTCGGCGAGTTCGCGCTGGACACCGTCAGCCGCATCGCCTACGGCGGGGCGCCGATCGCGCCGTCGCTTGTGCACCGGATTACCAGGGAGTTCCCGCAAGCCAGGGTCGGCAACGGGTTCGGGCTCACCGAGACGTCCTCCATCACGACCTACCTGCCACACGAGTGGGCCGCCGAGCATGCCGACTCGGTTGGGTTCGCCGCGCCTGTCGTTGACCTGGCGCTGGACTCGCCCAACCCGGACACGGGAGTCGGCGAGCTGTTGATCCGTGGGCCGAACGTGGTCGCCAGCTACTGGAACAAGCCAGAGGCGAGTGCGAACACCTTCGTCGACGGCTGGCTGCACAGCGGCGATCTCGCGCGGATCGACGACGAGGGCCTGGTCTACATCGTTGACCGTGCCAAGGACATGATCAATCGGGGCGGCGAGAACGTGTACTCCGTCGAGGTGGAGAACGCGCTCGCCGGTGCGCCCGGCGTCGCGGAGGCCGCGGTGGTCGGCGTGCCCGACGACGTCATGGGGGAGAAGGTCGGCGCGGTCGTCGTGCCAGCGGCCAGCGCCGAGTTCGACTCCGACGCGGTGATCGCCTACCTCACCGAACGGCTCGCCGACTTCAAGATCCCGCAGTTCTTCGCGGTATCGCCAGAGCCGCTGCCGCGCAACCCCGGCGGCAAGCTGCTCAAGCACAAGCTCCGCGAGCACACCGAGTGGGGGCCGCCCGCGCGCGGCAGGTAGCCGCTCGCGGTGCAGCTCCGAGCCGCCAGCATCGCCACCCAGCTGTTGCGCGCGGATCGCGGCAGCCCCGGTAGGCCGTCAGCTCCTGATGCTCGCGTCGACGTGCTCGCGCAGCGCGCCGAACTCCGCCGCGAGGTCGGGGAGCTGGTAGTGGGCGTTGAGGCCGCTCGGGTTCGGCAACACCCACAGCACGGCGTCCTCGATGCGTTTCTGCTGTGGTCCGACCACGGCCCGTAGGCGTCCGAACGCCGTGCGGTACGCGGTCACCCCGACGACGGCGATCGCGCGCGGCCGATATCGCCGGGCCAGCGACGCCAGGCGCGCGGCGCCGTCCCGCAGTTCGGCGTCGGTTAGCTCGTCGGCGCGGGCGGTGGCCCTGCGGACCAGGTTCGTGACGCCGAGGCCGTGGTGTGGCAGTTCGTCCTGCTCGTTGGGGTGCAGCTGCCGAGGGGTGAAACCGGCGCGGTGCAGCGCGGGCCAGAACCGGTTTCCCGGCCGCGCGAAGTGATGTCCGGTCGCGCCCGAGTAGAGGCTGGGGTTGATGCCGCAGAACAGCACCCGCAGGTCGGCCGCGAGGACGTCCGGGATGGTGCGGTCCCGCGCGGCGTTGAGATCCGCCCGGGTAGGGCGATAGTTGTGCGAGGTGGGCATCACGCCACAACCTACGCCGGTACGCCAGGGGCCAGGAAGGACGCACCATCCGAGACCAATTTGACATGGTCTTTACCCCGGTCAAAGGTGGATAATTCAGGAACTAGGGGAACCATCTCACCTGGAGGTGATTGGGATGTCGACGGAGAACATGAGTACCGGTTCGGCCCACCTTGCCGAGCATCCCGACATCGTGGCGATGGGCGCTCGGTACGAGCGCGCCGCGGAGACGCCGACCGCGCAGGCTTCGGACGCGCTGACCGTCCTCTCGGGCCTGTTCGTGGCGTTGTCGCCGTGGATCGTCGGGTTCAGTGATTCGGCTGTGGCGATCAACAACCTCGTCATCGGCCTCGCGATCGCGGGGCTCGGCGCGGGGTACGCGTTCGCGTACGAGCGCACCCATCGGCTGACGTGGGTGTGCCCGCTGCTTGGCGTGTGGATCATCATCGCGCACTGGGTGATGAGCGGCGTGGACGCCACCACCGGGATGTTGCTGAGCAACATCATCGGCGGTGCGGCGGTCGTCGTGTTCGGCCTGGCCGCGATGCTGCCCATGATGACAGCACGCCAGGCGGCACGCCGGTAACCACGGCTGATCGCCGACCGCGGGCCGGGAGCCACGTCCCGGCCCGCGCTTCAGCACGCGTGTACGGCGACTTATCGGCGCTCGGCGCTTAGTCTGATGTGGTGGACGGAGCGTTCCCCGCGGAGGTCACCAGCTTCATCGGCAGACGGCACGAAATGGCCGAGCTGCGCAGGCTGCTGTCGTCCTCGCGGATGGTGACGCTGACCGGCGCGGGCGGTGTCGGCAAGACCCGGCTGGCCACCCACGCGGCGAGCGAGATGCAGCGCAGTTTCGCCGACGGCGCCTGGCTCGTCGAGCTGTCCGCGCTGGACGATCCCCGGTTGCTGCCTCGGACCGTCGCGTCGGCGTTCGGCCTGCGCGACGAGGCCGTGCAGCCGGTCGACCGGCTCGCCGAGTACCTCGCGGACAAGTACGCGCTGCTGGTGCTTGACAACTGCGAGCACGTCCCCGACGCAGGTGCCATGCTGATCGGCAAGCTCCTCGCCGCGGCGCCCGAGCTGCGGGTGCTGGCCACAAGCAGGCAGCGCCTCGGCGTCGAGGGCGAGCATCTGCTGCCGATCGAACCGTTCGCCATCCCCTCGGACGGTGCGGCCAGCGCGGACACCGTCGGGCACGAGTCGGTGTCGCTGTTCTGCGACCGCGCGAAGGCGGTGGCGCCGGGGTTCGACGTGACGCCGGAGAACCGGCAGCTTGTCGCCGCGATCTGCCGCAGCGTCGACGGCGTGCCGCTTGCGATCGAGCTGGCAGCCGTCTGGATGCGGGTGCTGTCACTGCGGGAACTGGCCGACCGGCTCGACGACACGTCGTGGCTCACCGGTGGGTTGCGCACCGCGCCCGCGCGGCAGCAGGACCTTGGTGCGCTGATCGACTGGAGCTGCCAGCTCTGCGCGCCATCGGAACGGGCGATGTGGGCGCGGCTGTCGGTGTTTCGCGGCGGGTTCGACCTCGCGGCCGCCGAGGCGGTGTGCGCGGCGGACGGCGTCGAGCGCGCCGACGTCATGCGGCTACTCGCCGACCTTGTCGACAAGTCGGTGTTGACAAGGGACTCCGACACCTACGGTCGCGGCGCGCGCTACCGGATGCTCGGCATGTTGGCGCAGTTCGGCGCCGACCGGCTGGCCGAGTCCGGCGCGACCGAGGCCGCCGTGGCGCGTCATCGCGCGTACTACCGCGAGCTCGGCAGGGACTACGCCGCGCACGAGCTGACAGAGGCGCAGCTGGAGTGGGTTCTCCTGCTGCACGGCGAGGTTGCCAACGTGCGGGCCGCGCTTGAGTCGTGCCTGAGCGCCGGCGACCCGGCCGAAGCCATGGCGCTGGCAACGGACCTGACGACGTTCTGGATCGCTGGTGGGCACCTCGCCGAGGGGCGCGACTGGCTGGAGCGCGCGCTGAGCTCGGACACCGGCGGCGGCCCCGTGCGCGCCAGGGCACTCGGCGCGTGGCTCATCCTTGGCTCATGGCTCGGGGTGCACACCTACTTCGGCAGGCGGATCGAGGAGTACCGCGAGCTGGCCGAGTCGCTGGGCGATGCCGCGTCGCAGGCGTGGTTCGCGACCTGCGAGGGTATCGCGCTGTACTTCCTCGGTGAGCCGGAGCGGGCCTGCTCGGTGTTGACGGCCGCGCTGCCGGAGTGCGCCGACGCAGGCGAGGACGCGCTGCTGGCGCAAGGCATGTCGTTCCTGACGGTGGTCAAGTTCCTGCTCGGCCACGACGACGCCGAGGACGTCGGCCGTCGTGGGCTCGCGTTGTGTCAGGAACGTGGCAGCCCTTCGTGGTTCACCGCGCACGCCACGTGGTCGCTCGGTCT
This sequence comes from Actinophytocola sp., assembly GCA_009377385.1. Classification (GTDB taxonomy): domain Bacteria; phylum Actinomycetota; class Actinomycetes; order Mycobacteriales; family Pseudonocardiaceae; genus Haloechinothrix_A. The sequence continues at coordinate 31,094 of WHUD01000021.1, forward strand.
CGCGGTGTGGCGCGCTGGCGACGTCGATGGCGCGACCGAGCTGCAGCGGGACGGGCTCCGCCTGCGCCAGCGGATGCGCGACCACTCCGGGATCGCACTGAGCCTCGAGGCGCTGGCGTGGTGCGCCGCATCGGCCAGACGGTACGCGGACGCGGCGCGGCTGCTCGGCGCGGCCAAAACGGCGTGGCGGATCTCGGGGGCGGGGCGCATCGACCCGTTGCTGGCGGAGGTCTCGCGGCGGCACTGTACCGAGGCCGCCGTCGCCGAGCTTGGCGATGCGGCGTTCACGAAGTCCTATGCCGCTGGTGAGGCGCTCGACCTCGACAAGGCCATCGCGATGGCGCTCGGCGAGCGGCGCGGTGACGCAGGCGCGCGGTCGGCCCGGCCCGCTGAGCCACCTCGGCTGACGAAGCGGGAGCGTGAGGTGGCTGCGCTGGTTGCCGACGGCCTGAGCAACAAGCAGATCGCGGCGCAGCTGGTGATCTCGCAGCGCACCGCGGAGACCCACGTGGAGCACATCCTGACCAAGCTCGGCTTCACCGCACGCAGTCAGGTGGCGGCATGGTTCGCCGCCACCCAGGGTGAGACGGACTCCTGAGCGGCGGCGAGTCGGTGGGGCGCGTTGCTTACGCTGCCCGTGCTCGGTCCGACAAGACGTCGAGACCTGCTGCTGTGGTGGTGACCCGGCAGTCGTGCGGGCCGAGCTTGCGTTCGATCTTGATCAGTCCGCGCTCGGCCAGCGCGTCGAGGTGGTCGGCCTCCCATGGCGGCACGACGCCCGCTTCGGTGCCGTCCGGCCCGCGCCAGCGGTAGCCGGCGCCGTCGCCCCAGGTGCCCTTGTGGTACAGCAGCTCGTCATCGGCCGCGTGTCGCAGTAGCTCTCGTTCGTGGTGGTTCATGGCGTACCTCGATAGTGCTGGTACGTCGCACTCTCCCCGATGCGACGCCGTGGCACATCGCCCGAACTACGTAGACGACTACCTACTTTGGTTCCGCTCCGTCCTACAGCCAGCAGCTACAGCGGAAGAGGTCGAGGTCATGCCCCTCGCCACCCACCCTTCGGATATCGAGGCCGCATAAGGAGGTTTACACGTCGCGCGACCGGGGGACTCGACTGCGCAGTACGGAGCAACGTGAGTGCCACCCGCCACTGGCGGCGGGTGTGCTCACGAGCGTGCGCCGAGGAGGCCGGATATGACGACGGGTGGACAACAGCAGACCGAAACGCAACGGAGCGGTGGCTACTTCCAGCGACATACCAACCCTCCTGTCTTCTTCATCTCGATGTTCATCGCGCTGGCGTTCCTGGTGGCAGGCGTGTTCTTCACCCCGGCGACCAACAAAGCGGCCAGCGCCGCGCTCGACTTCTTCACCAGCAACTTCGGCTGGTTCTACATCCTGTCGGCAACGCTGTTCCTCGGATTCGTCGTTGTCGTGATGGTCAGCCGCTACGGCAGGCTACGGCTCGGGCCGGACGACTCCCGGCCGGAGTACCGCACACTGCCGTGGTTCGCCATGCTGTTCACCGCTGGCATGGGGATCGGGCTGGTGTTCTTCGGCGTCTACGAGCCGCCCTACCACATGGGCAACGCGCCGATGATCACGCAGCAGGGCCAGGAAGCCGCCGCCGACGCGATGCGGTACACGATCTTCCACTGGGGCCTGCACCCGTGGGCGATCTACATCGTGCTCGGGCTGTCGATGGGCTACTTCTGCTTTCGCAAGGGACTTCCGCTTCGGCCAGCTGCCGGGCTGTACCCGCTGATCGGTGATCGCATCTACGGCTGGGTCGGCCACCTGGTCGACATCCTCGCCGTGTTTGGGACGCTTTTCGGGCTCGCCACCTCCCTCGGACTCGGCGCACAGCAGGTCAACGCGGGACTCAGCGAGGTGTTCGGGCTGCCGAGCAACCCCGTTGTCCAGCTGGCGATCGTCGCGTTGATCACCGCGGTCGCCGTCGTCAGCGTGATGCTCGGCATCGACAAGGGCATTCGCAGGCTGTCGGTGCTCAACATGGGCCTCGCGCTGCTGCTGATGCTTGTCGTGTTCGCGGTAGGGCCGAAGGTGTTCATCATGACCGGCTTGGCCGACTACACCGGCAGCTACCTGTCGAACCTCGTCGGCATGAGCTTCGATACCTTCGACCCGAACACGAGCCCTGCCGCCGCGTCATGGCAGGCCGACTGGACGCTGTTCTACTGGGGCTGGTGGATGTCCTGGTCGCCCTTCGTCGGCATGTTCATCGCCCGCATCTCCTACGGCCGCACGATCCGGCAGTTCATCGCGGGCTCGCTGTTCGCCCCTGTGCTCGCCTCCATCGTGTGGTTCGCCGTGCTCGGCGGGACCGGGCTGTTCTACCAGATGAACGGTTCCGTTGACATCGCGAGCGCCGAGCCGGAGCAGGCGCTGTTCAAGCTACTTGGCGCACTGCCCATGGCCGGGTGGCTCGTTTCCCTGCTCGCGCTGCTCACCGTGACCACGGTGGCGATCTTCTTCGCCACATCGTCTGACTCCGGGTCGCTCGTGGTCGACATGCTGACCAACGGTGGCGATCCGCATCCGATCAAGGCGCAGCGGCTGTTCTGGGCCGTCACCGAGGGCGCTATCGCCGCCGTGTTGCTCTTGGTCGGCGGGGCAACCGCCCTCGAGGCCTTGCAGGCTGCGTCGATCACCGCCGGGCTGCCGTTCGGGATCGTCCTCGTGCTGCTGGCTTTCGGGCTCGCCAAGGGGCTCGCGGGCGAGCGGCTCGCGGCGTCGCCGTCGGCGGACCGGCTGATTACCGTTGACGCCCGCAAGCAAGGCCCTGCGGAGGGAGAACCCGTTGCGCATGGGACGACTCGAACGTCTGTGGAGGACTGATCGAGAATGGCCATACGGCGTAGAAAGCACGAGAGCCGCAACCCGTTCCGCGGTGTCGTCGACACGGTCAGCGAACTGAACCGCATCGCGGACCGCATGACCGGCGTCGACGGGGCGACCATCACGCCGCAGCAGCCACGGGGACACTCGGATGCCTGGAGCCCGTTCACCGACATCCTCGCCAAGGGCTCCGACATCCTGATCCGCTGCGAGCTGCCAGGCGTCGACCCCGACGCCGTGGACGTGAGCCTGTCCAGGGGGACGCTCACCATCGCGGGCTCGCGGGCCGAGGGCGACGAGCACGAGGACTACCTCGTGCAGGAACGGACCTACGGCCAGTTCCGGCGAGACGTCACCCTGCCCGAGGGCGTCCAGGAGGACGAGATCGAGGCCAGCTTCCGCGAAGGGGTGCTCGAGGTCGCGGTGCGGGGCGCGGCGGAGGCGAGCGGGCCCGCCAGGATCGCCGTGCGCGCCGCTGAGGAGTGAGGTGACGGGGCCTCACTCCTCAGGGTGAGGCCCCGTCACCGCCGTCACCGCAGGGCTTCGGCTTCCCTTGGCACCTCGGTGACCTCGGTGTCGTCCGCTTGGCCTTCATCGGCGCGCTTGCCGAGCAGCCGCAGACCGACGATGAGGGCCGCGAGCGCCACTGCGTAGGCCAGCCACCACGGCAGGCCGAAGCCGATCGGCAGCAGCCCAGCCACCAGCGCGATGCCACCAGCGTAGAGCGCGTACGGCAGCTGGGTGCGGACGTGGTCGATCACGTCGCACTGCGAGGCCAGCGAGGAGATCACCGTGGTGTCCGAGATCGGGGAGCAGTGGTCGCCCCATACCGCGCCCGCGAGCACGGTCGACACGCAGGCGAACAGGATCGGGTGACCCGCCGCCGTCGCCTCGCCCTGCGCGTCAAGCACGGCCCACGCTACCGGGACGGCCAGCGGTGTCAGGATGCCCATGGTGCCCCAGCTGGTTCCGGTCGCGAACGCGACAGCGGCCGCGATCACGAACACGATCGCGGGCAGCAGCGCGGCAGGCAGCGTCTCGCCGAGTGCCCCTGCCAGGAACTCGGCGGTGCCCAGCTTCTCGGCCATCGCTGACAGCGCCCACGCGAGCGCCAGGATGATCACCACGTACAGCACCGACTTGACGCCGGAGAACCACGCTTCGACGGTCTCGGCGGCGGTCAGGATCCGCTGCCCGACGCTCATCACCGTTGCGACGATGACCGCGAGCAGCGAGCCCCACAGCAGCGACGAGAACGGGTCGCCAGCACCCATCACCTCGATCAGGTTGGCGCCGTCGCCGGTGACCAGCAGCCCGACCAAGGTGGTCCCGACAAGCACCACCAGCGGGACAACGGCGTTCAGCAGCCTGCGCGGGGCGTCGTCCTTCGGCGCCAGCTCCTCCGCCAGCGCGTCGCTGCCGCCGAGCTGCGAGCCGGGCCGCAGCACGTCGCCGGTGACGCGGGCGCGCCGCTCAGCCTTCGCCATCGGGCCGAAGTCGCGGCCCGACGCCGCGATCGCGAACACCAGCACCACCGCGAGTACCGGGTAGAACGCGTACTTCAACGACTCGAGGAACACCGCGAAGCCCGACTTGTCGATCCCGATCTTGCCGACGGCGTCGCCGATCAGCCCGACCTGGAAGCCGATCCACGTGGTGAACAGCCCGATGGCGGCGACAGGCGCCGCCGTGGAGTCCACGATGTAGGCCAGCTTCTCCCTTGAGACCCGCAGCCGGTCGGTGATCGGCCGCATGGTGTTGCCGACGACGAGCGTGTTGGCGTAGTCGTCGAAGAACACGGCGACGCCGAGGCCGCCGCTGGCGACCTGACCGCGCCTTCGGGTCGACGCCCAGCGCGTCACCACATCGACGATGCCGTCGGTGCCGCCGTTGCGGCGGATGACGCCGACAACGCCCCCGATCATCAGGGTGAACACGATGATCTTCATGTGGTCCGGGTCGGTGAGCGCGTTGATGATGTGCACGCCGATGGTGTCGAGCAGCGACGTCCCGAGCCCGGAGAACGTCAGCCCTGACAGCAGCCAGCCGCCGAGCCAGACGCCCGCCAGCAGCGCGGGGATGATCTGGCGGGTCAGCAGCGCGAGCAGGATCGCCAGCAGTGGCGGCAATATCGATACCCAGGTTCCGGTCATGGTGCGGTCCTTTCCGGGGGGTCAGTGGTGGGGGTAGAGGTCGCGACGGGTGACGGTGAAGCGGCGCAGCGCGTCCGGTAGCACGGTTGCGCCCGTGCCGGGGCCGGTTGGCACCGGCAGGTGGCCGTCGTCGAGGACGAACGGTTCGGTGATGTCCTCGGCAAAGAAGCGGTCCGACGCCGAGGTGTCGCCCGGCAGCACGAAGCCGGGCAGCGCGGCGAGGGCGAGGTTGGCGGCACGGCCGACGCCGGTCTCCAGCATCCCGCCGCACCAGACCGGCACTCCGCTGGCCGATGCGACGTCGTGGATGCGCCGTGCCTCGAGGTAACCGCCGACGCGGGCTGGCTTGATGTTGACGACGCGGCACGCGCCGAGCGCGATCGCCGTCGCCGCGTCGCGCGCCGAGGTGATCGACTCGTCAAGGCATAGCGGGGTGTGCAGCAGCTTCGCCAGCTCGGCGTGGCCGCGCAGGTCGTCCTCGGCCAGCGGCTGCTCGATCAGCAGCAGGCCGAACTCGTCCAGTCGTCTGAGCTGCCCTGCGTCGGCGAGCGAGTACGCGGTGTTGGCGTCCACTTGCAACGGGAGGTCGTCGCCGAACTCCCTGCGCACCGCGCGCACCGGAGCGACGTCCCAGCCAGGCTCGATCTTGAGTTTGATCCGCACGTAGCCCTGCGCGAGGTAGCCTGCGACGGCGTCAAGCAGTTCCTGTGCCGAGTCCATGATTCCGACCGACACCCCGGACGGCACCCGGTCGCGCACCGCACCGAGATACGTCGCGAACGACATGCGGTACGAGCGCAGCTCGGCGTCGAGGACGGCGGTCTCCAGCACGGCCTTGGCGAGCGGGTGCCGTTTGACCGGCGCGAGTGCTTGCCCGATCCGTGCTGCCGTGACGTCGCCGAGCGCGGTCACCCTGGGGATGAGGTGGTCGCGCAGCACCAGCTCCGCGCCAGCGACGTACTCGTCGCAGTACAGCGGTTCCGGGTCGCCGCCGAACTCCGCCCAGCCCTCGGCGTCGTCGCCGACGACGCCGAGCAGGAAGGTGTCCTTGTCCCGCATCGAGCCGAACGACGTCCGGAAGTCGCCGACCAGCGGCAGCCGGATGTGGACCAGCTCGATCCGTTCGATCTTCACGTGATCTCCTTCCTGGTCAGCCTGCACCAGCCGTCGCGCGACATGCCGACGGCGACGAAGTCCTCCGCGAACGCGGGCGCCAGCGCCTCGCGCACTGCGACTCGCCAGCGGGTGGCCTGGTGAGGGTCGATGCGGCGCAGCGCGACGATGTCGGTGGGGAACCGGCACCACAACCCGCCCGCGTCCAGCACGGTGAGCGGTCCGCCGTCCGGTGCGTTCTTCGGCGCGCGTGCCGCTTCGGTGGGGTCGGGGCCCTCGACCCGCCGGTATCTGCCGCGTGCCGCGTCCGTGGCGCGCACGCCGTCCAGCGCCCAGACGACGGTCAGCCGGTCGGTCTCGTCGTTGTCGTTGGTGCCGTCGGCGAGTGGTCCGTAGAAGTCGGCCACGTACTCCCGCGCGATCGCCCCTAGCTTGACCAGGTTGAACCGGGCGTTGCGGGTGACGAGCGGGTCGAACGTCCACCGCATCGACGTCGCGCCGTGCCGCAACGCCCATGCGCGTTGCGCGTGCTTGAGCGCGAGGCCGACGCCGCTGCCCGGCCGCGCAGACGCCGCGATCAGCGAGTAGGTGCTGTGCGTCCTCGGCGGACCGAACACGGCGGCGGACGCGCCCGCGAGGCCCTCGCTGTCGCGGGCGACGTGCACCGCGCCGCCCGCATGGGCGAGCGAGACCAGCACGTCGGTGGGCAGCGGGTCCGCGCCCGGTCCGCTGCCCCACACCGACGCGAACAGCGCGGCGACCGCGCGCAGCCCGTGCGGGTCTGCGAGGGTCTCGATGCGCACCCCGGCCCGCTCGGCGGTCTCGGCTGCGGTGCGCACTGCCTCCTCGGTCACGGTCGGCGCGCGCATCAACGTGCTCCAGCTGGCAGCACGCTCAGCAGTTCGAACGCCACGTGCGCGGCCGCGATGCCGGTGATCTCGGCGTGGTCGTAGGCGGGGGAGACCTCGACGACGTCGGCGCCGACCACGTCGAGCCCAGCCAGCCCGCGCACCATCTCCAGCAGCTCCCTGCTGGACATCCCGCCCGCCTCCGGAGTACCGGTGCCCGGCGCGAAGCCGGGGTCGAGCACGTCGATGTCGATGGAGACGTACACCGGCCGATTGCCAAGCCGCTGCCGCATCCGGTCGATCAGCTCGTCAAGGGGCTTGCGGGCGAAGTCGCGGCAGTTGATCGCGGCGAACCCGAGCCGCTCGCTCTCGTCGAGGTCGAGCTTGGCGTACAGCGGGCCCCTGATCCCGACGTGCATCGAGTGGTCGAAGTCGATCAGTCCCTCCTCGGACGCCCTGCGGAACGGCGTGCCGTGGGTGTACGGCTCGCCGAAGTAGGTGTCCCAGGTGTCCAGGTGCGCGTCGAAATGCAGCACCGCGACCGGCCCGTGCCGCTCGTGCGCCACCCGCAGCAGCGGCAGCGCGATGGTGTGGTCGCCGCCGAGCGTGACCAGCCGCCTGCTGGTTCCGGACAGCTCCCGCGCCGCGGTTTCGATGCTGGTGATGGCCTCGCCGATGTTGAACGGGTTCACACCGGAGTCGCCCGCGTCGGCGACCTGCTGGCGGCCGAACGGCAGGACGTCGAGCGCCGGGTTGTACGGCCGCAGCAGCCGGGAGCACTGCCGGATGTGGTTCGGCCCGAAACGCGCGCCGGGCCGGTACGTCACCCCTGAGTCGAACGGCACACCCCAGATCAGGGCGTCCGCGTCGCCGACGTCGGCCAACCTCGGCAGCCGGGCGAACGTGGTCTCGCCGGCATAGCGGGGGATCTTGGTCGCATCAACTGGGCCAACCGGGTTGTCTGGTGTGGACATTCAGAGCACCTCCGTGACATCGCCTAGCTCGACCGGCGCGATGGAATCGAAGACGTCGCCTGGGCCGGGGTTGGCAGGGTCGGTCTCGCCGCCGAAGTGGTGCAGCACGCCCCACACCGCGTTGATCGCCGTCTGCACCGCGCCTTCTGCCCAGCCCGCCGTCCAGGACACGTCGTCGCCCGCGAGGAAGATGCCACGATGCCGCTCGGCAAGCTCGTCCTGCATGAAGTGGGTGAACAGGCGGCGCTGGTAGCGGTAGTGCCCTGGCAGGTTGGCCTTGAACGCGCCCTGGAAGTAGGGCTCCGCCTCCCAGGAGACCGACACCGGGTCGCCGATGATGTGGCTGCGGACGTCGACGTCCGGGTAGATCTCGCGCAGTGACTTCAGCATGACGTCGACCCGCTCGTGCACCGGCAGCGGCAGCCACTTCAGCGAGTCGTCGCACCAGGTGTAGGACAGGCAGATCGCCGCTGGCCGATGAGGGCCGGAGTCGAGCAGGTAGGTGCCCCGTGTCATCCGGTCGGTGAGCGTCATGCTCATGACGTCGCGGCCGGTCTCCGGGTCGGCGTCGCGCCAGAACGGCCGATCCACCGGCACGAACACCTTGGACGACTCCATGTAGTGGGTGCGCTCCAGCGCGGTCCAGACGTCGATCGGGAACAGCGACTCGTCGCAGCCGATCTTGGACAGCAGCATCCAGCCCTGCGCGGTGAACACGGCCGCCGGGTAGGTGCGGATGCCGCCGTCGGCGTCGGTGATGGTGATCCGGTTGCCGGCCGTGCGGTGCATGCGGACCACCGCTGGCCGGGGCTTGCCGTCGTGCAACGACGTGAGGCTGGTACCGGTCGGCCAGTGCGCTGGCTTGTCCGGGGCGCGTTCCCACAGCCGCAGTGGGAGTTGCTGACTGCCGCCGACGATGCTGAGGTGGTCGTCGTCAGCACCGGTGTAGACCACGCGCAGGATCTCCAGGATGGAGTTGGGGAAGTCGGTGTCCCAGCCGCCGGTGCCGAAGCCGACCTGCCCGAACAGCTCCCGCAGCGCGAACGACGAGAACGACGGCGCGCCGCACAGGAAGCCGTAGAACGTCTGGTCGTCCCAGTGGGACACCAGCGGGTCCCAGATCCGTTTGATGGTGGCGACGTCGCGGTCGCGGATCGCCTGCTGCATCGCGGCGAAGTCGGCGGTGCCTTCCAGCGCGCTGTCCCATGCGCTGGCGACCTCGCCGAACACCGGTGGCAGGTCGTCGAGCGTGCGGGCGTAGTGGCTGCGGCCCTTGATGTCGATGACCGTGCTCGGAGTGTCCGGTGCGAGCGGGTTGGGGAACGGCGTTGTGTCCAGCCCGACCTTGTCGATGTAGTGGAACAGCGACGTCGACGACGGCGGGAACCGCATGGCGCCCATCTCGGCGATCACGTCGTCCGGGCAGCCGTCGAAGCGCACCGAGCGCAGCCTGCCGCCTATCTGGTCGGCCTCGTAGATGACGGGGCGCAGGCCGAGCTTCATCAGCTCGTATGCCGCCACGATGCCGGACAGCCCGCCGCCGATCACCGCGACCTCGCTGCCGTGCGCGTCCTGCGGCAGCCTGCCGAGCCCTGCGGGGTGGGCGAGGTGGTCGTCGTAGCCGAACGGGAAGTCGGGCCCAAACATCGTCAGCGGCGGGCCGCCCAGCGCGGCGTGGTGCGTCGATGTCGGCATGGCCGATGTCATGCGGCTCCTTCTGGGGTGACGAGATCTCGGTACAGCTCGGGGCGCCGGTCGGCGAGGTGGGTGTTCTCCGCGCGGGATGCTCGCAGCAGGTCGACGTCGATGTCGGCCAGCAGCAGCTCGTCTCTGGCGCCCGCGCGGGCGAGCACCTGCCCGGTCGGGGCGACGACGCAACTGCGGCCGCAGTAGCACAGCTCGCGCTCGCGGCCGGTGTGGTTGGCGTAGGCGAGGTAAAGCTGGCTCTCGTACGCGCGGGCGGGGACCAGTGTGTCCGCGACGACCTCGTACGGCGTCATCAGCGCGGTCGGCACAAGCAGCAGCTCGGTTTCGGCGAGCGCGTGTGCCCGCACCATCTCGGGGAACTCGACGTCGTAGCAGACCAGCAGTCCGATGTGGACGCCGTGCAGCTCCGCCCGGACGACCGCGCGCTCGCCGGGCGTGAACCACGCGCGGTCAAGCTCGCCGAACAGGTGCGTCTTGCGGTAGTTCGCCAGCCGGGCGCCGTCCGGGCCGATGAGCTGGACGGCGTTGTACACGGCGTCGCCGTCCCGTTCCGGGTAGCCGTAGGCCACCGCGATGCCGTGCTCACGCGTCAGCCGCGCCACCGCCAGCGCAGTCGCGCCGTCGGCGGGCTCGGCGAGCCGGGGGATGTCCGCACCGATGTGGTAGCCAGTGGTGGCCATCTCGGGGAACAGCAGCAGGTCCGCGCCCGTGGCCGCTGCCCGTGCGACAAGGGCGGCCAGGTCGCCCTTGGCGGGGCCTTGGTGGACTGCGACGAGCACGGGCGTCTCTCTCCGGGGTTGTGCGGTGATCAGGCTCACCGTTCGATGACTTGGAAAGCAAGATATCGCCGCAGTTGATACGAGAGAAGCGCTAGTTATTGCAGATTCTAGCTAGCTATCGGCAGTTTGTTGCGTCAAGATCGACGTTGTTGAGCGATTTGTATGCATCCCGTGCCGTCATGACCCGTCTGTCACATTTCTCCGCCGTACGGGCCGCCCTACATCGTGAGCTGCTCGAAGCCAACGGCGTAGCGGCAGCCGAGCTGGCCGCCTGCTTCGCGGGCGAAGTCGGTCAGGAACTCCGTCGGGTCGCTCATCGGGCCGTCGCCAAGCCCGGCGAGGTACTTGGCGTGTGCCCGCAGCGACCGGATCCCTGTCTCGAAGTGGTCGCTGATGTCCACGCCGTGCCGCGCTTCCGGTGAGCCGTCGACCAGCACCATGCGCACGCCGTTCCACGGCTCAAGGCCCTCGTCGAGTAGCTCGCGGAACACCCAGCGGTTGCCCGCGTCGCGCACCGCGTCCACGACCGCGCGACCCACCGCGATGTGGTCCGCCTGGTTGAAGTAGCCCCCTGGCCAGTACTCCCTGAAGTTCCCGGTGATGACGACGTCGGGCCGATGGCGACGGATCGCCCGTGCCATGTCGCGACGCAGCGGCAGCCCGTACTCGACGACGCCGTCCGGGTGGCCGAGGAACTCGATGGTGTCCACGCCGACGATCGCCGCCGAGTCGCGTTCCTCCTGCTCGCGTAGTGGCCCCGCCTCCTCGGG
>WHUD01000021.1:42306-47053 GCA_009377385.1 Actinophytocola sp.
CCAGTCTTCCGCGATGGATTGCAGCCCCTCTGTCATGCCGTGAACGCTACCAACAACCACCGACATTCCGGGGCGTTCCGGACGCAGGAAGGCTAGGCCGCGACGTGCGACCTGGCCCGCGTCGTTGCGTGTTTAGCTGTCTTCCTGCAGCCGCCGCATCAGCATTTCCTTGCCCTGGTCGGCGGCCTTCTGGTTGTTGTGCTGGATCTTGCGGAACCATTCCGCGAGCTCACTGTCGCCTTGGCGCTCTGCGTCCTGCGCGTAGGTCTCGACTTGCCACACGTAGTGCAGCGAAGCTTGCAGTGTGCTGATCAGGTCGTAGTTCTTGTCCTTGGTCGCTGTCGACGGTGCTGCCATCGGTAACGCCTCCTTCGGATGCATCAGACGTCGCAGACCGGTTACCCTGGATGACGAACGGTTAATCATCGCAATGCATGCGGTGTGCTCAGCAGGAAGTGCACGACAAGTCTCGCGAGTAGCAGCGCCCCTGGCGCCTCGAATCCGAACAGCGTGCTCGTGATGGCCATGATCAGCACCATTCCGGCGAGTTGTGACATGGTGACTCCTCGCGGTTTTTGCCCCTGTGGCAACAGGAATCGCCCCTCGAGTGACAAACCAAACCTCGTTTACCGCGTCGCTCGGCAAGCTGTCGCCCTGGTGCGTAGGAACGTCACCGCAGGGGGTATACGTAGCGGTGAGTCGGACAGCTCGCCCCGAGAGGTAACGTGATGCCCGAGCAGATCACTCGCACCGGCGGCCCCGAGACCAACGCAACGGCGGACGAGGTCGCCGAGCTGGAACTGATCAGCCCCGAGTTCGATGACAACGGCCCGCTGCCAGAACGTTTCTCCTATGCGCGCCACAACCTGCCCCCGCCGCTGCTGTGGAGCGGCGTGCCCGAGAACGCGGCCGAGCTGGTGCTGCTGTGTGAGGACGTCGACGCGCCGATCGGTATCTTCGTGCACTGGGTCGTCAAGGACATCGAGCCGGTCGTCGACGGCGTCGAGGAGGCCGACACACCGCGCGGCGGCATCGCGGGCCGCAACGGGTTCGGTGCGCCCGGCTGGAGCGGGCCGCATCCCCCTGCCGGTGACCGGCCGCACCGCTACGTTTTCCAGCTCTACGCCGTCGACCAGCCACTACGGCTACGGATGGACGCCAACGTGACCGACGTCCGCGCCGCGATGTCAGGCCACGTGCTGGCGCGCGGCATGCTGATCGGCCGGTTCGGGCGCTGACGACGTCGCGCGCAGTAGGGTCACTGGCGTGGTCAGGGAACTCGTCGTGCTCGGCACGGGCAGCCAGGCCCCTTCGCGGACCCGCAACCACAACGGCTATCTGCTGCGCTGGGACGGCGAGGGCCTGCTGTTCGACGCCGGGGAGGGGACGCAGCGGCAGCTGATCTTCGCAGGGATCGCCGCAACCGCCATCACCCGGATCTGCGTCACGCACTTTCACGGCGACCACTGCCTCGGCGTGCCCGGCATCATCCAGCGGCTCAGCCTCGACGCCGTGCCGCACCCGGTCATCGCGCACTACCCGGCGTCAGGGGCGGAGTACTTCGCGCGACTGCGCGGCGCGTGCGCTTTCGCCGAGCACGTCGAATTGCGGGAGGAACCGGTCGATCGGGAGGGCGTGATCGCGACCGGCGCGTTCGGTGAGCTTTCCGCGCGGTGGCTGGACCATCGGATCGACACCGTCGGCTACCGGCTGGTCGAACCGGAGGGCAGGCGGATGCTGCCGGACGCGCTCGCGCGGTTCGGCGTCACCGGTCCCGACGTCGGCAGGCTGCAGCGGGACGGCGCGGTCACGGTGGGTGGGCGGCGAGTCCTGCTTGACGACGTCAGCGCACCCCGGCGCGGGCAGCGGTTCGCGTTCGTCATGGACACCCGGCTGTGCGACGCCGTGTTCGAGCTCGCCGACGGCGCCGACCTGCTGGTGATCGAGTCGACGTTCCTGTCGGAGCACGCCGGCCTCGCGGCGGAGTACGGCCACTTGACGGCGGCGCAGGCGGGCAGGGTCGCTGCCGAGTGCGGCGTGCGGACGCTGGTGCTGACGCACTTCTCACAGCGCTACACCGATGCCGACCGGTTCGCCGACGAGGCAGCGGCCGAGTTCGGCGGGGACATCGTCGTCGCGGCGGACCTCACCAGGGTGCCGGTGCCAGCGCGGCGGTGACTCAGGCGCGGTACTGCTCGATCAGCGCGCTGGCCATCTCCTTGGCGCGACGTGCCGCCTTGGTGTCGCCTTCGGCGGCGCTGATGATCGAGCCCTTCATCAGGATGTGCCACGAGCGGGCGAACTCGTCGGGTTCGCGCAGCCCAGCGTCTCGTGCCCGGCCGGCGACCACGCCCCTGATGTTGGCCAGATGCTTGACGCAGGCCGCCCCTGCCGGGTGGTCTGGCCCCATCTCCAGCAGGACGTTGATGAACGAGCACGCCTCGAACCCAGCGCCATGGAACCAGTCGTGGAAGACGTCGAAAATGGCGAGCAGTTGCTCCTCAGGCGTTGTGCCCCTGCTGCGTGACTCGGCCTCGACGAAGCCGAAGGTCCAGCGCTGCTCGCGGTTCTTGAGGAAGGCAAGGACCAGGTCGTCCTTCGATGGGAAGTGCCGGTACAGGGTGGCCTTCGCGACCTTGGACTGGGCGATGACCTCGTCGATGCCGACCGCGCGGATGCCCCGCTGTGCGAACAGGTCGTACGCGGCGTCGAGGATGCGACCGCGCGCTGCGGTGGCGTCGTCGGCCGGGCTAACAGTCATAATGCCAACATCGTACCGCTAGACAGACCTGTCTTTCTTTGTTAGCAAGGACTTGGGCCGGTGCGCTGCCGGTCTATACCCCAACAGAGAGGACGATGAGCATGCAGCCCTTGCACGTCGACTCTCACGTTTTCAGCGACTCCATCGTGGTCGAGGCCCACGGGGCGGTAGACGTGAGTACGGCTGAGACCTTGGAATATCGCCTTCGGAGCGCGCTCGCGGCCTCGGGGGGAAGGCGCATGCTGGTGCTTGACCTTGCCCGCGTCGAGTTCTTCGGCACGGTCGGTCTCCAGCTGCTGATCTGGGCGGATCAGGAATGCCGGGAGCGCGACGTCACGCTGTGGGTGGTCGCGACCGATCGTGCGGTGCTGCGGCCCATCGAGGTGTCCGGGCTGACCGGCCGATTCCACATCACGTCGACAATGCCGCCGGTCAACGAGTACGCGGTCGCGGAGCAGCAGACCGCCTGAGCACGCTGGAGCATGCCAGCTGTCGGTGGGGCTGGGTATTGTCGCGTCCGTGGCTACTTTGGTGACATTTCATGCCCATCCCGACGACGAGTGCATCGCATGTGGCGGTGTCATGCGCAAGGCATACGAGGACGGCCATCGCGTCGTGCTCGTCGTCGCGACCCGGGGTGAGGAAGGCGAGGTCCCGGACGGTTTCCTCGCCGAGGGGGAGCAACTATGGCAGCGGCGGGTCGCCGAGACGCACGCCGCAGCGGAGATCTTGGGCGCGCATCGCGTGGAGTTCCTCGGCTACAACGACTCCGGGATGATGGGCGAGCCGAGCAACGACGCGCCCGGCTCGTTCTGGACGACGCCGGTCGAGGAGGCGGCGGCCAAGCTCGCCGACATCCTGCGGGAAGAGCGCGCCGACGTGCTGACGATCTACGACGACAACGGCGGTTACGGCCACCCGGACCACATCCAGGTGCACCGGGTCGGCGCCCGTGCGGCGGAGCTGGTAGGCACGCCGAAGGTGTACCAGAGCACGATCAACCGCGATCGGATGTTGCGGACCATGGCCGCGTTCGCCGAACAGGCGGCCGCCGCTGGCGTCGAGCTGCCCGACGTCGAATCTGACGCCAGCTTCGGCAAGCCCGAGTCGGAGATCACGACCGGCATCGACGTCACGCCGTACCTGGAGGTGAAGCGGGCAGCGATGCGCGCGCACGCGAGTCAGATCAGCGAGCAGTCGTTCTTCCTGAGCATGCCGGACGAGGCATTCCGCCTGACGTTCGGCACGGAGTGGTTCATCCGCCCCGGCGAGGAGTCCGTGGGCCTCGGGGGTGACTCCGGCACCGACCCCAGCGCCGACCTGTTCGCCGGTCTGTAGCGGCCGGCGGTTCGGGGCGGGGGTGTGCATCGTGTCTCCCGTTCCCGACGCCGTGTTCGTCGCCCAGGATGCCGAGTTCGACGCTCCCGACGTCGTGTTCAACACCCGGGGCGCCGTGTCCCTCGCTCCGGAGGCCGTGTTCGTCACTCACGACGCCGTATTCGACGCTCCCGACGTCGTGTTGCCTGTTCGACCCAGCCCCGTCAGTACAGCGGGTCGGGGAGATTCGGCGCCGTGGCCAAGGGCTTGCCCGCGATGCTGAGCATCTGAGCGATCGACGTCCCCGCGACGACGCCAGGCACGTACTTACCGCCCACGACCAGGTGCGTCAGGTTGCCCGCAGCCTCGCCGGTCGCCTCTCGCACTGCCGAACCGGAGTCGCCAGGCGTTGCGGCGCCGTCCCAGGCATACGCATCAGAACGCCCCGCCTCGCCCTGGCCGCGATAGACCACGACTCCCGCGCGAGGTGTGCCACCGGTTCCGATCACGAGGCCATGTCCCGCGTGCTCGACCGGGTCGCCGAACTGCGGATCGCCGACTGACGTCGGACCACCAAAGTACGCCATCGACGGGTTCACGTATTGCTGCATGCTTGGGTAGATGTCGATCAACGCGAAGTCTTTGCCGATGCCGCCGTCGACGCTCTTG
>WHUD01000220.1 GCA_009377385.1 Actinophytocola sp.
GAGGACTTCTCGTAGCCCCGCCGCGATCTTCTCGGCGTTGGTCGGATCGGAAAGCCGCCGTGCTAGCGGCGCTGCCTTGTGGGTGAGGACAACGAGGTTGCCCTCGACGCTGCGCACCCCGGCCTGGGTCAGCATCGCCTCGATGCTCCTGCCGCCAGGGGTGTTGCGGATGGTGGCGAGGAGTTGCGGCCACATCCCGCGGAGTCCCGTGGCGTCGATCCCGCCGGGCGCGGCGGGCGCATCGGCCTGTGGCTCCGGAGCCGCCGGTTGCGCCGGTTGCGGCTGGGCCTGAGCAGGCTGTTGCGCCTGCGCGGCCTCTGGCCGCTCGGTCCGCTGCGGCGCGGAGCCCTGCGGCTCACCGCCCTGCTCCTGCCGCTGCGACGGCCTGCGGAACACCCGCTGCGACTGCTCCGACTGCGGCGCATCGACGGCCGCTGGCCCGGCACCAGGCGCGGCCGAAGCGGCGCCAGGAGCAGCCCCAGCCGCGCCCCCACTGGCCGCAGCCCTGCGCTCAAGCCGCTCCAGGCGTTGCAGCACCGCGCTCTCACTCTGCGCGTCCGGCGCGGCCGAAGGCAGCATCATCCGCGCGCACAGCAGCTCAAGCAGCAGCCGGGGCGACGTCGCGCCGCGCATCTCAAGCAGTCCGTTATGGACGACTTCGGCGTAGCGCGTCAACGTCGCGGCGCCGATGCGGTCCGCCTGGGCGGTCATCTTCGACAGCTCGTCGTCCGGCACGTTCACCAGTCCGCGCGAACCGGCGTCCGGCACCGAGCGAAGCAGCACCAGGTCCCGCAGCCGGTCGAGCAGGTCGGACGCGAACCGGCGCGGGTCGTGCCCCGCATCGGCGAGCCGTTCCACGGTGCCGTACATCGCAGCGGCGTCGTCGTCGGCCAGCGCGTCCACCATGTCGTTGATCAGCGTCCGGTCGGTGACGCCGAGCAGCGCGACCGCGCGGTCGTAGGTCACGCCGTCCTCACCGGCACCGGCGAGCAGCTGGTCGAGCAGCGACTGCGTGTCGCGCGCGGAGCCGCCACCCGCCCGGATGATGAGCGGGTACACCGATGGCTCAACCGACATGTCCTCGGCCGCGACGTTGCGCTCAAGCAACTCCCGCATCGAGTTCGGCGGGATCAGCCGGAAGGGGTAGTGATGCGTGCGCGAGCGGATCGTCTGCAGCACCTTGTCCGGCTCGGTGGTCGCGAACAGGAAGATCAGGTGCTCTGGAGGCTCCTCAACGATCTTGAGCAGGGCGTTGAAACCCTGTGTGGTGACCATGTGTGCCTCGTCAATGATGAACACCCGGTAGCGCGACTCCGCAGGCGCGTAGAAGGCGCGGTCCCGCAGCTCACGGGCGTCGTCGACGCCGCCGTGGCTTGCGGCGTCCAGCTCGACGACGTCGACGCTGCCGGGGCCTTCCGGCGCGAGCGCGATGCAGGAGCCGCACTTGCCGCACGGGTCGGGCGTCGGGCCTTCCGCGCAGTTGAGCGAGCGGGCCATGATCCGGGCACTCGACGTCTTGCCGCAGCCGCGCGGCCCGGAGAACAGGTAGGCGTGGTTGATGCGGCCAGCCGCGAGCGCGGCCCGGAGCGGTTCCGTGACATGGTCCTGTCCGACGACCTCGGCGAAGGTCGCCGGACGGTACTTGCGGTACAGCGCGAGAGCCACGCCGCGAGCGTACCGGGGGCCGGTGATCTTGGCGGCCCCGGTGTCAGCGACCACACCAGTAACAACCCTCACCACCAGCGCGACTGAACGGCATGACGGTGCTCAACGCCGCCGCCCGCGAGTTGATCTCCTCGGGCGCGCTCGGCCACCTGGTGACGCTCAACCCGGACGGCTCACCGCAGGTGGCGGTGATCTGGCTGGATGTCGACGGCGACGAGCTGATCGCCGCACATCTCAACGGCGGACAACGCAAGCTGCGCAACATCCGGCGTGACCCAAGGGTCGCCGTGTCCTTCGAGGGATCCGGGGTCAGCAACGGTCTGCGGCACTACCTCGTCGTGCACGGCACGGCGACCATCACGGAGGGCGGCGCGCCCGAGCTCCTGCACAAGCTGGCACAGACCTACATCGGCCCTGGCACGGACTTCCCGCCGATGCCCGACCCGCCGCCAGGGTGCATCACGCACATCCGGCCGACACGTGTCAGCGGCGTCGGCTCCTGGGCCGACTCGACGAAGACATAAGGGGACCCCGCGCACCCGTCAGAGCCTGCTTATCCTTGCTGCCTTCCGGCCCTGGGGAGGTTCACAGGATGGACGCCGCACGGGGTCCGCCACCCATTGTAGAGGTCGCGCCGACGCCGGATGTGGTCAGGTCTCCAGCCGCCACACCAGATGCTCCGAGAACGAGCCGCCGACGACGTCGCCGTCCGGGCTGAGCAGGTTCACACCAGCGCGGAAGGCCGCACCTGCCTTGCCGGGCACCGGGATCTGGACCTGCCTGCGGCCCCGATGAACGACCGAGGCGTAGGCATACACCGCGTCGGCGAGCGAGATCACCTGCGGCCCGCCGATGTCGCGCACGCGCCCGCACGGCTCACCGGCCGCCAGCTCCGCCAGCCGCGCGGCAACGGCGTCGATGTCGATCGGCTCGGTGAACGGTATGCCTGACTCCTCGATGAGGCGTTCGGTACGCCGTTTGGCCTAGTAGTACGGGAACGGGTTGTCGTCGATGCCGACGATCGAGACGTAGACGATGTGCTTGACGCCGTAGCCCGCGCTGCCTTCAGCAGCCACTTGGTGCCCTCGACGTCCACCTTGTTGAACCGGGGATGGGTAGCGCAGTGAACAATGGTGTCCGCGCCACGACCTGCTTCCCCAGCTTCCCGGTGCCACCCGTCACGAGCACCGTGTCCATGCCCTGCACCCCCTCAGCACTCGATCACGTTCAGCGCGAGCCCGCCCCGCGACGTCTCCTTGTACTTCGTCTTCATGTCGGCGCCGGTGTCGCGCATGGTCTTGATCGCCTTGTCCAGCGAGACCACATGCGCCCCGTCGCCGCGCAAGGCCATCCGCGCCGCGTTGATCGCCTTGGTCGCGGCGATCGCGTTGCGTTCGATGCAAGGGATCTGCACCAGCCCGCCTACAGGATCGCAAGTCAAACCCAGGTGGTGCTCAAGGCCAATTTCGGCGGCGTTTTCCACCTGCGCCGGACTGCCGCCGCGCACCTCGGCGAGCGCGCCTGCCGCCATCGCGCACGCCGAGCCGACCTCGCCCTGGCAGCCGACCTCTGCGCCGGAGATCGACCCGGTTTCCTTGAGGATGACGCCGATGACGGCCGACGTCAGCAGGAACCGCCGCACGCCAGCCTGGTCCGCACCGGGCACGAACCGCACGTAGTAGTGCAGCACCGCGGGGATGATGCCCGCCGCGCCGTTGGTTGGGGCTGTGACGATCCGCCCGCCGGATGCGTTCTCCTCGTTGACGGCGAGCGCGAACAGGTTCACCCAGTCCATCGCGGCGAGCGGGTCGTCGGACACGCCCTCGGCGACCAGCTTGTCGTGCCACGTCTTCGCCCGCCGGGGCACCTTCAGCCCGCCGGGCAGCACGCCGCCGCGCAGGCAGCCGCGCGCGACGCACTCGCGCATGACCCTCCAGATCTCGTCGAGGCCGTCGTCGATCTCGGCGTCCGACCGCCAGGCGTGCTCGTTGCGGCGCATGATCTCGTGGATGCGCAGCCCGGTGTCCCGGCAGTGGCCGAGCAGTTCCGCGGCAGTGCGGAACGGGAACTCCACCGGCGTCTCGTCGGGCACCGCCGTCGGCTCCGCACTGGAGGCGTCGAGGACGAAGCCGCCGCCGATGGAGCAGTACGTCCGCGCCGCCAGCTCCGCCCCTGTGGCGTCGAACGCGGTGAACCGCATGGTGTTCGGGTGCGCCGGACGTCCTCCCAGCAGCGGGTCGCCCTTCGCGCGCCGATGCAGCACCAGGTCGGAGTCCGCGAACCGGATCGGATGCTCACCACGCAGCCGCAGCGAGCGGTGCTCGCGGATCGTCGCGACGCGGGTGTCCACGCTGTCGGTGTCGACGTCCTCAGGGCGCTCCCCTTCGAGCCCGAGCAGCACGGCCTTGTCGCTGCCGTGGCCGTGGCCGGTGGCGCCGAGCGAGCCGTACAGGTGCGCCGAGACCCGCGCCGTGGCGGTCAGCGTCCCTGCTGCCGCGAGGTCGTCGACGAACATCCGTGCGGCCCGCATCGGTCCGACCGTGTGGGAGCTCGACGGGCCGATGCCGATCGAGAACAGGTCGAAGACGCTGATCGCCATGGCGCCTCCTTGCGCTCATGCCGAGCGGTCGCTTCGCCGCCGGTGTATCGGCACATCGGCGGCGAAGCGCCGGGGGTTACATCTCTGGGTAGAGCGGGTGCTTCGCTGCCAACCGCTCCACCCTGGTTCGCAGCTCGGCGCGCGTCGAGTCGTCGAATTCAGGCCGGAGTGCGGTGGCGATGATGTCGGCGACCTCGGTGAAGTCGGCGTTGTCGA
>WHUD01000221.1 GCA_009377385.1 Actinophytocola sp.
GGTTTGCTGCCGGAGGCGATGGTGAACCGCAGCCCGTCCGGTGTCTCGGTGACGCTGCCGGACTCGACGAACCCGCCGAGTTGGAACCGCCTGCCGTCCGAGTAGTCGGCGCGCTGCTCGAGGGCCTCGTCGGGGGTGAGGTAGTAGACCAGGTTCTGGTTGAGGTTGCCGAAGAACAGCACCCCAAGCAGTACCGCCACCAAGCCCGCCCCGGAGAACGCCAGCAGCCGGCAGCGCTTCACCGCTGGTCCTCCGCACGGTGCCGCACCCGAGCCCACCGCCGGGCGAGCACAGTGAGATATCCGGCGATCACGACAACGGTGATCGCGTAGCCCAGTGCCACCCAGGCCCAGTGACCCATCACTTCACCTCCAGACGCGGAGCGGACACCGCGCTTCCCGCCAGCTCCGAGCCTTCGGCCAGAGCCCTGGCCGCAAGCTCCTCCTCGGCCACTGCCAGGCGCACCCGGGCGCGCACCACGAGCAGGTACAGCAGCGTGAACGCGGCCAGGTTGATCAGAAGGGTCGCGAGCATCGTGTGGTCGATCGGAGGATGGCCCGGCTGCAGCACCGTCGGCGGCTGGTGCAGCGCGCGCCACCACACCACCGACATGTGCACGATCGGCACCTGGATGAACGCCACCACACCGAACACCGACGACCGGCGCGCCCGCGACATCGGGTCGAGCGTGGCGCGCCGCAGGGCGAGATAGCCCAGGTACACGAAGAACATGACCGCTGTGGTTACCACCCGGGGGTCCCAGGTCCACCACACGCCCCAGGTCGGCTTGCCCCACACCGAACCCAGTGCGATCGCCAGTCCGGTGAACACCACCCCGGCCTCGGCGCTGGCCGCGGCGACCCGGTCAAAGCGCGGCTCGCGGCGCCACAACCAGGCGATGCTGGCACCCAGTGTGACCGCGAAGCTCAGATACGCGATCCACGCTGCGGGCACGTGCACATACATCAACCGCTGCAGGTCGCCCTGGAGCCGTTCCGGCGGGGCGAGCATGGCGGCGGCCAGCCCGATCGCGGCGACGGTCGCGACCGCGATCGGCAGGCGGCGCCCGAACAGGGTCATACCGTCTCCTCCAGATGTCGGACGAGCAGGCCGGCAGCAAGTGCGACCAGCAGATCGAGGGTGAGCATGAGCAGCAGCCACGGCCACGGCCGATACCCGTAGCGAGCGGCGTCGAGCACCTGCACGGCGCCAAGCAGTAGCGGCAACGCCACCGGCACAACAAGCAGCGGGCCCAGCGCGGTGCGCCCGGCGAGCCCGTCGGCGAGCGCGTCCGCCAGGGTGCCCAGCAGCGCCAAACCGACCGCCACCAGCGGCAAGGCCAGCACGAACCAGGGCCACCCGGACAGCTCCGGGTCGTAGAGAATCACCGCGACCGGCGCGAGCAGCAGCGCGAACGTCAGCACCAGCACCGTGTTGGCCAACGCCCTGCCTGCCAACCGAACGGCCGGGGACACACCGCAGAGCCGGAGCACCGCGCGCTGCGCCTGATCGTCGACCGCGCTCTGCCGCAGCGTCACCAGCACCCCGAACAGCAGCACGACCAGCCAGTACATGCCGGGCCCGATCTGGCGCAGCAACGGAACGTCGCTGCCGACCGCGAGCGGGACGAACATCAGCGCCACCGCGCCGAAGGGTGCCGTGACCAGCAGCGCCTCCCCCGCCCGCCACTCCAGCAGCAGGTCCTTGCGGGCGAGCTCGGCGCATTGCCGCGCCGGTGCAGGCGTCGTTCCCGCAGTCATGCCGCGATCCCCCCGCGGTGTCGTGCCCGGCCAGCGACGATCTCCACCACCCGGTCGGCGACCGAGTTCAGTCGCGGCTGGTCGTGCGAGACCAGCACGCAGGCACCGCCATCGGCCCGGACCCGGTTCACGACGCTCTCGATGAGGCCGAGTGACGACTCGTCCAGGCCTGCGTGCGCCTCGTCCAGCAGCAACAGCCGCGGCTCTGTCAGCAACACGCGGGCCAGTTCAGCGCGCCGTCGCATACCGTGCGAGCACACCTCGGCCTTCCGCTCGGCCGCGCCCGCGAGCCCGACCAGGTCGAGTGACTCATCCGCCGCGCGCTCATCACGTCCGGTCAAACGCGCCAGAAACCGCAGGTTCTCCCGCAGCGACAAGCCCGGATACAGCGCGGCCGTGTGGCCGATCAGCGCGATCCGCGGACGAACCAAGGTGCATGCCGACGTCCCGAGCGGCGCGCCCAGCACCCACCCTTCGCCCCGCACCGGCGGCAACAGCGTCGCCAGCACCCGCAACAGGGTGCTCTTGCCCGAGCCGTTCGCGCCCATGACACCGACGCACTCGCCGATCGCGAGGCTGAAGTCGAATCCCCGTAACACCGGCACTCGCTCCACCTCGACCGTCACATCGCACAACGACACTCCGAGGTCGGTGCCGGGCACGGTGTTGGGCATCGTCGGTCTCCATCGGGCGGCCGAGCCGGACCGCTTCACACCGGCCAGCTCGGCCTATCTACTATTTCCGCAAGTAGGTTAGTAGGTTGTGTTGGCGTGCCGCAGCCCGGGGCAGGCACGGAGACCTCAGGGATGGAGTGACGGGTGGAGCTGTTCGCGCTGGCCTCGCTGGCCGTGGTGGCCGGACTGGTCTCCTTCACCTCGCCGTGCGCGCTGCCGCTCCTGCCCGGCTACGTGTCCTACGTCTCCGGGCTGACAGGCGGTGGTACCCGTGCGGCACCGTTGCCCGCGAGCGCACGCCGCCGCGCGTTCAGCGGTGCGCTGCTGTTCGTGCTCGGCTTCTCCGCCGTGTTCACCGCACTCGGCGCCACGGCATCAGCGCTCGGGTTCGTACTCGTTCGCCACCTGGGCGCGATCAACCTCGCCGGCGGTGCGCTGATCATCATCATGGGACTGGCGGTGATCGGACTGCTCAGAATCCCCCTCCTGCAGCGCCAGGCGCGGTTCGACCTGACCCGCATCAGCCGCGGCCCAGCCGGCGCGGTGCCGCTCGGGGCGGCGTTCGCCTTCAGCTGGACCCCGTGCGTCGGCCCGGTACTCGCCTCCATCCTGGCCACGGCCGCGACCACCACCACCCTCACCCGGGGCACCCTGCTGCTACTCGCCTACTCACTGGGGCTGGGCGTACCGTTCCTCCTGCTCGCGGTCGGCCTCGCGCGAGGCCGCGACAAGCTCGCCTGGCTGCGCCGCAACACCCGCCGAATCGAGATCTTCGGCGGCGTGGTCCTCGTGATCATGGGCATCGCCGTGGCAACCGGCGGCTGGACCGTCCTGATGAGCGAGTTGCTCGGCGTTTACACCCGACTGGGCTGGCCACCGATCTGAACCCATCAGCGAAAGGATCCGCCGATGACGAAGGCCAGCCGATGGGCGCTCGTCTTCTTCATCCTGACCATGGCCACCATCGTGGCCCTGCTGCCCAGAACCGAGGCAGACAACCCGGGCGACGTGCCGCTGAGCTCAAAGGGCAAGTCCGCCGACTGGTACGCCGCCGTCCTCGCGCCGCTGCGTAAACAGGCGGCGATGCGACCATGCCCCCGCCCTGCTCCCGATGCGCCGACACCGGCAGGGCCGTTGCGAGGGGTCTCCGTACCCTGTCTCGGTGCGCCGGGCACGGTGAATCTGGGTGCAGCACTGGCAGGCAGGGCGACCCTGCTCAACCTCTGGGCGTCCTGGTGCGGGCCATGCCGCGAGGAGATGCCAGTGCTCGCAGCTTATGCCGAAAAGCCCGACGCGATCGACGTACTGGGCGTCAATGTGCTCGATCGCACCTCCTCCGCGCTGAAGATGGTCACCGAGCTCAATGTCGACTACCCCTCCGTGTACGACCCCGCCGAAGCCGTCCAGCGGGCACTACGTGTCCCGCCGCTGTTGCCCGTCAACTACCTGGTGAAACCGGACGGCACGGTGGAACGCATCACCGACCCCTGATCTTCACAAGCCCCGAACAGGTCCACACGGAGGTCCAGCGCCACCTCGCACCTAATCGCTGACAGGGCCAGCCACCTTCAATCGTCGGGTAGCCACGCGGCGTGCGGCTACCCGGCACAATCATCGCTACTCGTCGAACGGTGCCACCTTGAATGAGTTGCGCAAAGCCGCCTCGGATGTGGCCCGCGAGCCTGGCTGTGTGGACCGCGACTTGGTCCCCAGCAAGTTGCGCAGGGCGATCGCCTTGTGCGCGACTGCAACGTCTCTCGACTCGAATCCGGGCAACGACGCCAAGTCTGGAACTGCTGCTGCCGATCGCCCGCGCTCATCAGGTTCCGCTCGACGAACTTGTCGCGCCCCGCCCGTTGGCGACCCCCACGTCCGGCTCAAGCCGCAACACCGAGGCGACCTGACGATCGTTCCCCTCTCCCGAGCACCCGGCGGGCTGCACGCCTTCAAAACCTTCTCGCAGTCTGCGCAGCCAGAGCCTGCCCTGTCCGGGAGATGCGGC
>WHUD01000222.1 GCA_009377385.1 Actinophytocola sp.
GTCACCATCCAGGCGCAGATCATCGAGCTGCTGCGGTCGCTGGCCGAGGAACGCGGCATGGCCGTCATCCTGATCAGCCACGACCTGTCCGTGCTCGCGCGGTTCGCGCAACGCGTCGTGGTGATGTACGCAGGGAAGGTCGTCGAGGAAGGCCCCGTCGACACGATCTACTACCGCCCGGCACACCCCTACACCGCGGGGTTGATGGCGTCGGTGCCCCGGCTGCGCGGCCCGCGCGATGCCCGCCCGCAGGCCATCGGCGGTCAGCCGCCGTCGCTGGTCGCGCTGCCGCCCGGGTGTGCCTTCCAGCCACGGTGCCTGCGCGCCGTCGACGTCTGCACCTGCGAGGCGCCGCGGTTGGCCGCACAGCCGGATGGCCCCGAGCACCGGTGCGCCTGCCACCTCACCGAACCCGGCTCGGCCGAGCAGGAGGCCGCCCCGTCATGACCGGCGAGGTGCTGCGTGTCGAGGGCTTGGTGAAGCACTTCCGCCTCACCACCGGCGCGGTGCTGCGCCGCACGGCAGGCTACGTGCACGCCGTCGACGGCGTGTCCCTCACCGTCGCCGACGGCGAGAGCGTCGGCCTGATCGGCGAGTCCGGCTGCGGCAAGTCGAGCGTCGCGCGGTGCGTCGTCCGGCTGCTGGAACCCGACGCCGGACGCGTCGTGCTCGACGGCCACGACATCACCCACACGCCACCGCGCCAGCTCGGGGCGCTGCGTCGCAAGGTGCAGATGGTCTTCCAGGACCCGGACGGGTCGCTCGATCCCCGGATGACCGTGGAGCGCACGGTCGCCGAGCCAATCCGCTTCCACCGCCTCGCCCGCGACCAAGCGGACGCGCGCAGGCAGGTCACCGACCTGCTCGACCGGGTCGGCCTGGCCACCGACCACCTCGACCGGTATCCGCATGAGCTCAGCGGTGGCCAGCGACAGCGGCTCGGAATCGCCAGGGCGCTGGCCACCCAGCCCCGGCTGCTGGTTCTCGACGAACCGGTCTCGGCACTCGACGTCTCGATCCAGGCGCAGATCCTCACGTTGCTCGCCGACCTGCGGGCCGAATTCGGGCTGTCCTACCTGCTGATCTCGCACGACCTGTCCGTGGTGCGCCACGTCTGCCAGCGGGTCGCGGTGATGCACCTGGGACAGCTGGTCGAGACCGCCGACGTCGACGAACTCTTCGCCGCACCACACCACCCCTACACCCAGGCACTGATCTCGGCGGTGCCAGAACCCGACCCGATCCGGGAACGGCAGCGACAGCCGCTCCCGCTCGCGGGTGAAGTCGCCAGCGCGGCCACCCCGCCGCCGGGCTGCCGCTTCCACACCCGATGCTTCAAGGCACAACCCGCCTGCGGCGAGCACGAACCACCGCTCGACCCGGTCAACGGCAGCGGGCACGCCGCCGCCTGCTTCTACGCAGAACCACTGCGGGCGTGAGCATCGCGCCGATGTTGAGCGCGAGCTTGAGGCCGTCAGCGGCCCCGTTCGCGGCGGCGTCGATGACATTCCGGTTCCGGCTGTCCCTGGTTTCGTCCTTGGTGTCGTCACTGGTGTCCGCGTGCTCTCCCACAGGGACGTCTGTCGTCGCAGCGCCTGGTGCGTCGCTCCCCCGTGCGGGCGAGCTGGCTCCGGTACGCGCGGACACGACAGCCGTGGCGAGTTCCGCACCGGCGTCCGCCCGTTCGTGCTGGCGGCAAAGTGACTCCGCCCTGCAGGTTCCGAGCACGAAACGTAACGCTCCACCGATAATGCGCACCACCCACTGGAGGATGCGGAGGTGATACAGCACCGCCGAGAGCGCCGCGACGAACACGACGATCGGCAGGACCTGGAAGGCGAACACCACCTCGTTGTCCGGCAGGATCAGCCCGAAGAGGAAGCCGGTAACTCCGTCCCGCAGCCTGTGGACCGGATGTTGCCCTCCATCAATGACACGGCGTTCGGCACGTGGCGCGACATCGCCGAAGTCGCACGGTTGATCCACATCGCGCAACTCGTTGACCCATCTGTCCGATAGCTGATAGTTTACTCGGCTATGCCCGAATATGCTCAATTCTTCCGAAGCGTCCCGTGCGAGTCGCGTGCGGGTAGATGAGAGGAAACATCATGACGAACACCCTGTCGCGAGTAGGCGACAAGCTGCGTCAGGTCAGCCGCAGCCGAGTCACCGCCGCCATTGTCGGCGGCGCACTGGTCGTGCTGCTCTCCGGTGGCACCGCCGTCGCAGCCAGCAAGATCACCGGCGACGACATCCAGCACTACACCCTCACCAAGCAACACCTCAAGCGGGACTCGGTCGGCTCGTGGGAGACGGTGAACCGGTCCCTGACCGGTGGCGACATCCGGCTCGACTCCATCGGGCAACGCGTGTTCACCCCGCCCCTGCGCGAGCGGATCAACCAGCCCGCGCTGCCCGGCTACGAGGTCATCGGACCAGAGCAACGGTTCGAGGTCGGCACGCACACGATGACGGTCGACTGCCCGGACGGCAAGCAGGCGCTCTCAGGAGGCCACGAAGCCAGCGCGGACGGCGCGAACGGGCAGAACGTGACCGTGCAGCAATCGCAGCCCGCGGGCCTCACCGAGCAGGCTGATGGGACGTGGCAGGCGACCGGCTGGCAGGTGCGATTCACGGTGACCGACTCTGCGAGCCAGAACCAGGCGAACATGAAGGTGTTCGCGGTCTGCGGCGCGACCAGCTAACCCAGTCACTGACCAGAGCCTCTCACTGTGTACCCCACCCCGAGCGGGGTCACGACATCGGGGGTGGGACGCGCACCCTGAGGATGATCCCTCTTCGCACGGAAGTCGCCCCCGGTGTGGCCACCGGGGGCATGTGCGAATAGGCCGCGTGCGAAATGAGGGGTGTGACGCCATGCCGTCAGACGCTGCCGCGATCGGGCAGACTATCCGCGGCCTGCGCACCCCACTGGGGTAGTCGCAAGCGCGCCTCGCCGCCGAGCTGACCGAACTCAGCCCCGATGAGGTCTGACGCGCCGTCTCATTCCCGCCGCTCGAAGTCGCCGGGGTCGTTCAGACGAGTGAATGCTACCGCCGAACGCGCCGCCGACGACCGGCCGCTGGTGCTGTTCGGCGCCAGCATGGGCGGCATGCTCGCCTACGAGGCCGCTGCCCGCACCCGCCAGGCCGTGGTCGCCACGTGCCTGCTCGACCCGCGCGACCCTGGCGCGCGGCCGCCCGGTTCAGCGTCACCGGCCGAGTCGCCCGGTGCTGAGTGCGCTCGCCCGGTTCGCCGGGCGGGTGCGCGTCCCCATCCGCTGGCTGGTCGACATGAACAACATGAGCAACCAGCCCGCCCTGTCCCGGCTGTGTGCCACCGATCCGCGAGGCGGTGGTGTGCGGGTGCCGATCGGGTTCCTGGCCAGCTTCCTGCGCTACGAGCACACCCCGCCCGAGGAGTTCGACGCGGGCCCCGGTGCTGCTGGCGCATCCCGCCGAGGACCGCTGGACCCCACCCCAGGTCAGCGTTCGCTTCCTCAACCGCATCAGTGGCGCCATCTCGCTGGTCATGCTCGACGGCTGCGGACACTTCCCCGTCGAGGAACCAGGGCTGAGCCGACTGACCGACGCCCTACGCTCGCGGCTCATCGACGCCGCGGCGGGCGACGGGTTAGCGGGGTTCGCGCGGCCGAGCGAGTAGCCGGTAGGCGACAAGGAGGATGAGCGAGCCCCCGATCGCCAGTCCCCAGGTGCGGGCGTCGAAGAAGGTGCCGAGGCCGACGTCGAAAACAGAGCGGCCGATCCAGCCGCCGAGGAAGGCGCCCGCCACCCCGATGAGCATGGTGATGATGCAGCCGCCCGGGTCCTTGCCCGGCATCAGCATCTTGGCGATCGCGCCGGCGACGAGTCCGAGGACGATCCAGCCGAGTATTCCCATTGACCCTCCAAATGACGCTTGCCGTGCAACGGGTGCCGCACAGCCTACGGCCGCAGGCGACCAGAACCCCGAGGGGTCCGTACCCGCGGGCACGCCACTGCCCACGACGTCGCCCGGGGGAGGCGGCAGGCGCGCCCGGGTGTGGTCAGGGGCGGTTCCGCGTGTTAGTTCACACAGGTGATGCCGTCGGCGGTGATCGCGTCGTCGTCGGTGCTGGGCTGCTGTTCCGGCGGCCCGGGCGCGGGCTTCGCCGCCGGTTGGGCCCCGCCCGCGCCGCGCTGGCCCGGCGGGGGGAAGTCGTCGCCCAGCAGCACCGCCACCGAACCCGCGGTCAGTGTGGGATCGACCTCGATCTCGGCCGGCGCGCCCAGCGTCGATGCCACCCGGTGGGCGGCCGCCTCGTCGCCGGCCGCGTGGCGGATGACCGTCGTGGTCAGCGGGGCCGCGTTACCGACCCGGCCCGCCTGGAAGCCCGCCGTGGTGAGCTGGTCGGAGGTGTCGCCGGCCATGCCGTCCACCTC
>WHUD01000223.1:0-4044 GCA_009377385.1 Actinophytocola sp.
CCCAGTACCCGATCGAGTCCGTCGACAATGCGCTCCGGGTCCTCCTCCTGCTGGGCGAGCAGCCGAAGCTCCGGCTGACGGACGTGAGCCGCTACCTCGGAGTCGCCTCGTCCACCGCGCACCGGCTGCTGGCCATGCTGGTGTACCGCGACTTCGCCGAGCAAGCCCCCGACCGGCGCTACGGTCCCGGCAAGGTGCTGCGGCCCGCCGAGACGTCCGAGGCCCCGGTCGCGCTGCTGCGCCGGGTCGCGCTGCCGCACCTGCAACGGCTCGTCGACCGGACGCACGAGTCGGCCAACCTGGTCGTGCTCGCCGGGACCGAGGTGCACTTCATCGCCTCCGTCGAGTCCGACCAGATCCTGCGGGTCGGCGACCGGGCCGGCCGCTCGCTGCCCGCGCATCTCGCCTCCGGCGGCAAGGCCATCCTCGCCGCGCTGCCCGCCGATGCGGTCGAGGAGCTGTACCAGGACACCGACGTCGACCTCGCCCGGCTGCGCCGGGAGCTGCGGCTGGTCCGCAGGCGTGGCTTCGCGATCAACAACCAGCTCACCGAGACCGGGCTGACCGCCGTGGGCATGCGGGTGGACCACCCGGCGGGGACACCGGTTGCCGCCGTCTCCATCGCGCTGCCGACCGCCCGCTTCGACCGCGACCGGCTACCCGCCTGGGCCAGCGCGCTCTCCGAGGCCGTGACGGCCATCGAGGCAGACCTGGCGGTCGAGGCGTGACCCCGTGGTCAGGTGGCGCGGCGCAGTTCGCGTTCGGCTTCCTCGATGGCAATGCGCAGATCGGGCACGAACGCCGCGAGGTCTTGCTGCGAGCTGCGTGCGCTGGGCACGGCGATCGTCAGTGCGGCCACCCCGACGTCGTCGGCATCGTGCATGGCCATACCCACGGCGAACACCCCCGCCTCGGTCTCCTCCTCGTTGGTGGCGTAGCCGCGCCCACGGACCAGCTCAAGATCACGGCATAGCCGCTGCCAGTCCTCGTCGGACTCGCCGGAGTGACCGTAGAGGGCCGCGAGCTCGGCTTTGGTCAGCTCCGCGAGCAACGCCTTGCCGCCCGAGGTCTTGGCGGCGGGCAGGATGGTTCCCCGGCGGTCGCCGACGTGCAGTACCTGCGATGACTCGACGGAGGCCAGGAACCGCGTCTGCCTCCCGACCCGCACCATCAGGTTCACGGTTTCCCGCACGCGCTCGCAGAGCCGGTCCATGCTCGGGTAAGTGAGCTTGCGCAGCTGCTGCAGCTCGCCGCCCTGCGGGGCCGCGGGCGCAAGCGACGGTCCCGGCAGGTAGCCGTGCTGGTCGTCCTGCTCGGCGAAACCCCGGTAGACGAGGGTGCTGAGCAGCCGGTGCGCGGTCGACCGGCCGACGCCCAGCTCGTCCGCCGCCTCACTCAGTCGGAGCTTCCCCTGGTCACGCAGCATCTGAATCAGTTGTAAAGCGTTGTCGACCGAGGACAGCGCATACGCTGGTTTGTTCTTCATAGAAGAATCCTATTTCCGTATGCAAGAACTCCGCTTAGCGTGGCACATCACACATCACAAGCTCAACGACGAACAGGAGCTGTGCCATGACAGGCCTTTCCACTCACCGGAGACGCCGCCCGAGGCACGAGGGCCGCCGCGCTTCCATCCAGTAGAAGCGAAGCGTTGTAGCGGCCGTCACACGACCTTACGTTTCGCCAAGCACACCGCCCGACACCTCGAACAGGACCCCTCATGATGAAGCGACTTCTCCGAGCGAGCGCCGCGGCGGCGGCGCTGCTGTTACTGGCCACCGGCTGCGGTTCCGGCAGTTCAGGAACCACGACCGAGTCCGGAAAGGACGTCGTCTCGGTCGGCGTCATCCCGATCGTGGACGTCGCGCCGATCTACCTCGGCAAGGAGCAAGGCTTCTTCGCCGAGCGCGGCATCGACCTGAAGCTGGAGACCAGCCAGGGCGGCGCGGCGATCGTGCCCGGCGTGATGAGCGGTCAGTTCCAGTTCGGCTTCTCCAATGTCACGTCGTTGCTGCTGGCGAAGGCCAAGGGGATGCCGTTGCAAGTGACCAACGCCGGAGTGAGCAGCACGGGCGACCCCCAGAACGACTACGGCGCCGTCGTCGCACCCAAGAGCAGGGACATCCGCGATGCCGCCGACCTGGAAGGGAAAACCGTCGCCGTCAACACGCTGAACAACATCGGCGACACCACCGTCAGGGAGGTCGTCCGGCAGGCGGGCGGCGACCCGTCCAAGGTCGAGTTCGTCGAGCTGGCCTTCCCCGACATGCCGGCCGCGGTGCAGGAGGGCCGGGTCGACGCGGCATGGGTGGTCGAGCCATTCGTCACCATCGCCACCCAGCAGGGCGCCAGGGTGGTGTCCGCGAACTTCGCCGAGACCCACCGCGAGCTGATGGTCGCGTCGTACTTCACCACGCAGGAGGTACTGCAGTCCGACCCGGACCTGGCGAAGCGGTTCACCGCGGCGATGAACGAGTCGCTCGCCTACGCCGAGCAGAACCCGGATGCGGTGCGCCGAATCCTCACCAGCTACAGCGACATCGACAAGGCCACCGCGAACGCCATCACCCTGCCCCGCTGGCCGACCGAGATCAACCCCGAACCGGTGCAGCGGCTCGCCGATCTCGCGGTGCGCGATGGTCTCATCGGCAAGGCGCCCAATGTGCGGGAGCTGCTGCCATGACAGCCGCCCCCATGACGGCCGCGCCTGCGGGGACCGACACCCGCAGTCGCCGCAGGCGCGGCATCCCCACCGGCGTACTCGGCCTGGCCGGGTTCGCCGGTCTGATCCTGCTGTTAGAGCTACTGCCCCGCATCGGGGCGGTACACGCCCGGTTCCTGCCGCCGTTCTCCGAGATGGCGACGGCGCTGACCGGTGAGCTCAGCAGCACCGCATTCTGGGACGCGCTCGTCGCGACGCTGCGCGGCTGGGCCATCGGGCTGGCCGTCGCGATGGCCACCGGGGTCGCCGCCGGCTTCTTGATCGGCAGCGTTCCCGCACTGCGCGCGGCGACCAGCTCCACCATCGAGTTCCTGCGGCCCATTCCCTCGGTGGCGCTGATCCCGCTCGCCGTGCTGCTGTTCGGCAGCGACATGCGCTCCACGCTGCTGCTCGTGGTCTACGCCAGCTTCTGGCAGGTGCTCGTGCAGGTGCTCTACGGCGTGGTCGACGTCGACCCGATCGCCCGCGACACCGCCCGGTCCTACCGGTTCTCGCGGTGGCGGCAGGTACGCACCGTGCTCTGGCCGACCGCGCTGCCCTACGTGATGACCGGCTTCCGGCTCGCCGCGGCGGTCGCGCTGATCCTGGAGATCACCGGCGAGCTGATCATCGGCAGTCCCGGGCTCGGCAACGCCATCGCCGTCGCCCAGTCCTCCGGCGCGGTGGCGACGATGTACGCGCTGGTGATCGTCACCGGCGTCATCGGGGTCGGCGTCAACTTGCTCGCCCGCCTCGTCGAGCGGTGGGTGCTGCGCTGGCATCCGTCCGTCCGCCGGGAGGTGACCTCATGATCGCGTCAACGCTCCGGCGGCTGCTGCTCATCACCGGGCTGCCCGCCATCCTGATCGCCGTGTGGTGGTTCGCCACCGCGAACAGCACCAGCTTCTACTGGCCACCGCTGCGCGAGATCGTCGGCGCCTTCGGCCCCACCTGGCTCGACGGCAGGCTGACCGCCGACGTGCTGCCCAGCCTGGCCCGGCTCGGCGCCGGGTACGCCGCCGCGCTTGTGCTCGGCATCGGCATCGGGGTGGCCGTCGGCTCGTCGCGGGCACTGCGTGCGACGGTGGAGCCGGTGCTCGAGTTCTTCCGGGCCATCCCACCGCCGGTGCTGGTGCCGATTCTCATTCTGTTCGCCGGGATCGGCGACGGGATGAAGGTGCTGGTCATCGTCTCCGGCGCGATCTGGCCGATCCTGCTCAACACCGTCGAGGGTGTGCGGTCCATCGACGAGGTGCTGCGCGACACCGCGAGAATCGCGCCGGACGTGGCGTTCCGGCGCGCTCAGCTCGACACATCGCGACGGACGGCCGGCGGGACTGCCG
>WHUD01000223.1:4054-4345 GCA_009377385.1 Actinophytocola sp.
TTCCCCAGATGTGGAGCGGAATCATCCTGCTCGGTCTCATCGGGGTCGCGCTCTCGCTGTTGTTCAGGCTGATCGAGAACCGAGTCCTTGCCTGGTACCACGGCCAGCGCAGCATCCAGCACTCCAGCGCATGACACGAAAGCCGAGGACATCATGAGCATCGTCCAGACCCTCACCCGCCGAACACCCGCGCAGGACATCGACATGAGCACCGAGAACACCGGCCAGGCCACCCCCATGCTCGACGTGCGCGGACTGCGCAAGGTCTACGCCACCGCGAAGCGCTCGGTG
>WHUD01000224.1:0-247 GCA_009377385.1 Actinophytocola sp.
GACAGGCCCGTCGGGGCGTTCGATCGCGACCTCACCGACACCGTGTCGGGCCAGCATGGCCACCAGATCGCGCAGCCCGGCAGCGGAGTGCTCGACGGTGGACCGGGCAATCTCTCGCCCGCGGGCGTCGACGATGGACAGGGCATGGTCGTCGCGGGCCCAGTCCAGACCACCGGTGACGTCGTTGACCGGTTCTGCGGGCAGGGTGTTTCTGGCAGACTGCAAGGCAGCCTCCTCGCTGCTAGAC
>WHUD01000224.1:257-4323 GCA_009377385.1 Actinophytocola sp.
CATGCGGTGCCAGGACGCGGCTGCCGGTTCGCTCACTGATCGGCGCTCGTAGGCGCTCAGCCCTGTCGACGGTCGACGCGTCCCGGGTAACCACCGGGCCCCGCAGATCTCATGCTGGACATCACATGCGTCAAGCGAGCAGGGCGGTGACCCGGCAGCACCTCGGGTGCATCAGCGATCCATCCAAGATCACTGACAAGAGGATGGTGCACCAGTGAGCGTCTCGACGCAGTCCGGGCCCGCGTTGGTCGCCGCCATCGCCCTAGTCGCCCGGCCGGGTGCGCTTCTTGTCCGGCGGCGGCAGATAGGTCGTCCGGCTCGACGACACACCCAGCCGCGCAAGGTGCAGCAGCCATCCGATCGCCGCCCCGGTGGGATCGAGGACGGGAACCGATGGCCCGGACGCCGCCAGCCGCTCCTGCAGCTCCGCTGCGGCACCGGACATGCCCGTGCACCCCAGCACGATGACGTCGGCCTCATCGGCGTCGACCGCGGCGCGCGCCTGCTCGTGCAGCCGCTGCAACATCTCGCTGCGGTCGACCAGCCCGAGCACGGGGATGTCGACGACCCGCACGGACGGGCAGCGCTCGGCGAGCCCGTGCCGCCGGATCGACGCCCGGATCGTCGGGACCACGTTCGGCAGCACCGTCACGACCCCGACCCGCTCGCCCAGGGAGAGGGCGGTGAGCACGGAGGGTTCGAAGCCGCCCACCACCGGAACATCCACCCGCTCCCGGGCCGCGGCCACCCCGGGGTCGGCGAAACAGCTCACGAAGACGCCGTCGGTGCCGTCGGCAGCTGCCGCCTTGACCTGCTCGAGAATGGGTGGTGCACAGAGCACCTCGTCGTACTCGGACTCGATGGACTCGACGCCGTAACCCACCGAACGGACCTCGGACTCCACATCGGGTGGGATCCAGGCAGCGGTTTCCTTCTCGACCTCGGCGTGGAAACCAACACCTAGAATCGGGCAAATCGCCGTGAGTCGCACAGCTCCTCCTCACGTCAGAAGTCGTTGCGCCAGACAGTAGGGTCGAATCGCGCAATGGACAATGTGCACACTGCCCAGCGATCCTCCACTGACTGGTCACATTGCTGCGTGACATCCAAACCGGCTCTCCCTAGGGTCGGCAGTGCCGTCAGACCGGACCGGATGCGAAGGGGCGCCGATGCGCATAGGTATCGACGTCGGGGGCACCAACACCGACGCCGTCTACATGGACGGGAACCAGGTGGTCGCCACGACGAAAACGGCCACCACCGAGGACGTGACCAGCGGTATCGTCGCGGCCCTGCGCGAGCTGGACCGGTCCGCCGCCGTCGACATGAGCCAGGTCAAGGCGGTGATGATCGGCACGACGCACTTCACCAACGCCCTCGTTGAGGCACGGCAGCTGGCACCGACCGCGGCCATCCGGCTGGGCCTGCCCGCCACCGCCGCCCTGCCCCCGTTCACCGACTGGCCCGCGCACCTCGTGACCGCGATGGCCGGCCGGCACTACCTGTGCCACGGCGGCGTCGAGTTCGACGGCCGCGCGATCTCACCGCTCGACGAGGACGAGATACGCGAGGCCGCCAGGGACCTGAAGTCGAACGGCGCCCGTAGCGTCGCGATCTCGTCGGTCTTCTCCCCCGTCTCCGCGGACGACGAGAATCGGGCCGCGGAGATCATCCGCTCCGAGCTAACCGACGTGATGGTCAGCCTCTCCCACGAGATCGGCCGGATCGGGCTGCTGGAGCGGGAGAACGCCACGATCATCAACGCGGCGCTGCGCGAGCTCGCGCCCACCATCCTGGACAGCCTGGCGGAGACGGTACGGGCGGCCGGGATCCCGGGGCGGCTGTACCTGTCCCAGAACGACGGCACGTTGATGGACGTCGACTTCGCCCGCCGGTACCCGGTTGCCACGTTCGCCTCCGGCCCGACCAACTCCATGCGTGGCGCGGCGTTCCTCTCCGGCGTCGCCGACTGCGCGGTCGTGGACGTGGGCGGCACGACCGCGGACGTCGGCATCCTGGTGAAGAACTTCCCGCGGGAGGCCGGCACCGAGGTCAACGTGGCCGGCATCCGCACCAACTTCCGGATGCCGGACGTGACCAGCATCGGCCTCGGCGGCGGCAGTATCGTCCGCCAGGACACCGCCGACCTGACCATCGGGCCCGACTCCGTCGGCTACCGGTTGCGCGAGAACGCCCTGGTGTTCGGCGGGGACACGTTGACCACCACCGACGTGGCGGTCGCCGCGGGCCTCGTCGAGGTCGGTGACCCCAGCCAGGTCCGCCACCTGTCCGCGCCACTGCTCGACGAGACCATCGCGACCGCAGCCCGGATGGCAAGCGACGTGGTCGACCGGATGCGCACGTCCGAAGACCCGATCCCCGTAGTGGCCGTCGGCGGCGGGAGCTTCCTCGTTCCGGACGAGTTCGACGTCGCGAGCGTCGTACACCGCCCGCAGCACTACGCGGTGGCGAACGCGATCGGCGCGGCCATCGCCCAGGTCGGCGGCGAGGTCGACCGGGTGTTCCCGGTCGAGCCCGGCCAGCGGGCCGAGGTCGTCGCCCAGGCCAAGGATGAGGCGCGGGAACGCGCGGTCGCTGCGGGCGCCGACCCGAACACGGTGGACATCATCGACGTCGACGAGGTGCCGATCGCGTACCTGCCGGGCAACGCGACCCGGATCCGCGTCAAGGCCGTCGGCGACCTGGTGCTCGAGGGCTGAGCGAGGAGGCGGTCGCGTGACAACACCGAGCTATCTGACCGACCAGGACCTGGCCGACCTCGCGTTCGGCGCCGCGGTGCTCGGCACCGGCGGTGGCGGCGACCCGTACATCGGGAGGCTGCTCGCACAGCAGGCCGTCAGCGAGTACGGCCCGGTCGAGCTGGTCGGGCTCGACCAGGTGGGTGACGACGCGCTGGTGCTGCCGGTGGCCATGATGGGCGCGCCCACGGTCATGGTGGAGAAGATCCCCGGCCGCGACGACCTGCAGGCCGTCGTGCGGATGGTGGAGGCGCGGCTGGGCAGGAAAGCCACCCACCTCGTGCCCATCGAGGCCGGTGGCATCAACTCGCTCATCCCGGTGGCCGCGGCCGCCCAGATGCGGCTGCCGCTGGTGGACGCCGACGGGATGGGCCGCGCGTTCCCCGAGCTCCAGATGGTGCTGCCGACCATCGGCGGCCTCTCGGCGACCCCGATGGCGCTGGCCGACGACAAGGGCAACAGCGTGGTCCTCGACACGGTCGACAACGTCTGGACCGAACGGCTCGCCCGGACGGTCACCATCGAGATGGGCTGTTCCAGCGTACTGTCGAACTACCCGCTGGAGGGTGCGCTCGCGCAGGACAACCTGGTGGGCGGGAGCCTGTCGCTGTGCCGGGAGATCGGCAGCCAGGTACGCGCGGCGCGGGAGCGCCACCACGATCCCGTCGACGCGGCCCTGGGCGTCGTCGACGGGACGCGGCTGTTCACCGGCAAGGTGGTCGACGTGTCCCGCCGCACGGCCGGCGGCTTCGCCCGCGGCAGCGCCACGCTCACCGGCACCGGCGAGCACGAGGGCAGCACGCTCGAGCTGCAGTTCCAGAACGAGCACCTGGTGGCGACCGTGGACGGCGTCGTGCGCGCCGTCGTGCCCGACCTGATCTGCATGTTCGAGGCCGAGTCCGCGGCCCCCATCACGACCGAGGGTCTGCGGTACGGGCTGCGCGCCGTCGTCAGCGCCGTCCCCTGCGACCCACGGTGGCAGTCGGCCGCCGGGCTCTCGCTCGTCGGCCCGTCGGCGTTCGGGCTCGACGTCGAGCACCGGCCGATCGCGAGTGCAGCGGCGGAGGGCGCATGAGAAGCCCTGTGTCAAGCCCTGTGTCAAGCCGCCTGTGGTTGGTCGGGGTGGAGCAGGCGTTGGAGGGCCTTGTGTTGGGTGGGGTTGTAGGCGGTGTGGTCGTGCCAGCAGTGCCAGATGACGAACAGCCAGGCGCGGGCGAGGATGCGGACCGCGTGGGGGTGGTCGTGGCCTCGGGCTCGGGCTCGGTTGTAGAGGTCGGCGGCCCAGGGGTTGGCGTGTCGGGTGTCGG
>WHUD01000225.1 GCA_009377385.1 Actinophytocola sp.
GCCCTCGCCGCGGACACCCTGGCCACCGCCGTGGCGGTGTTCGCCGCCTACGCCACCGGCTCGGCCGTGCTGCTGCTGGCGCTGGCCGTCGCCGCCGCCGTGGCCAACACCGCCCTGTCAGCGGCGCTGGGGCGTACGGCCCGCCATCTGCCGCGCATCGCCGGTTCCCTGCTGGCCGCCTCCGGCGCTTACCTCATCGCCTACTGGGCGCCCGCCCTGCTCGACGGCACCGCAAGCCCCGCAGACAATCCGCTCACCCGCGTCGCCGCCGACACCACCGCCTGGATCAGCACCCACCAAACCCTCGTCGTCGTCACCGCCCTCGCCGTCGTGGCCGCCGCAGCACTCGGCACGATGCTGGTCGCCCGCCGCGGTGGTGCCGAGGCTCCTGACTGCTGCGAGCCCACCCGCGACGACCCTGCCGCCGCGAACCGTACCCGCTGACCCGCATCCCATCCTGACACCGAGCATCCAGTGCCAGACCAGCGCCGCCGACGCCGCCGCGGAGGAATGAGCCCTGCCGATTCAGGGAAGTCCCGCTGAAGGGTCAGATCCAGGGCATGGAGAAGCTAGGGACGCAATGGTGCGTCGTGGTGCCGAGCGCCGGGTTCGTCAACCCGATGGCTCGCTACCGAGCGCCTACCACACCCAGGTGCGGGCCACGGCCGAGTATGCCGCCATCAGCCCGACCGGCCCGGCGCCGTAGACCGCCACGGTGTCGCCAGGGCGCACCTGGGCCAGTTCGGTCGCGTGGTAGCCGGTGGCGAAGATGTCGGCCAGCGTGGCGAAGTCGTTCTCGTGCTCGGTGCCCTGGGGCAGCTGCACGCAGTTGAAGTCGGCGAAGGGCACCCGCAGGTACTCCGCCTGGCCGCCTCGATACGGCCCCATCCCGACGTAGCCGTACGCGACGCCGGCGCCAGGTGGGTCGCTCTGCTGCACGGTGGCAACACCGGGACCGACCTCCTCGACGAGGCCCATGTTCTCGTGGCCGAAGACGATGCCCGGTTCGGCCGCCGTGCGACCCCTCATACATATGGAGGTCGCTGCCGCAGATCGCCGTCGTCGTGATGCGCACGATCACATCGGTCGGCGCCTCGATGCGCGGGTCGTCCAGTTCCTGCACGTCGACTCGTTCCGGTCCCTGATACACAATAGCCTCATCGTTGCTCCCTCCGTAGGCCTTTTGCTCCGCTTACCCACTAGCGGCGTCTTCATGCGTTTTGGTGGTGAGGAATTTCCGCGAGACGGTCATCCGCCGGTTCACGGCACCGCAGGGACGCGCCGTCCGCGGGAGCAAGAGCAGGGGCTTGCGGCGTTGACGTCGGTCGCCGACGGCCGCGTCCTGGTCGGCCAGCGCACGCCACGGGTGTTTGTCGACGATGCGGGAGATGGTGGTGAGTGTGGCCGCGGTGCGACGATCGTCGCGGCGGCCCGCAAACAGCGAAAGTGAGCGCACGATGACTCTGACCATGGGCACCGGCCCGTTCGGCGAGCAGCGAGCGGGCGTGTTCAACGCTGGGCTCTCCGCGCCGGAGCACCTGCTGTATTTCGAGCCGATCGGCAAGCGGGTGCGGGCGAGTTTCGGCGGCGAGACGGTCGCCGACAGCACACGGGTGTGGATGCTGCACGAGACCGGGCACCTTCCCGTGTACTACTTCCCGTTCGACGACGTATGCACGGAGCTGCTGGAGCGCAGTGACCACGTGACGCACTGCCCGGTCAAGGGCGACGCGTCGTACTGGACACTCGCCGCCGGTGAGCGGCGGGCAGAGAACGCCGTCTGGGCCTACGAGCGGCCGATCGAGTCCGCGTCCTGGCTGGCCGGGCACGTGGCGTTCTACTGGGACGCGGTCGACGCGTGGTTCGAGGAGGACGAGCAGGTCTTCGTGCACCCGCGCGATCCGTACCATCGCATCGATGTGCTGGCGAGCTCCCGGCACGTGCGGGTGAGCCGGGATGGCGAACTGCTCGCCGAGTCCTGGCGGCCACGGCTGCTTTTCGAGACCGGGCTGCCGGTGCGGTACTACCTGTCGCGGCAGGACGTGCGCCACGACCTGCTCGCGCCGAGCATGAGCGTCACACGGTGCCCGTACAAGGGTGTCGCGGAATACTGGTCGGTGCGGGTGGGAGACGACGTCGTGCCCGACCTCGTCTGGACCTACGCCGAGCCCCTCCACGACGCGCTCGCGGTACGCGGCATGCTGTGCTTCTACAACGAGCAGGTCGATGTCGAGGTCGACGGCCAGCGCGAACAACGACCAACCACACCCTTCGCCTGACCGCGATCCCGCTGGCGCGTCGCGGGCGTCACCGTGTCGCGACCCTGGCCAGTACCTCGCCGCGGAAGCGGCGCATGGATGCGGCGAAGAGGGTGTGCGGGTTCTCGAGGCTCACCGTTATCGCGTCCACACCGGACTCGATGAGGTCTTGCAGGTGCGCGGCGAGCGTTGCCGGAGAGCCGCTGATGCTCCAGTCGGGGCCGTCCTCGCCGATGAACACGAGCAGTCGCGGCCGAACCGGCAGCCCGGTGGCGCGGCGGAAGGACCGGACGTCGGCAGGCGACGGGTTCACGGGGTGCCAGGCATCCCCGAACCGCTCGGCCCGGCGCCGGGCGGCCGGCGAGGCACCGCCGACCCAGATCTGCGGCGGCGGATCGGGCAGCGGGCCGAAGGCGGCCTCCTCGAACGACCAGTACTCGCCGTGGAAGTCCCGTTCGCCACGCCAGAGGGAACGGATGAGCCGCAGCGCCTCGTTGGCGCGTCGTCCGCGGTCGGCGAACCCGTAGCCAAGCATCCGGAACTCCGGCTCGTGCCAGCCGACACCGACGCCCATCCGGAACCCGCGGCCCGCGCCTGCCTGCACGAGTGCCGCCTGTTTCGCAACCGCGACTGGGTGCCGCAGCGGCAGCAGCAGGATCGACGTCCCCAGCCCGACGTCACCCATCCGACCGGCGAGGTAGGCCGACGCGGTCAAGGGTTCGACCACACGGCCGTAGGAGGCGGCGGCATCCTCGCCGACCAGAAGATGGTCGGTCAGCCACAGCGAGCCGAACCCGGCATCCCGTGCCGCGTGCGCGTTGCGCACCATGTTGGGCAGCGAGGCCTCCGGTCCGGTGTTCGGCAGCACCACGCCGACCTCGACCGCATCCGCCATGTCGATGATCACCTCCTCGGTCACCACGGTGCCGGCCCGCCGCACCAGTTTTGAGCTGGTGAGGCGGCTGGAACGGTCAGCGGTCAGACCAGTGGCAGCACGGAGTAGCCGATACCCAGCACCACGCCGTACACGAGGTGGCCGAGCAGGCTGCCGACCGGTGTCAAGGCGCCGAAGTTGACCGCAGCGGGCCCCGGGTCATCCTGTGCTCCGCTGCGCATCGCGGGGTGAACGCTGCCGATCGTGGTCATCATCAGCAACGCCAGCAGCGTGAGCACCGCACCCCAGGCCAGCCCGGTGGCCCAGTTGGCAGGCAGGCCCAACAGGGCGACGGTGTAGAGCCACGCGATGGCGAGGATGGCGCCATTCATGTGGTGAATAACGAGCCCTATGCCTTTCGACGCGCGGCTACCCGGCCGGGCGATGGTGTTACCGAGCATGCCCAGCAAATCCATGCGGGTCATGCGCATCGCCGCGCCCACAATGCTGAACAGCGTGAACGCGATCGTGCCGATCACGCCCCACACGATCGCACCGACCCAGTTGATCGCGCCCCAGCCGGTGATGGCGATCCCGAGAATGATCAGTACGACCGGCACGGCCATGCTGACCATCAAACCGAGCGCGGACCAGGAGAGCGCGTGCTGGCTACGGGCGTACGGCGTTCCCGACACCACAGTCATCCTGTGACTCCCTTCCAGCAAGGTATTCGCATACTGATTAGCCTGTGGCTTCCTCGCGATATCCCGTGACCAGCGAGCAGTGTCAGGAAGGTGACAAAGTCGCTGCCGACTACCGCTCGCCCGTGCTGAGGCTGTCGATGCCTATCCGGTCTCCAGGTCAGGCTGTGTCGTGGCCGTGTTCGATGATGCGGCATACGACGGCGTTCTCGCCGCGGCGACGGCTTTCGTGGGCGGCGCGGCGGGCGTGGACGAGTGAGCGGCGCAGCGTGCGTAGGTCGGCGAGTTTGCTGTCGATGTCGGCGATGTGGGCGTCGAGTAGCCGGGTGACTGTCTCGCATGGCGTGGCGCCGTGGCGTTGCAGGTCGAGGATG
>WHUD01000226.1 GCA_009377385.1 Actinophytocola sp.
CCGATGTCGCCACTCGCGGGGCAAATGGAGCCGAAGTTGAGGCGGCTGCAGTGTCCGCCGCGGCCTGTTCGCGGACGTTTTTCGTCGTCGAGACGCTGGAGTACCTGCGCCGAGGCGGCCGAATCGGGGCGGCGACGGCGGTGCTCGGGACGGCGTTGGCGATGAAGCCGCTGCTGCACATCGACGACGGCAAAATCATGCCGCTGGAGAAGGTGCGAACGCTCGCCAGGGCGATGACCCGCCTGGCTGATCTGGCCGTGGAAGCGGCCGGTGACCAGCAGGTTGAGGTCGCCGTGCAGCACCTCGGCGCGTATGAGCGAGCCGCCAAGCTTGCCGAACGGTTGGAGGAGCGGATTCCCGGCGTGAACGGCTGCGTTGTGGCCGAACTGGGCGCGGTGATCGGGGCACACACCGGCCCTGGCGTCGTCGGCGTGGTGGTCCAGCCGGTGTGAGCCAGCGCGCCGGTGTATCCACAGGTCATTGGCTGTCCACACCGCCGATCAGGTGTCTGGCGCTGCTTACGGTCGGCTCCTACTGTCGCCGGCATGTTTGCGCAATTACCCTTCGTGTTCCAATCCCGTACCGTGCGTGGCGTGGTGGCGCGAGCTCGGTTGAGTCGGTTGTGGGAGCCGCCGTCGGCTGCGCCAGAGGTCGAGCCTGACCCCGCGCCTGTGCCGGGGCCGCAGCGCACCCGGCTGACCCGGGTCGCCGTCGCGCTCGGGGCGTTGAGTTCCGTCGTCGCGGTCGCCGTCCTGCTCCTCGTGGGCGCGCAGGAACCGGTGCCGGCGCCGCCGCTGCCTCTGGCCGTCCACGACACGGCGACGACCACAGCGGAGCGCACCGCCAGCCGCGCCCCTGCGAAACTCGTCGTGAGCGTGGTGGGCAAGGTGGCCAAGCCGGGCCTGGTCACCATCGACAAGGGCGCCAGGGTCGCTGACGCGCTGAAGGCCGCGGGTGGCCCCGTCCGCGGGGCGAATCTGGCCACGGTCAACCTCGCCCGCAAGCTCTCCGACGGCGAACAGATCTACGTCGACGTCCCCATTCCCGCCGGGATGACCGACGCTGCGGCCGCTGGGTCCTCGGACGCCTCGGAACCGCGCGTCGACCTGAACGCGGCGACGGACTCGGAGTTGCAGGAGCTGCCAGGAGTGGGGGAGGTGACGGCGCAGCGCATCCTGGAGTGGCGCGCGGAAAACGGCGGCTTCACCGACGTCGAGCAGTTGCGCGAGGTGTCTGGCATCGGGGAGCAGCGGCTGGCCGACCTCCGGGAGCGCGTCACTATTGCCGCCGCTGGATGACGTCGGACCGTGGGGCCGTCCGCCGGTTCCTGTCTGCCACGCCTCCGACTACGCCGACGCTGGCGGGCCGACAGCACGACTTCCGGCTCGTCCCCGCCGCCCTCACGATGTGGCTCGCCGGGCTGCTGGGGCTGCTCGGCACGTGGTGGCTGGCCGCTCTGTGCGGCGGTGGGGCGCTCGGGGCGTCCGTGTTTCCCGCCGTGCGCCGGTCCGGGTTCGGTCGCCGCCATGGCGCTGCTGCGCTCGGGGTGGCCGGAGTGTTGAGCGCGGTTCCGCTGACGCTCGTACTCCACAGCGCCGAGCACGACCCGCTGCGTGCGGTCGCCGCCAGCGGCGGTGACGCGGCGCTGGACGTCGTAGTGACCAGCAGGGCCCGCGCGATCCGTGCGGCCGGATACGCGGGACAGCCCTTCGGCAGTGGCCGTGTCGTGCTGCACGCCGATGTCGAGCGGGCGGTGGTGGCTGGACGGCTCGTCGCGAGCACGGGCCGGGTGCTGCTGATCGCGCCGACGGCAGACTGGTCCGGGCTCGTGCCAGGGCAGCGGTTACGCGCGGCCGGGACGCTGGTGCCAGCGGCGTCCGGTGAGCTGCTTGTTGCGGTGCTGCAGGTACGGGCTGAACCCGTGGGGGTTTCTCCCG
Organism: Actinophytocola sp.; assembly: GCA_009377385.1. Lineage (GTDB taxonomy): Bacteria > Actinomycetota > Actinomycetes > Mycobacteriales > Pseudonocardiaceae > Haloechinothrix_A. The sequence continues at coordinate 1,938 of WHUD01000226.1, forward strand.
CGCCGTGGTGGCAGCGTGCGGCGGGGTCGATGCGCCGCGAACTCCGTTCGGTCTCGGCGCGCGTTCTGGACCCCGACGAGGCGGGTCTGTTGCCGGGGCTGGTCGTCGGAGACACCTCGGCGTTGCCGCTGCGGGTGGAGGAGGAGTTCCTCGCGGCAGGCATGTCGCACCTGACGGCGGTGTCTGGGTCCAACGTCGTGATCGTCGTCGGCGCGGTGTTCGTTCTGCTGCGCATGGTGCGGCTGGGGCCGAAGGCGTCCAGTGCTGCCGCCGGAGTGGTGCTGCTCGGATACGTGGTGCTCGTCGGTTCGGAGCCCAGCGTGTTGCGGGCGGGCGTGATGGGTGCTGTTGGGCTGCTTGCGCTCGCGCTGGGAAGGAACCGTTCCGCGTTGCCCGCGCTCGCGTTCAGCGTGGGTGTGCTGGTGCTCGCCGATCCTGCGATGGCGGTCAGCGTGGGCTTCGCATTGTCCGTCGTCGCGACGGCGGCGCTGGTGCTGCTTGCCCCGCGATGGGTGGCTGCGGCGCGGCGCCGTGGCGTGCCTGCGGGTGTCGCAGAGGGCATCGCGGTGCCGTTAGCGGCGTTCGTCGCGACCGCGCCGATCATCGCGGGAACATCTGGCGAGATCAGCATGGTGACGGTGGCGGCGAACGTGCTGGCCGCTCCCGTGGTAGCGCCCGCCACCGTGCTCGGGGTGGTCGCGGCTGTCTGCGCGACGGCTGTGCCGGTGCTGGCCGAAGCTGCGGTGTGGCTGGCGGGACCGGCGGTGAGTTGGCTCGTGGTGGTCGCACGGGAGGCCGCGAGTGTGCCGGGAGCCGTCGTCGGGTGGCCGGATGGCTGGTGGGGTGGCCTCGGTGCCGGGCTCGTCTGCATCGGCGCGATACTGGCTGTGCGGTCCCGACTGCTGCTCACAGTGGTCACGGCAGGGACGGTCGGAGTCGCCGTCATCGTGATCCCGGTCGCCGTCTTGTCACCAGGGTGGCCGCCGTCGCGGTGGGTGTTCGTCGCCTGTGATGTCGGTCAGGGCGATGGCCTCGTGCTGTCGACTGGCGAGAGTGGCAATGCGGTCGTTGTCGACACCGGCACCGAACTCGGCGATATCGATAGGTGCCTTGATCGGCTCGGCGTCGAGCGGGTACCGCTGGTGATCCTGAGCCACCTGCATGCCGACCACATCGGTGGCTTGGACGCCGTGCTGGGTGGACGTGCCGTGGGAGGCATCGCCGTCGGAGAGGGTCGCACGCCAGGGTGGGCGTGGCGGCAGGTCGTGGCCACTGGCCGCCGGTTCGAGGTCGCGGTGCTGGAACTGACGGTCGGGCAGCGGCTGGAATGGCCGAACCTACGGTTGCGGGTGCTCGGACCCCAGTACGTGCCGCCGCCGAGCCCGGACCCGGAGGGCACCGAGGTCAACGACGCCTCGGTCGTGCTCAAGGCCGAGACACCGGCGGGGAGCCTGCTGCTCACGGGCGACGTCGAACTCGCCGCGCAAGCCGACCTGCTGGCATCGGGAGAGGACCTGCGCGCTGACGTGCTCAAGGTGCCGCATCACGGCAGCAGGTCCACGCTTCCCAGGTTCCTGGACGCCGTTGATCCCACTGTTGCCGTGATCAGCGTTGGCGCGATGAACCGACATGGCCACCCCAATGCCACGCTGATCGACGAGTTGCGTGATGGGGGAGCGGTCGTTGTCCGCACAGACAGCGGCGGCGACATCGCGCTGGTCGTGGTCGATGGGCGCTTGCGGATCGTGCCCGCGCGGGCGCGCTCGCCGTAGCCGAAGCCGGTTGAACATGAGGCAGCGACAGACAGCATGATCCTGCCAACGCGCACTCTTGTCGGCTTGTTCCAGCGCCGGGCGGCACCTCAAGTGATCCGTCCGGCTGGAGCCCGAGATCCATGATCGGAGCGGTCACGTTCAGCGACGGGATCGCCAGTCGAGTGGGCTTGGCGGCGGGCAGAGGAGCGATGTCCCGCTTCGGCGTTGCGGTCGCTGAGGTGCCCTGCCGGACGTGATCAGGCATCACCGCTGGGTTGACTCCCGGCGCGTGCGACGTGCGACCAGCGCCGTTCCGCCCGCTGCGACGAGGAGCAGCCCACCTCCGAGCAGGTGTGCTCGAAGTCAGAGCAGTTGTAGTCGTCCTGTGCGAGTGCGGGTGACGGCCGCAAAGGCAGTGGAATTTAGATAAGGGCATATCCATATCGATGCAGTAGTCTGTGATCATGCTGGAGAGCCCGGAG
>WHUD01000227.1 GCA_009377385.1 Actinophytocola sp.
AGATCACCCGCAACTGGCGGGGCAGACCCCTGGACAGCCTCGAAACGATCATCAACCTAATCGGCGCCACCACCACAAAAACCGGGCTGACCGTCACCGCCCAACTCGACACCCACCCCTACCCGACCGGTGTCAAGATCACCGACACCGAGATGCAGCAACTCCCGATCACCCGCGACACATGGCACGGCGACTGGAACTACACCCTCCACCCGAAACGCGACACGCCCGAACCACACTGACTTGATTCACTGCGACCCCTAAGCGGCGCTAGCGCCAGCTCGGTGACCCGGCCGAGGGCGCCCAGGCCGGCGAGCACGGTGCCGAGCGGGTTGGCGTCGTCGACCTCTTCCGGCCGCGCCGTGGCCACCACCAGCAGCCGCACCCCGGTCAGCGACCGGACAATGTAGTGCAGCACCGCCAGCGACTCCGGGTCGAACCAGTGCACGTCGTCGGCGAGCAGGACGATCGGGCGTTCTGCGGCGCGCACCGCGCGGGAGACGGCGTCGAACAGCCGGTGCCGCTGCTCGTCGCCGGGCAGCACCGGCGGCGCGGTCACCCAGGGCAGTTCGGCGGGCAGCTCCGGCAGGATCCGGGCCAACTCGGCCTGCTCGGCGGGGGTGAGCCCGTGCCATCCGGCGCGGATGGCGGGAGACCGGAGCCAGGTGGCGACCGGACCGTACGAGAGCGTACCTTCTGCGGGATGCGCGGTCGCCGTCGCCACGGTGGCCCCGGTGCCCGCGCACCACCGGGCGAACGCCTCGGCCAGCCGGGTCTTGCCGATGCCGGGATCGCCCGTGATGAGCACGAGCCGCGCCTGCCCGTGCTCGGTCGCACGCCATGCCCGCGCGAGCGTGCGCCGTTCCTCGGCGCGGCCGACCAGCGCGGGCTCGTCGGCGCGGTCCCGAGCGGCGGGTTCGGCGGGCAACACCGCCGCGTACGCCTCGCGAGTGTCAGCCGACGGCCGCACCCCCAGCTCCCGCTCAAGCACCGACGCGCACACGTGGTACGTCCTGATCGCCCGCGCCCTGTCCCCACGCGCGTGGTAGCCCCGCATCAGCATCCGGTAGGCGGACTCGCGCAGCGGGTCCTCGGCCACCAGCCGTTCCAGGTGCTGGATGGCGGCAGCCTCGTCGCACCGATCGAGCAGCAACTCGCCGAGCCGCTGCAACGCCTCGGTGAATGCGGCGCGCAGCCGATCCCGTTCTGGCACTGGCCATTCGTCGTCGCAGCCGGTCAGCAGGTCGCCGGTGTAGACGTCGACAGCATGCCGCAACGCCGTCAGCCGTGCGTCCCCCGCCGTCTGCTCGGCACGGCGCAGCGCGGACTCGAAGTCCTCGACGTCGAGCAGGCACGGCGTGCTTGCGCGCCATCCCACGGCGCGAGGCGTGACGTCGAGGATGTCCGCGACCGGTGGTTGCCGCCGGACGAGGTGCAGCAGGTGCCGCAGGTTCGTGCGCGCCTGACCCTCGGTGGAGTCCGGCCAGAGCAGCGCCGCGAGCCGCTGCCTGGGGTGGGCGCGGTCGCGGTGCAGCGCCAGGTACCCGAGCAGGGACTCGGCGCGCGCCGACTCCAGGTCGAGCGGCGCGTCCCCCGGCGTGCGTAGCTCGAACCCGCCAAGCAAGCGCACCCGCACACCGGGGTCCGGTTCATCCACCTCGTCAGTATCGCCCGATCCGCCCGAAAAGCGCCATCAGCGCTGGCGGCGCGCCGGGCGGACCCACGAGTGTGTCACCAGGCCTTCGCGCGGAGCACGCGGCTGATCAGTCGAGGCAGAACTCGTTGCCTTCGGGGTCGGCCATCACGATGTGACCCGTGTTGAGCGGGGGTGCGGGCTCGTAGCGGCTGAGCCGGGTGGCGCCGTGGGTGACGAGCCGCTCGGCCTCCGCCTCAAGGGCAGCCATCCGCGCGTCGCCCTCGAGCCATCGGGCGGCTCGCACATCGAGGTGCATGCGGTTCTTGGCCTGCTTGCCTTCCGGCACCCGCTGGAAGAACAGCCGCGGCCCGGAGCCATCGGGGTCGACTACCGCCGAGGCGTCGTTGCGGTTCTCGGGCGGCACACCCATCGCGTCAAGGGCCTGCTCCCACGACTCGAAACCCTTGGGCGGATCCTGCAGCCGGTAGCCGAGGGCCTCGGCCCAGAAAGCCGACAACCCGGCTGGGTCGGCGCAGTCGAACGTGATCTGGACGTCGCGGGCCATCTCAGCTCGCCTCCCGTCGGGTCTGCAGGTTGGTGTGCAGGTAGAGGTCGCGGAGCAGGCATACCTCGGACAGATGATGGATCAGCTCGCGGTTGATGTGCAGCACGAGCGCGGCCATCGGACGCTCGGCGTACGGTCCCTCCGCCTCCCCGCACGGCCGGGCGAGGCCGGTTTCGCCGAGAGACTCGACCCCAGCCAGCCACGCGGCGTACTCCGCGTCGAGCTGCGCCAGCGCCTCGGCCGCGGTCGCGGCGTACTCGAACGACTGGTAGTCGGTGGGCGCGACCGAAGTGCGCGGCGTTACGCATCGCGAGCACGCCGACGATCACGTGCCCGAGTCGCCAGGCGATCGTCGTGAACGGTGGCGGGTCGGGCTCCGGCATCGCGAAGTCGATGGTCATCGCACCGGACCCGGCCTGCACCGGTGCGATGCCGGTGCCACGCTGGCGCACGTTCCAGCAGCCGGGCGCGGGCTCCCATAAGTACTCGTCATCGGAAAGCCCTTCGAGGTGATCGCGCAGCTGATTGGTCCAGTGCCAGTCGATCTGGTCGCGGAGCAGCCTGTTCCATGTCTGGTCGGTCATGGCACCAGTCTTGCGCGAATAGCGGACAGTTTCGTTCCGCAATCTGTGGAACGATTGAGCGCGTGACCGTCGAGGCGACAACCGAGCGAGTACTGCGGCTGCTGGCATTGCTGCAGCGGCGGCCGTCCTGGACCGCCACCGAAATCGCCGCCGAGCTGGGAGTCACCGACCGGTCGGTGCGCCGCGATGTGGAGCGGCTGCGCGCGCTCGGCTACCCCGTGCACGCGACGGCTGGCGTCGGCGGCGGTTACCAGCTCGGCGCTGGCACCCGGCTGCCCCCGCTGCTCCTCGACGACGAGGAGGCGATCGCGACGGCGGTGTCCCTGCGGCTGGCGTCGGGCGGCACGGTCGCTGGGGCCGGCGAGGCGGCACTGCGGGCGCTCACGAAGCTCGACCAGGTGATGCCGCCCCGGCTGCGCGCCGAGGTGCGGGCGGTGCACGGCGCGACCGAGACCCTCGTCGGCCCAGGGGTCGAGATCGACTCGGAGCTGTTGGTGACGCTCGCGCGGGCCTGCCGCGACGCCGTGCGGGTGCGGTTCCAGTGCGCCCGCCGCGACACGAGCGCACGCGAGCGCACGGTCGAACCGGTGCGGATGGTCGCCACCAACCGCCGCTGGTACCTGATGGCCTGGGACGTCGACCGCGACGACTGGCGCACCTTCCGGCTGGACCGGATGCGCGATGTGGTGGCGACGACGTGGCGCTTCCTGCCGAGGGAGCACCCGGACCCGGTCGCCTACGTGCAGCGGTCCATGACCGTGGCGCCGTACCGGTATCTCGCCCGCGTGCGGGTGCGCGCCCGGCCCGAGCAGGTGCGGGAGCTGGTACCGCCGCAGGTGGGGCGCGTCGAGGACGATCGCGACGGGTGGTGCGTGCTCGTCGCGGGCGGGGACGACCTGGACTGGCTCGCCGTGCACGTCGCCCGATTGGGCTTCGATGCGGAGGTGCTGGAACCTCGTGAGCTCCGAGAGGCCGCCGCCCGACTCGCCCGCCGCATCGCGGCGATGGCCGAGACAGGCCGCTAGTAACTACGCGGCAGGCCGAGCACGTGCTCGGCGATGTAGCTGAGCACCATCTCCTGGCTGATCGGCACGATGCGCATCAGTTTCAGCTCGGCGCTGCCGTTCCCGATCAGCGGCTCGAAGCCGAAGATTCCAATGTGGACGGCGCTGCTGTCCCGTGCCCCTGGCTCGGCGCTTAGCATCCGTTCAACCGTTATCGGATGCTGAGAACGTCTTGTAGTCGCGGATAACCGATCGTCGATGTCGGAACGGACCGCGAACGCTCGACTACCGCCGCCCATACTCGTCATGCGTTTCGTCATCCCGTGGCGTCGTTGACCTGCTTGGCGTAGCCGACGATCC
>WHUD01000228.1 GCA_009377385.1 Actinophytocola sp.
ACTACACCCTCAACCCGCCCGGAACCTGAGCGTGTTGATCATCGGCAGGCCCTAACGCCACGCCCCGTGCGGCTGCCGACAGAACGGAGAGGTGCCAGCGACGTGTCCACCGGCGATGGGCCACGTGCGCTGCCCCGTCGCACCCTCCTGCGCGGGGCAGTGACAACTGGGCTGATCACGCTGGCCGGCTGCGGGCCGGAAGGCGCGAGCACCAGCTTCCAGGCGGCGCAGGAGTCGGGCACCATCAAGGTCGGCTTCGCCGACGAGGCGCCGTACGGCTTCCTCGACGAGACCGGCAGGCTTACCGGCGAGGCGCCCGAGGTGGCGCGGGCGGTGCTGCGCACCTTCGGCATCACCAAGCTTGAGGGCGTCCTCGCCGACTTCCGCCAGCTCATTCCAGGGCTGAAGGCAGGCAGCTACGCCTTCGTCGCGGCTGGCATGTTCATCAACCCGACCCGCTGCGCCGACGCGGCGTTCTCCATCCCGGACTACCAGGTCAAGTCGGCATTCCTGGTGCCGAGGGGCAACCCGAAGGGCATCACGCGGTTCGGGGACATCAAAGGCGAGGACGTCCTGATCGCCGTGCTCACCGGTGCGGTCGAGCTCGGTTACGCGGTCGAGGCAGGGGTGCCGGAGGAGCAGATCGTCACGCTCGGCGACCAGGACAGCATCTTCCGCGCGGTGCGGGACGGCCGGGTCTACGGCGCGGCGACGCTGGACACCACGGTGGCCTGGCTGCTCGAGCAGAACCCCGGTTCCGGGCTGGAGAAGACCAAACCGTTCCTGCGCGGTGACACGCCGGGTATCGGGGCGTTCACTTTTCCGAAGGGCGCGACCGACTTCGTCACCGCGTTCAACACCGAGCTGCGCAAGCTCAAGGAGTCCGGCGAATGGTTACGGATCGTGAAATCATTCGGCTTCAGTGAGCGGAACGTGCCCCCGCCGGACGTCACCACCGAGCAGCTGTGCGGTGACGCGTGACTGACAGCGACACCGTCAGCCAGGACGACGCCGGCACCCAGCACGACGTCGGCGTCCGGCACGACGTCGGCGTCCGGCACGACGCCGTGATCGCCGACGTCGCCGTGCACGCCACGCGGCCGTCCGCGTTCGGGATGCGCCGCAAGGAGCTGCTGCGCAGCACGCCCGGCCAGTGGAGCGCGCTGCTGCTCGTGCTCGTCATCGCCGGGCTGGTCGTCGGGCTGGTGACGTCGTTGAGCGTGCGCTCCCGGCAGCAGACGCTGACCGACCTTGCCACGACGTCAGGGCAGCTCAGGACGGCGGCCGCCGAGTTCCACCGCTCGCTGTCCACGGCGGACACGACGGCAGCGGCGGCGTTCCTCGCCCGCAGCCAGGACAGGGCCATCGACCGCGTGCACTACGAGACCGAGTACGAGACGGCGATCGGCGAGGCGCAGTCCGCGCTCGCGTCGATGGTGGCAGCGCGCGACGAGGACTCCGACCCCGGCCGACGCAACCTGCTCGGCACACTGCCGGGCAGGTTGTCGGAGTACACGGTGTTGGTGGAGACGGCGCGGTCCTACAACCGCGAGGGCGAGCCAGTCGCGTCGACGTACCAGCTGCTCGCCGCAGACGCGATGCGCGCGCACCTGCTGCCCGCCGCGCGGGAGCTGCACGAGGCCGCGCGGGCGCGCGTGAGCGACGACCAGCTGTCGGCGATGTCGTTTCCTGTGCTGGAGCTGGTGTTGATCGGACTGCTGGTTGGCGCGCTCGTCGCGGCGCAGGTGTGGCTGCGGCGGCGCACCAACCGGATGGTGAACATCGGCCTCGTCGCGGCGACCGTGACAGCCACCGCGATGCTGGTCTGGACGGTGGTGGGCGCCGTGGTGGCTGGTTCGCACGCCGAACAGTCCGCAGAGGACGGCACCGAGGTCGGGGACGCGCTGACCGACGCGCACATCACCGCGCTCGCAGCGCGGAGTAGCGAGGCGCTGCTGCTGGTGTCCGCAGGTGGCGATCATCCCACCGGCCGCTACCAGCAGCAGTTCGTTGAGCTGCGGGAGCGACTGGTGGGGTCGGGGCCGGGCAGTTTGGGCGACTCCGGCGGCGAACTCGACCTCGCGAAGGCGGCCACCGACAACCCGGAGATACAGCAGCGGATCGACACCGCCGCTACCGCCGCCGATCTCTGGCTCTCCCAGCACGACACCCTGCGGAGTGCGGCAGGCGCCATCCAGGCCGGTGCCGTCGAAGTGCTACTCGGATCGCCAGGCGCCGATGCTTTTGCCACGGTCGATGACTCACTCGGCTCCGCTGTCGACGACGTCCGCCACGACACCAACGCCGAGATCACCGCAGCCCGCTCGGCCCTCACCGCCATGACGTCCGGCGTCGCGATCCTGAGCGTGCTCACCGCACTCGCCTCGGCCGCAGGCGTCTGGCAACGCCTCCGGGAGTACCGCTGACGCCGTGTCCCCCACTCCGGACGCCATGTTCGTCGTTCCCAACGCCGTGTCCCCCACTCCGGACGCCATGTTCTACCTTCCGGACGGTGTATTCCCCGCCCACGACACCGTATTCGTCGCTCAGAACCACGTTTTCCCCGCTCACGACGTCGTTTTGCACACCTACCGGGGTGACTCCAGCCAACTCAGTAGGCAGCCACGGAAACCGATAAAGGTCGTCGCGTAACGCAGGGCTTCTGCATGTCGAAGACGGAGGAGCAAATAGGTCCGTTTCGACCTATTTGAGCTAATATCTAAAGTTGGGGTCTTCATGTTGATACCCCACGTCGCGTTTACGTGCGCCAAGGCAGGCGTGGGCGTCCGACGTCGAGGCTGGAGGGCCAGGGTCGTTCGCCGTCGGGTGGGGGTGGCGGTGGCCGCCACCGTCCGGCCTTGCGCAGGGACTTGTAGGTGACCGGGTCCGCGGCGACGGCGTGGCGCAGCAGGGTGTGGAACAGTAGCCCGCGGCTGCGGGAGCGACGGCGGTTGAACCGGAACACCCACTCGTCGCAGTACGACTGCACGTGCTCGGGGCTGATCGAGCCCTGCAGGGTGCCCATCACCCAGCGTTTGACGAGCGAGAAGACCAGGTGCACCGCTGGCAGCACCTCGTGCGCCTGCAGGCCGGACGCGGCGACGGAGGTGGGCTTGTGCGTGTAGCCCTCGCGCGTGGCCGCCGGGTAGGAGCCCCAGCCGTCGGTGAGAATCCGGCTGCCTGGCTCGACGTTGTCGCGCAGGAAGTCGCCGAGACTGTCGGCGCTGGCGTCGTCGATCACGGCCAGTCGCGCGCGGCGGGGCTGGCCGCCCGTAGTGCGCTCCACCGCGCCCGCAAGCAGTACCTTTCCCAGCGCCCCGCGGCCACGTACGCCGGGCTCGGGGCCGCCGAGGAAGCACTCGTCGACCTCGACGTCGCCGGACAACCGGTCGCGTCCCGGGCGCACCATCACCGTGCGGTAGCGGTGCAGCATCGCCCACGCCGTCGGATACGAGCCCAGCTCCATCTCCCGCTGCAGCTGGGTCGCCGAGAGGCCGACCTTGTCGCCGACCAGCCGCCAGGCGGTAGCGAACCACACCGTCAGCGGCGTGCGAGTTTTGTCGAAGATCGTGCCCGCCGTCGCCGACACCTTCCGCTGACAGCCCCCGCACTTCCACCGCGCATCCGCCAGCCGCCACCCCCGAACGCTGCCGCAGCCCGGGCAGACGAACCCGTCCGGCCAGCGCAGCCAGTCCAGGTAGTCCCGGCACGTCCAGTCCTCGTCGAACCACGCCCGCAGCTCGGCATACGACCGCGGGTAGTCGCGTCCAGCCACCGGTCGATGATCCACCGCGCAAGGGTATCAACATGAAGACCCCAACAACGGAAATTCGCGAAATGAAAACTGCCCGAATTCGTGCGCATTCTTTGGGAATG
>WHUD01000229.1 GCA_009377385.1 Actinophytocola sp.
TGTCGGTTGAGATCTCCAGTAGCGGCTCGTCGACCGCCACCGTGTCACCCTCTTGCTTCAACCACCGGGTGACGGTTCCCTCCGTGACGCTCTCACCGAGTTCCGGCAATGTGACGGAGAAGGCCATCGCTGTTGACTCCTCAGGACGATAGGGACTGGATGAATTGTCGGTCGGCTGAGGCAGTCAGCCGTGTACGTGCAGGGGCTTGCCAGCGAGCGCGAGGTGTGCCTCGCCGAGCGCTTCGGTCTGGGTCGGGTGGGCGTGGATGAGCGGGGCGACGTCCTCGGGGAAAGCCTCCCAGTTGTAGATCAGCTGCGCCTCACCGATCAGCTCGCCGACGCGGTCGCCGACGAGGTGCAGGCCGACAACCGGCCCGTCCGGCGCCTTGACCAGCTTGATCGCTCCTGACGTCTTGAGGATCTGGCTCTTGCCGTTGCCGCCGAGGTCGTAGGTGAACGTGGTGACGTCCGAGCCGTACTGCTCCTTGGCGGCGTCCTCGGTGAGCCCGACGGAGGCGACCTCGGGGTGCGAGTACGTCACGCGGGGGATGCCGTCCTCGTCGATCGGGGTCGGGTTGAGGCCCGCGATGTCCTCCGCGACGAAGATCCCCTGCGCGAAGCCGCGGTGCGCGAGCTGCAGGCCGGGCACGATGTCGCCGACGGCGTACACGCCGGGCAGGTTGGTGCGCAGCCGGTCGTCGGTGGTGACGAAGCCGCGATCCATCGCGACCCCGGCCTCCTCGAAGCCATGGCCTGCGGTGTTCGGACCCCGCCCGACGGCGACGAGCAGCAGGTCGGCGTCCAGCGTCTCGCCGGACTCCAGCGAAACGCTCACGCCGGACTCGTTCTGGGTGGCGCCGGTGAACTTCACACCGGTCTTGAACGCGATCTTGCGGCGGCGGAACGCCCGCTCCAGTTGCTTGGACGCGAACTCGTCCTCATTGGGCACCAGCCTCGGCAGCGCCTCGACGATGGTGACCTCAGCGCCGAACGAGGCCCACACACTGGCGAACTCGACGCCGATGACGCCGCCGCCGAGCACGACGACCTTCTCCGGAACGTAGTCGAGCGCGAGCGCCTGCTCACTGGCGATGATCCGGCCGGTGAGATCGAGGCCGGGCAGCGACTTGGAGTACGAACCGGTCGCGAGCAGCACGTGCTTGCCGGTGTAGCGCGTGCCGTTGACGTCAACCGCGTTTGGCCCGATGAACGTGCCTGCGCCCTCGACCATGGTCACCTTGTGGGCCTTGGCAAGGCCCTGCAAGCCCTTGTACAGCCGGCCGACGATGCCGTCCTTGTACTTGTTCACCCCTGCCATGTCGATGCCTTCGAAGACCGTCTTGACTCCGAACGACTCGCCGTCGCGGGCGGAGTCGGCGACCTCGGCTGCGTGCAGCAGCGCCTTGGTCGGGATGCAGCCTCGGTGCAGGCAGGTACCGCCCAGCTTGTCCTTTTCAACCAGGATCACGGAAAGGCCCAGCTCGGCTGCACGGAACGCCGCGGCATAGCCGCCCGAACCGCCACCCAGGATCACGAGGTCGGCGGACGTCTCGGTCACGGTCTCAACTCCTGTCGTAGAGCTTCGCTCGTTTGTTGTGGTTCAGCCGCCTGCCAGGGGGTCGTGGCCGGGGCGTCACTTGCTTCACCTCATCTTGTCATTACGCCTGCCACGCTGGCGACTTAGCCGCCGTCTCGCACCGTGGGTTGCGGCACAATGATCGTGTAGGACGGATGAGGTAGGAGTGGTCGGAGTGGGTCTGTTCGACTCGATGCGCAAACGCCGCGGTGCGAAGAAGCGTCCCGGGACGCTGCGCCAGTCGTCCTCGGCCGACGTCACGCATCTGGAGGAATGGGCCAGCGCCCGCAAGGGCGTCGAGGCGTACGTCGAGCCGCGCACGGCGGTCACCGAGACCACCGTGGTGCTCATCGCGCACGACGGTGAGTGGACGCGGCGCCGGATCGGCAGCCTTGAGGCGGCGCAGAAGTTCGGCCACAAGCGGTCCATCCCGGTCTATGAGGTCGCCAAGGTCGGTTATCCGCAACGGATGCGGGACTACACCGAGCGGCAGAAGATCCTGCAGCGGCGTAGACGCGAAACAGGTGAAGCCTAGCGTTACGGCCCCCCTCGTCCTGCGGCGGCATCGTTACCGCCAAGTAACGTCAGATGTGCTCTGAGCAGGGCGGTAAAGCTCGGATGCGCCGTCGACCCGAGGCCGAGGTCGACCTCAACGACTCGCCACCCGTCGTCCGCCGAGCCGGGCGGCACCAGCGTGATGAGGCCGTCCTCACTGCGGCCGCTGATGACGACGACGCCGCCCTCGCTGGGGTGGAGTTCGGCCGCGCGTAGCAGCCGGGGGAAGACGACGTCGGCCGGCAGGCCGTCGGTCGTGGCGAGGAACGCGCGGTAGTCATCGGGCAGCCGGTGCCCGATGCGGCGTTCGGCCGCCGCGATGGCGTCCGCCGGCGCTGGCGGCTCCGGCGCGGGCTCCGGTTCGTCCTCGGCTGCCCCCGCGTGGCGTGCCGCGAGCACGCGGCGGACAAGCGCAGGCATTCCGACGTCGTCCGCCGCCTCGCTGCTTTGGTCCCGCTGCCGAAGCCGGAGTGCGGCGGCCAGTGCACCTGCGCAGTCGTCCGGCCAGCCGTCGGGGACGCCGAGTGGTCCGGCGAGCGCGCCGTCGGCCAGCAGCGGGGCGAGGTCGCGGCAGCCGGCGAGCTGGGCGACAGGGGGTCGGGGTCCCGCGCGTTCGGCCCACTCGGCGAGCACGTCCTTGGCCCGGCTCGTGTCGCCATCGGCCATCGCGTCCGCTGCCCGCGCCGCGAGCCGTTTGAGCGGGTTCGGCTCGGCCGCCGCATGCTGCGCGAGCCCCGTCACGACGCGGCCTGCCGTCGACGTGCCGAAGGCGCCAGGGTCGATGGGGGAGTCCGTACGGTCCAGCCACCTGCGGTGTGTGGTCGCCTCGGCGTCGACGTCCAGCGGCGACAGGCTTCGCGCCCACGCCGGATGCGTCCCCCGCGCCGCGAACAGCTGCGCGAACCCTCGGGCGGCGGCGTCTTCGGCGAGCAGGTCGGTGGCTGGCTGCTCGGTCACCACCAGCCACCGCTCGCACAGCCTGTCGGCCGCCGCACTGCCGCCGACGCAGGTCAGCAGCAGCGCGACGTCACCGATCACGCGGGCGTGCGTGACCGGTGGCCCCAGCAGGACGTCGGCGACGCAGGCGTCGGCATACGCCCTCGGCTCGAACCGGGGACCCAGCTCACCGAATCCGCCAAGCATGTCGCTGGCGTCAGCCGTTCTCCGCGATGTCGGCGAGCACGGCGGCGAGCGTGCGCACCGGGACGCCGGTGCCGCCCTTGCCGGTGTAACCCCACGGGCTGTCGCTGTTGTACGACGGGCCCGCGATGTCGATGTGCGCCCACGGCAGGTCGTCCGCGACGAACTCCTGCAGGAACACGCCAGCCACCAGCATCCCGGCCCAGCGGTGGCTGGTCACGTTGGCCAGATCGGCCAGCGTCGAGTCGAGGTCGCCGCGCAGCTCGTCCGGCAGCGGCATCGCCCAGCCGCCCTCGCCGGTGCGCTGCGCGACGGACGCGACCCGGTCGCGGAACTCGTCAGAGCCCATGATCCCCGCCGTGCGGCTGCCAAGCGCGACAACCTGCGCGCCGGTCAGCGTCGACGTCTCGATCAGGTAGTCCGGCTCGTCCTCGCAGGCGCGCACGATCGCGTCGGCCAGCACCAGCCTGCCCTCGGCGTCGGTGTTGAGCACCTCGACGGTCTTGCCGCCGTACATCCGCAGCACGTCGCCCGGCCGGTACGCGGTCGCCGACGGCAT
>WHUD01000022.1 GCA_009377385.1 Actinophytocola sp.
AGGCCAACGTCGTGCTCGGCGGCCGGTGCGTCTGCACGATCAGGGCGTCCGGATACACCGCGAGCAGCTCGTGCAGCGCGAACAGGTGGCTCGGGTTCTTCAACACCCACCGCTTATCCGGCTCGCCAAGACCGATCAACTGCAACAGCTGCCGGTGCCGCGCGTAGGCGCCGGTCCAGTCCTGTGCGGACAGCCAGCGCGAGTAGCTGGGCAGGTAGGCCAGACACTCGTCCGACACCGACTTCATGCTCTGCCGCAGCAGCCGCCAGCACTCCTCTACCGAGTCCGCCGACGTGTAGTGCAACCCCATGAAGTCCGGATTCTCGGCATGATGCCGGTCGTAGCCCGCCTTGATCTGCTGGTACACCGGATTGTCGTCCCACGTCTCACGCGGCGGGCGCGGCTGCGGGACGTCGGTGAGCCACAACTCCAGGCCCTGGTGCGCAGGGGCAGCTGCCAGCAGCCGGTGCAGCGCGGTGGTACCAGTGCGCGAGAGCCCGGTGACGAAGATCGGCCGCTCGATCGGGACATCGGCATAGTCCGGGTACTGCCGCCACGCCGCCTCCGCGAGCAGCCGCGCGACCAGCGCGCCCCGCAGCGAGGCCCGCGTGATGCTGTTGCCGAGCGGAGTGAGCTGAGCCTCGCGCTCGTACGAGTCAAGCAGCACCCGCAGGCCGTCGAGGTAGGCGTCGTCGCCGAAGTCGTCCAGCCCGGTGATCTTGGTGGCCGAGGCGTGCAGGTCTGCCACCGTGCCGACGCTGTCTCGCATGTGCGCTCCTCACTGATACTCGGCGTAGTGACGGGACTTTCCTCAAAGGTGATCGGCGCGGTGGCGGCATCTCCCTCAGTGGTGGTACTCGCCGCAGTTGACGTCGAGACACTGCCCGGTGATCGCACGCGCCATGTCCGAGGCCAGGAACACCACGGCGGCCGCGATCTCGTCCGGTTCAGGCAGCCGCCGCAGGTCGGTGTTGGCGGCGGTCTCGGCGTAGACGTCCTCAGTGGACACACCGCGCTTCTTAGCCAAGTATCCGAAGTACCACTTGAGTGTGTCGGCCCAGATGTAGCCCGGCGCGACCGAGTTGACCCGGATACCGCGCGGGCCCAGCTCCGTGGCGAGGCTCTGCGCCAGCGAAAGCAGGCTGGCCTTCGCCATCTTGTACGCCCCGTACCCACGTTGCGAGTGCCGCAGCACCATGGAGTTCACCATCACGACCGCACCGCCAGCCGCTTCCAGCGCGGGCGTGGACAGCCGCGTCAGCCGCAGCGCCGCGATCGAGCTGGTCTCGAAGCCAGCTCGGACGGCGTCCAGGTCCGCGTCGGCGAGGTCACCAAGGGGTGGAATGGCGAAGGCGTTGTTGACCAGCACGTCCACCCGCCCGAACGCTGACACGGCCGCCTCCGCAAGCGTGTCCGCATCGGACTCCGACGTGATGTCGGCGGGCACCGTGACGGCACGGCGCCCCAACGCGGACACCTCATCAGCGACGGCGTCCAGGTTGGACTTCGTCCGGGCGGCGAGCACGACGTCCGCACCGGCGTGCGCCGCTTGCATCGCGATCGATCGGCCGAGGCCCGGCCCGACCCCGGACACCACGACGACCTTGTCCCGCAGCATGCTCATCCCAGCATCCGATCGGCCACGGCGGCCTGCCGCGCGGCGATCCGTTCCGACCACTCCCGAGGACTGACCCGCTGCTCGGCGTAGTACGGCAACCGGTCCGGCAGCTCGTCGAACTTCAGCACCTCGGACGTCGGCCCGTCGGCGGGTGCGAGGTCGCGCGTCAGCCGCTGCCACCGCAGTTGCAGGTAGCCACGGCTGTGACCAGTGCGTTCCACCCAGTTCGCCAGGCCGGGATCGCGCTCGCTGACGACGTAACGGATCATGCCGTCCGGGTCGACGCGCGCCTGGTCGCGGGTGAGGCTGGTCTGGTGGTTGATGTAGTCCAACGAGATGTACCACATGCTGCCGAGCTGAAATCCCTGGTATGGCACGACATCGGCCGACGCGGCGGGCACGGTGATCACCATGACCTCGTCATCGGCGAGGTCATAGTGACCGACGGCGGAGAACTGCGTGGCGAGCCCACCCGGGGTGGCGCGCGGCTCGGTCAGGGTGTTCACCGGCAGCTTCAGGTAGTGCCACTCCGGGAACGCCAGGAACGTCCGCAGCCGCGACAACAGCATCTTGCCCGCCACGCGATACCGCTTGACCAGCGTGTCCTTGTCGTGCGGCGGCGGCGCGGCGCCGAGCCGGTCGGCCCGGTGGATCCGGATGCGACCGGCCTGTTCCGAAGTCCAGTCGCTGTAGACCTCGCGGACGACGAGCATCGCTGAGCCCGAACCCAGCGTGACGTAGTTCCGGCCGGAGCCGGGTCCAAACCGGACCCCGAACCGGCCGTCGGCGTCAATGTCGAGGTCCCGGTCGTCGAACGCGGTCAGACTGTCCGGAGAGGACGCCGGGCTGTAGTCCCCGTTGAGCACCTGAAAGCTCAGGTCAGCGGTGGTGCCACGGGTTCCGGTCACCACGTACTCGGCGTCGTCGCGGAGGTAGGCGTGGTAGTACAGCGTGTCCGGGTTGTCGAGGCCGAGCTTGGTGTACGGGCCGGTGGACGACACGAAGAACGGGAAGTCGCGTTCATACGCCCACGCCATCTGCAACGACGCGCGGATGCTGCCCGCCAGGTAGTCGTAGCCCTCGATGAGGTCCTGCTCGGTGCGCACATGCGGCGCGCTCTCGATGATCTTCTCGGCTTCGGCGATCGCGTCGGCGAACGGTTCGGTGAGCACCGGTGCGCCTCCCGATCAGGCCTGCGGCTGCGGGACGTCGGCCCAACGGTTCGCCAGCAACTGCAGGCTCGGCATGTCGTCGAACGACAGCATCAGCTCGTACGTGCGCACGTAGCCGACGTGCGAGATGCGCCAGACGCCGTCCTCGCGGCGATAGCGGTCCTCGTAGTACGCCGAACCTTTGATCATGATCCGGTGGTCGGGAACGATCACGGTGTCCTCGAAACACCAGGTGCCCTCTGCCGTGTCGCCGTCGATGTCGATCTCCGGCTGGGCGCAGAAGTGCACCGTGATGATGTTGCCGCCGAGCGCGTCGCGCATGTAGGACACGATCTGCTCGCGGCCTCGCAGCGTCAGCCGCTCACTGACGGCGCGCGTGCCGTAATCGGCGGTCGCGTCCTCGGTGAACACGTCGGCGAACTCGTCCCAGCGCTTGAGGTCGAGGGTCCTGGCGTAGCGGTACTTCAGCCTCCGGATGTCTTCCAGCGCGCCCACGTCCTGGCTCCTCATTCGTAGGCGACGCGGTAGTGCTTGATGCCGTTGAGCCAGCCGGAGCGCAGCCGGGCGGGCGGTTCGACCTCGCGGATGTTCGGCATGGCGTCGGCGATCGCGTTGAACATCAGGTCGATCTCCAGCCGCGCCAGGTTCGCCCCGATGCAGTAGTGCGTGCCGGTGCCGCCGAAGCCGACGTGCGGGTTCGGGTCGCGGAAGACGTCGAACTCGTGCGGCTTGTCGAACGCCTCCTCGTCGAAGTTCGCCGAGGCGTAGAACAGCCCGACCCGCTGCCCCTTGCGGATCAGCTGCCCGCCGAGCTCCGTGTCGTCGGTGAGGGTGCGCTGGAACGCGCTCACCGGGGTCGCCCAGCGCACGATCTCGTCCGGCGCGGTCCTCGGCCGCTCGGCCTTGTAGCGTTCCCACTGCTCGGGGTGGTCGACGAACGCCTTCATGCCGTGCGTGATGGCGTTGCGGGTGGTCTCGTTGCCCGCGACGGCAAGTAGGATGACGAAGAACGCGAACTCCTCCGAGCCGAGCGACTCGCCATCGATATCGGCGTTGACCACCTTGGTGACGATGTCATCGACCGGGCACTTCTGCCGCTCCTCGGCCATCTGCCAGGCGTAGCCCATGAGCTCGGCGGACGCGTTGACCGGGTCGATGTCGTACTCGGGGTCGTCGTAGCCGATCATCTCGTTGGACCAGTCGAAGATCTTTCCCCGGTCCTCCTGCGGCACCCCGATCAGCTCTGCGATCGCCTGCAGCGGCAGCTCGCACGCCACCTGCTCGACGAAGTCACCGCTGCCGTGCTTCTTGGCCTCGTGGACGATCTTGGCCGCCCGCTCGGTCAACGTCGAGCGCAGCGCCTCCACCGCGCGCGGTGTGAAGCCCTTGGAGATGATCCGGCGGACCTTGGTGTGCTGCGGCGGGTCCATGTTGATCAGGATCATCCGCTGCATCTCGATCTCGTCGCGCGTGATGTCAGGGTTGAACCGGATGATCGCGGTGTTTTCCCTGGTGGAGTACAGCTCCGGGTGCTTGGAGATCTCCTTGATGTCGGCCAGCCGGGTGACGACCCAGTAGCCGCCGTCGTCGAAGCCGCTCAGACCAGGCGGCTGCGGGCACCACCACACCGGTGCCGTCTTGCGCAGCGCGGCAAACTCCTCAATCGGGACCCGCTCGGCCCAGACGTCCGGGTCGGTGAAGTCGAATCCTTCCGGAATGATCGGAGCTGCCACGGGTTTACCTCCTGCGCCACACGACCTTGTGAAACACGTTCTACCTACGATTGAAGCACAGGTTCGCCGAGATGAGAACCCACAAGAACAACCTTTCACCGGTCGCCGACGCGCCAAGATCGCCGTCCTTACCGCCACCGACCTGTGGTTGTGGCACATCGATGACCATGCGCTATTGCCTCGAAAAAGAACATGTTCTAACTTCAAGTGAGCGATTTCGACACCCCAGGAGGAGCCGGTGGGTAACCCAGTCATCGTCGATGCGGCACGCACCCCGATCGGCAAGCGAGGCGGCTGGCTGGCCGGCCTGCATCCGGCCGAGACGCTCGGCGCCATCCAGCACGCGCTGCTTGACCGCGCCGGGGTCGATCCGGCGCTGGTGGAGCAGGCCATCGGCGGTGCGGTGACGCAGGCAGGCGAGCAAGCGGGCAACGTCACCCGCACCGCGTGGCTGCACGCCGGGCTGCCCGAGGCCACCGGCGCGACGACGATCGACGCCCAGTGCGGCTCTGCCCAGCAGGCAACGCACCTGATCGCGGGACTGATCGCCGCCGGCGCCATCGACGTCGGCATGGCGTGCGGGGTCGAGGCGATGAGCCGGGTGCCACTCGGCGCGAACCGGGGAACCGATATCGGCACGCCGCGCCCGGCGTCGTGGGACATCGACATGCCGAATCAGTTCCAGGCGGCCGAGCGGATCGCCACCCGCAGGGGCCTGACGCGCTCCGACGTCGACCGCTTCGCGCTCGCCTCGCAGCAGAAGGCGCTCACCGCGTGGGAGCAGGGACGGTTCGAGCGGGAGGTCGTCCCGGTCAAGGCGCCGGTGATCAGCGACGGCCAGCTCACCGGGGAGACCCGGCTGGTGCAGCGCGACCAGGGCCCGCGCGAGAGCACCCTGGATGGACTCGCCACGTTGAAGCCGGTGCTCGACGGCGGCCTGCACACCGCGGGCAGCTCCTCGCAGGTGTCCGACGGCGCCGCCGCCGTGCTGCTGATGTCCGAGGATAAAGCGCGTGACCTTGGCCTGACGCCGAGGGCGCGGATCGTGTCGCAGGCGCTGGTCGGCGCGGAGCCGTACTACCACCTGGACGGCCCGATCGCCGCGACCGAACGGGTGTTGAGCCGCGCGGGCATGAGTATCGGCGACCCGGACCTGTTCGAGGTCAACGAGGCATTCGCGTCGGTGGTGCTGTCCTGGCAGCGGGTGCACCAGCCCGACCTCGCGAAGGTCAACGTCAACGGCGGCGCGATCGCGCTGGGTCACCCCGTCGGCAGCACCGGCGCACGGCTGCTCACCACGGCACTGCACGAGCTGGAGCGCACCGACACCGCCACCGCGCTGATCACCATGTGCGCCGGTGGCGCGATGTCCACCGCCACCATCATCCAGCGGGGGCACGCATGATCCTGGATCGCTTCCGGCTCGACGGTCAGGCCGCCGTCGTCACCGGCGCCGGACGGGGCATCGGGGCGGCCACCGCGCTCGCGCTGGCCGAGGCAGGCGCCGACGTCGCGCTGTCGGCCCGTACCGAGTCGCAGTTGGACGACGTCGCAGGGAAGATCACCGCGCTGGGGCGCAAGGCCGTCACCGTCCCGTCTGATCTGTCCGACCTGGACGCGGCGGCGTCACTGGCCGAGACCGCCCACAGTGCACTGGGCAGGTTGGACATCGTGGTGAACAACGTCGGCGGCAGCATGCCGAACGCCTTCCTCACCACTCGGGCCGATGAGCTGAAGAACGCCTTCGACTTCAACGTCGCGACCGCTCACGCGCTGACCCAAGCCGCCGTGCCGAAGATGTTGGCGACAGGCGGCGGATCGGTCGTCACGGTGTCCTCTGTGGTCGGACGGGTCAGCGGGCGCGGCTATCTCGCCTACGGCACCGCCAAGGCGGCGTTGGCGCACTGGAGCAAGCTCGCCGCGCGCGACCTCGCCCCGAAGATCAGGGTCAACGCGATCTCGGTCGGCTCGGTCATGACGTCGGCGCTCGACATCGTGGCGCAGAACGACGAGATCCGCACCGCGATGGAGCAGGCGACGCCGCTGCGGCGCATCGGTGAGGCGGAGGACATCGCGGCGGCGATCCTCTACCTGACGTCGCGCGCGGGCGGGTACGTGACCGGCAAGGTGCTCGAGGTCGACGGCGGGCTGGAGACGCCGAACCTCGACCTCGGGCTCCCCGACCTGGAGTGACACGCATGGGCTACCGGGTGGTGCAGTGGAGCACTGGCAACGTCGGCAGGCACGCGCTCGCGGGCATCGACGCGCGGGACGACCTCGAACTGGCAGGGGTATGGGTGTCCAGCGACGCCAAACATGGCAAGGACGCCGGTGAGCTGGCCGGGCTCGGCCGTGAGCTCGGCGTCACCGCGACCACGGACGCCGACGCGCTGCTCGCGCTGCGGCCGGACTGCATCGTGCACACCGCCATGGCCGACCACCGCATCCCGGAGGCCGTCGAGGACCTGTGCCGGTTCCTGCGCGCTGGCATCAACGTCGTCTCGTCCGGCCCGGTCTTCCTGCAGTACCCGGACGGCACCGTGCCGGGCGAACTGGTCGAACCGATCCGGCAGGCCGCGACCGAGGGCGGCGCGTCGCTGTGGGTGAACGGCATCGACCCCGGTTTCGCCAATGACTGGCTGCCGCTGTCGCTGACCGGCATCAGCGAGCGCATCGACGAGGTGCGCTGCCTGGAGATCCTGGACTACTCCACCTACGACAACGCCCAGGTGCTGTTCGACATCATGGGCTTCGGCAAGCCGATGAACGACGTCCCGATGCTGCTGCAACCGGGCGTGTTGTCGCTGGCATGGGGCAGCGTGGTGCAGCAACTCGCGGCCGGGCTGGACGTCACGCTGGACGAGGTCACAGAGCGGGTGCAGCGGCTGCCAGCGCCGGAGACGTTCGACATCGCCTCCGGCACCATTCCGGAAGGGACGGCGGCGGCACTGCGGTTCGAGGTGCGCGGCATGCGGGGCGGCCGTCCGGTCGTCGTGCTGGAGCACGTCACCCGGTTGCGTGGCGACCTCGCTCCCGACTGGCCGCAACCCGCCGGGCAGGGCTGCTACCGGGTGGTGGTCAGCGGTGACCCGAACTACACGCTTGACCTGCGATTACTCGGCACCGACGGTGACCACAACACGGCTGGGCTCAAGGCGACGGCGATGCGACTGGTCAACGCCATTCCCACGGTGATCGCCGCCCGACCGGGGCTGTTGACCGCGCTGGACCTGCCGCTGGTCACCGGCCGCGGGCTGATCAGGTAGCGCGCAGGTAGACGGCCAACCCCTCAGACGCACACCACCCTAGGTAGTTTCCGTCCGCAGAAGCTCCCGCGGCTCAGGACCCGTAAACCGGTTCCGGATCGGAGGCCTCGGCGATCAGCTCCTCCACCACCGGCCCCAGCTCGGCAGGCTCCCAGCAGGCGCCCTTGTCCCGGCGCGGCCCGTGGTGCCAGCCGGTCGCCAGCGACACCTGGCCGCCCTCGACCTCGAACACCCGCCCGGTCACCCCTGCCGACTCGGCGCTGCCCAGCCACACCAGCAGCGGCGAGACGTTCTCCGGGGCCATCGCGTCGAACCCACCGTCCGGCGCGGCCATGTCCTCGGCGAACGCCTGCTCGGTCATCCGGGTGCGTGCGGCGGGCGCGATGGCGTTGACGGTGACGCCGTAACGCGCGAACTCCGCCGCCGCGACCAGCGTCAACCCGGCGATGCCCGCCTTGGCGGCCGAGTAGTTGCCCTGTCCGATGCTGCCCACCAGCCCGGCACCCGAGCTGGTGTTGATAACGCGAGCGTCCGGTTGTCTACCAGTCTTGCTCTCCGCACGCCAGTGCGCCGCAGCGTGCCGCATCGGCGCGAAGTGCCCCTTCAGGTGCACCCGCATCACGGCGTCCCACTCGTCCTCCGCGAGGTTGACCAGCATCCGGTCGCGCAGGAACCCGGCGTTGTTGACTAGCACGTCCAACCGCCCGTACGTGTCGAGCGCCGTGGCGACGAGGTTCGCCGCGCCCTCCCAGTCGGCGACGTCGTCGGTGTTGGCCACCGCGCGACCGCCCGCCTCGGTGATCTCGTCCACGACCTGCTGCGCCGGGCCCGCCGACGTGCCGGTGCCGTCCAGTGCGACCCCGACGTCGTTGACGACGACGGCGGCCCCCTCGCGCGCGAATGCCAGCGCATGCGCCCGGCCGAGCCCCCTGCCCGCTCCGGTGACGATGACGACTCTGTCCTGCACGATGCCGTTCACACGTGCTCCTTCCGACTGAGGACTGCTTGCAGGTCCGAAGCATCAGACTTCGGATTGTGCCGCGTCGAGGAACGCGGGACGTTCGCCGCCGCCGTGGACAGCCAGCGTCGCCCCGCTGACGTACGACGCCAGCGGTGAGGCAAGAAACACCGCGCAGGCACCGACCTCGTCCGGTTCAGCGAGTCGTCCCAACGGGACCGTCGCGCCGACGGCTGCGACGCCATCCGCGTCGCCGTAGTGCAGTTCGGACTGTTCGGTGTGGACCATTCCGACGTCTAGTGAGTTCACCCGCACCTTCGGCGCCCACTCCACGGCCAGGCTCGCGGTCAGGTTGTCCAGTCCCGCCTTGGCAGCGCCGTAGGCTGCGGTGCCCGGCGATGGCCGCGTGCCGCTGACACTGCTGACGTTGACGATCGCGCCGCCGGTCGCCTGCCGCTGCATGACGGCGTTAACCCGTTGCGCCACGAGCAACGGCACCAGCAGGTTCAGCCCGACGACCTTGTCGTGGAACCGGGGCGAGGCGTCGGCGGCCAGCGCGAACGGCGCGCCGCCTGCGTTGTTGACCAGGACGTCAATGCGGCCGTACTCGGCGAGGACGTCGTCCACCATGCGCTCGACCTGCTCGGGTTCCCGCACGTCACACGCGACGAACCCCGCGCCGTCCACCGGCCGCTCCGGGGCGTTGCGCGCGCAGGTCACCACGGTGGCGCCCGCCCGCGCGAACGCGCGCGTTATGCCAGCACCTACTCCGCGCACCCCGCCGGTGACCAGCACGATCGCGCCGTCGAAGTCCAGCGATACGGCCATCAGCGCACCTTTCCGTCGAGCTTGGGCTACCGGGGCTGCCGGTGTGGGTGCTACTGTACCAAGCAAGTGCTAGGTTAGGTAGCAGGAGGTCGACGTGACCGCAGTGAGCACGGCCCACCCCGAGCCGCACGTCACGGTCGTGACAATGGTGGCCCCGCCGGTCAACGCGCTGACCGTGCAGGGCTGGTACGACGTGGCGGCAGCGGTCGCGGCAGCCGGCGCCGACCCGGACTGCCACGTGGTGGTGCTGCGCGCCGAGGGCCGCGGCTTCAACGCCGGTGTGGACATCAAGGAGATCGAAGCCAGCGACGGCTACAGCGCGCTCATCGGGGCCAACCACGGCTGTGCCGCCGCGTTTTCGGCGGTCTACGACTGCGCCGTCCCGGTGATCGCGGCGGCACACGGCTACTGCCTCGGCGGCGGCGTCGGGCTCGTCGGCAACGCCGACGTCGTGGTGGCCAGCGACGATGCGACGTTCGGACTGCCCGAAGTGGACCGGGGCGCACTGGGCGCGGCCACCCATCTCGCCCGGCTGGTGCCGCCGCACCTGATGCGGGCGCTGTACTACACAGCGAGCACCATCACCGCGCAGCAGTTGCACCACCACGGCTCGGTGTACCGGGTGGTACCGCAGTCCGAATTGGACGGAGCGGCGCTGGCGGTGGCCCGCGACATCGCCGCCAAGGACACCAGGGTGATCCGCAAGGCCAAGCAGGCTCTGAACGGCATCGACCCGCAGGACGTGCACCGCAGCTACCGCTTCGAGCAGGGCTTCACCTTCGAACTCAACCTGGCAGGCGTGGCCGACGCCGCACGCCAGGACTTCCTCGGCAGTGGCACGTCAACTGGGACGGGAGCCTGAATGGACAAACGCATGACCGCCGATGAGGTGGCCGCCGAGATCCGCGACGGGATGACCATCGGGATCGGCGGCTGGGGCTCACGGCGAAAGCCGATGGCGCTGGTCCGTGCCTTGTTGCGCACCGACGTCAAGGAGCTGACCGTTGTGTCCTACGGCGGCCCCGACGTCGGGCTGCTCGCGGCCGCTGGCAAGATCCGCAGGCTGGTGTTCGGGTTCGTCACGCTCGACTCGGTGC
Source organism: Actinophytocola sp. (assembly GCA_009377385.1). Lineage (GTDB taxonomy): Bacteria > Actinomycetota > Actinomycetes > Mycobacteriales > Pseudonocardiaceae > Haloechinothrix_A. Next base: position 10,673 of record WHUD01000022.1, read on the forward strand.
CGTTCGACCCACACTTCGCGCGGGCACGCCAGTCCGGTGCCGTCGACGTCACGGAGTACGACGAGGGCATGGTCGCGGCCGGGTTGTCCGCCGCCGTGAAGCGGTTGCCGTTCCTGCCGATCCGGGCCGGACTGGGGTCCGATGTGGTCACGATCAATCCGGACTTGCGCACGGTGACGTCACCGTACGCCGACGGTGAGGGGCTGCTCGCCGTGCCCGCGCTGAGGCTCGACGTCGCGCTGGTTCACCTGAACCGGGCCGATGCGCGGGGCAACGCGCAGTATCTCGGGCCGGACCCGTACTTCGACGACGACTTCGCGCTCGCCGCCGACCGATGCTTCGTGTCCGCTGAGCGGATCGTGGACACCGCCGACCTGTCCTCGGCGCCAGTGCAGTCGTTGCTGCTCAACCGAGGCGCGGTCACCGGCGTGGTGGCCGCACCACACGGCGCTCACTTCACCTCGGCTGCCCCGGACTACGGCCGAGACGAGGCTTTCCAGCGACACTACGTTGCCTGCGCCAAGGATCCGGACACCTGGCCGTCGTTTGTGGACAGATTCCTGTCCGGCGACGAGGCGCGCTACCAGTCCGAAGTGGCCCGATTCCGGGAGGCTGCCGCATGAGCCAGGACGTAACGCGGGCTGAGGTCGCCGTCGTGGCGTGCGCGGAGCTGTTCCACGAGGCGGGCGAAATCCTGGCCAGCCCGATGGGGCTGATCCCCGCGCTTGGCGCGAAGATGGCGCGGCTGACGTTCGCGCCCCACCTGCTGCTCACCGACGGCGAGGCGTCCCTGCTCGACGCCGAGGGGCACGTGGAGGGCTGGCAGCCGTTCAAGAAGGTGCTCGACGTCGTGGTGCCGCACGGCAAGCGGCACGTCGTCATGGGCGCGAACCAGATCGACCGGTTCGGCAACCAGAACATCTCCGCCATCGGCCCGCACGCCCAGCCGGAGCGGCAACTGCTCGGCGTCAGGGGCGCACCGGGCAACACCGTCAACCACCGCACCAGCTACTGGACGCCAAAGCACAGCAGGCGGGTGTTCGTTGACGCGGTGGACGTGGTGTCCGGTGTTGGCTACGACAACGCGCGCAAGGCTGGGCCTGCGGCGAGCCGGTTTAACGACGTGCACCGGGTGGTCACCAACCTCGCTGTGCTGGACTTCGACACGCCGGACCGTTCGATGCGGCTGCGCTCGGTGCATCCGGGCGTCAGTGTCGAGGAGGTGCTGGAGCAGACGGCGTTCCCGCTGGACACCTCTAATGTGACCGAGACGCGATTGCCGGACGCGGACGAGCTGCGGCTGATCCGGGAGGTCGTAGATCCGAGGTCGTCACGGGACAAGGAAGTGCCATCGTGAGGACGGCCCTGACGGAGCTGGTCGGGGTGCGGCACCCTGTGGTGCAGACCGGCATGGGTTGGGTCGCCGGTCCCCGGCTGGTCAGCGCGACCGCGCAGGCGGGCGGACTGGGCATCCTGGCGTCGGCGACGATGACGTACGAGGAGTTGGCCGCCGCGATCCGGGAGGTGCGCGAGCGGACGGACGCGCCGTTCGGCGTCAACCTGCGCGCCGACGCCGAGGACGCGCAGCGACGCGTGGACCTGCTGATCAACGAGGGCGTGCGGGTGGCGTCGTTCGCGCTCGCGCCGCGCAAGGAGATGATCGCGCAGCTCAAGGACGCCGGTGTCGTCGTGATCCCGTCGGTCGGCGCCGCCCGGCACGCCGCGAAGGTCGCGAGCTGGGGCGCGGACGCGGTCATCGTGCAGGGTGGCGAGGGCGGTGGGCACACCGGCGGCGTCGCGACGACGTTGCTGCTGCCGTCGGTACTCGACGCGGTAGACCTCCCGGTCATCGCGGCTGGGGGCTTCTTCGACGGACGGGGACTCGCGGCGGCGCTCGCCTACGGCGCGGCCGGGGTCGCGATGGGCACCCGCTTTCTGCTGACGAAGGAAAGCACCGTTCCCGACGACGTCAAACAGGCCTACCTCGCGCGGGGGCTCGGCGACACCGTGGTGACGACCAGGGTGGACGGCATGCCGCACCGGGTGCTGCGCACTGACCTGGTGGACGCGCTGGAGCGGTCAGGGCGGCTGCGTGCTCTGGCGCGGGCGGCACGCAACACGCTGCGGTTCCGGCGTCTCACCGGTGTGTCCTGGCGCGGCCTGCTGCGCGAGGGGCTGGCGACCAAGCGCTCCGGCGACCGCGACTGGGCGCAGCTGCTGATGGCGGCCAACACGCCGATGCTGCTCCGCGCAGGGCTGGTCGAGGGTAATACCGACGCGGGCGTGCTGGCATCCGGACAGGTCGTCGGCATGCTGGACGACTTGCCGACGGTGGCGGAGTTGATCGAGTCCGTGGTGAGCGAGGCGGAGGAGCGGATCGCGGCGCTGCCGTGAGGCGTTGTGAAGGGCGTCTTCACAACAGCCGCCGCCCCTCGTGTGGGCGACACTGTCGGGTGTGCGTCGTAGGCTGCGCGGCATGATGACGGCTGACGAGCTGAAAGCGCTGTGCCTGAGCTTCCCCGGCGCCTGCGAGGAGTTCCCGTTCGACGAACGGCACTCGGTGTTCAAGGTGATCGGCAAGATGTTCGCCATCAGTGCGCTGGACGGCGATCCGCTCGAGGTCAGCTTGAAGTGCGAGCCGCCGCTGGCGGAGCAGCTCCGTGTGACCTACCCCGCGATCACACCCGGATACCACCTGAACAAGCGGCACTGGAACACCGTCGTGCTCGACGGCTCCGTGCCGGAACAGCTGGTCCGCGACATGATCGAGGACTCCTACGACCTGGTGGTCGCCACGCTGCCGAAGGCCAAGCGACCAGCGGCAGGCTGACCGGAAGATGCCCTTCGTGGCACTCACAGCCGCTCGATGATCGTCACGTTCGCGGTGCCGCCGCCCTCGCACATCGTCTGCAGCCCGTACCGACCACCGCGCCGTTCCAGCTCGTGCAGCATTGTGGTGAACAGCTTCGCCCCGGTCGCGCCGATCGGATGGCCCAGCGCGATCGCGCCGCCGTTGACGTTCACCCGGTCGCGGTCGGCGCCGGTCTCGTCCAACCACGCCAGCACCACGCTCGCGAAGGCCTCGTTGACCTCGAACAGATCGATGTCTCCAATGCCGAGCCCGGAGCGACGCAGCGCATGTTGGGTCGCCGGGATCGGCCCGGTCAGCATCCACACCGGGTCCGCCGCCCGCACGGACAGGTGGTGCACCCGAGCACGCGGCCGCAGCCCGTGTTCGGCCACGAACGACTCCGAGGCGAGCAGAACCGCGCTCGCCCCGTCGCAGATCTGGCTGGACACAGCCGCCGTGATCCGCGAGCCCTCGCTCAGCGGTTCCAACGTCGCCATCCGTTCCAGCGACGTCGACCGACGGGGGCATTCATCCGAAACGCAGTCACCCAACGGGGCGAGCTCGGCGTCGAACCGACCCGCGTCGATGGCGGCGATCGCGCGCTGGTGGCTGGCCAGCGCGTAGGACTCCATCGCCTCCCGCGAGAGGTCCCAGTGCCGGGCGATCATGTCGGCGCTGTGGAACTGCGACACCTCGGTGTCGCCATACCGCTTGCGCCAGCCGGCCGAGCCGGAGAACGGGTCAGCGAAGCCGTACTCCCGGCCCGCGACCATCGCCGCGCTGATCGGTACCTGGCTCATGTTCTGCACGCCCGATGCCACCACGAGGTCCGCCGTCCCGGACATCACGGCCTGCGCGGCGAAGTGGATCGCCTGCTGGCTGGACCCGCACTGCCGGTCGACCGTCACGCCGGGTACGTGCTCCGGAAGACCAGCCGCCAGCCACGCCGAACGCGCGATGTTGCCCGCCTGGCCGCCGATGGTGTCGACGCAGCCCATGATCACGTCGTCCACCAGCGCCGGATCGACGTCCGCCCGATCAAGCAGCGCGGTGAGGACGTGCCCGCCCAGGTCGGCCGGGTGTACGTCGCTCAGCCCGCCGCCGCGCTTGCCGACCGGCGTCCGTACGGCGTCGATCACGAACGCTTCAGCCATGTCCGCTCCTCTAGGTTGTCGGTATCGCTGAGATCCCGTCGAGCAGGATCCGCAGGTACTGCCCGGCGACGTCTTCCGCGGTGAGCGAGCCGCCGGGGCTGTACCACCGAACGGCGACCCACACCGTGTCCCGGATGAACCGGTACGTCACCTCGACGTCCAAATCGGATCGAAACTCGCCGGTTCGGACGCCATCGGCGAGAATGGACGTCCATAGTTCCCGGAACTCCACATTGCGTTCCTCCAAATAGGAAAACCGGGGAAACTGGGAGAGGTACTGCGATTCGTTCTGATAGATCGCTACTTCGTCGTGGTGCTTGTGGATCGACTCGAACGACGCCGTGATGACGGCGCGCAGTGTCTCCCGTGGACCGAGGTCCTTCGCGACGATCTCGCGATACCGCCCGAACAACTCATCCTGGAACCCGCGCAGGAGCTCGTCGATCATCGACTCCTTGGAGTCAAAGTGGTGGTACAGGCTGCCGGACAGGATGCCCGCCTCCTCTGCGATGTCCCGGACCGTCGTCGCACGGAAGCCACGCTCGGCGAAGAGCTTGCAGGCAAGTGCGAGCAGCTCGGCTCGCCTGCCGGACGACGGTTGTCTGTTGGCTGGGCTCATCGTGTCCCTCACGGATGTTGACTACTGACCGAAACCACCTCGCCGGTCAGGTACGAGGCGTACTCGCTGGCAAGGAACACCATCACATTGGCGACCTCCCACGGCTCCGCCGCCCTGCCGAACGCCTCGCGTTGTTCCAGCTCAGCGAGCAGTTCGTCGGTGGTGACCTTGGCCAGGAACGGGTGCATAGCCAGGCTCGGAGCGACCGCGTTCACCCGGATGCCGTGCTCCGCGACGTCGACGGCGGCACAGCGGGTCAGTGCCATCACGCCCGCCTTGGCCGCCGCGTAGTGCGACTGCTCGGCCTGCGCTCGCCAGCCGATCACCGAGGCGTTGTTGACGACCGCACCCCCGCCGCCCTGCGCGATGAATCGCCGGAGGACCGCGCGAGTGGCCCGGAAGGTGCCGTTGAGCGTGACGTCGAGTACCCGCGACCACTCCTCGTCGCTCATGTCCACGATGGACTTCGTCCCGCCGAGCCCGGCGTTGTTCACCAGGACGTCGATGCGTCCGAAGTGCTCAGCGGCGCCGTCCATCAGGGACTGGACCTGGTCCTCATTGGTGACGTCGCAGGCGATGGCGTGCACCCGGTCGGCGTGGTCGGCGGCAAGTTCGTCCGCCTTCTCGCCGAGACGTCGTTCGTGCCAGTCGCTGATCACTACCCGGGCGCCCTCTTCGAGGCTGCGCTGGGCGACGGCGGACCCGATGCCGGTGCCTGCTGCCGCCGTCACGACGACGACCTTGTCGGCGAGCAGGTCTTTGCCCTTCGGGTACGGCGGAATGACGGTCATGTTCGAACCTCACGTGGCAGCCCGAGCACGCGCTCGGCGATGACGTTGCGCTGGATTTCGTTGGAGCCGCCGTAGATCGTGTCGGCACGGCTGAACAGGTACAATCGCTGCCAGTCGTCCAGCTCGGGCTCGGCGGTCAGGGACGCCGCACCGCGCACGCGCATAGCCAGTTCGCCGAGGTCACGGTGCCAGTTCGCCCAAAGCAGCTTGCTCACCTCTGCGGTGCCGGTGGCGGTCTCACCGAGGGTGCGCCTAGCGTGTGCGCGCATAACGTCCAGCCCGACTCTGGCGCGGGCGAGTCCCTCCCGGATGGCCGGATCGGTGTCCGCACCGGTGCGTCGTGCCTCGTCCGCGAGCGCGTCGAGTTCGCGGCGGAAGCCGATCTGCTGGCCGAGCGTGGCCACGCCGCGTTCGAACGCCAGCGTTCCCATCGCGACGCGCCAACCCTTCCCCGGCTCACCAACGACCAGGTCGGCGGCGGTGCGCGCGCCGTCGAAGAAGACCTCGTTGAACTCCGACGTTCCGGTGAGCTGCGTGATCGGACGGACTTGCACACCGGACTGTCGCATCGGGACGAGTAGATAGGACAGTCCATGATGACGTCGTGAGCCAGGCTCCGTCCTGGCGAGCACGAAGCACCAGTCAGCGACGTGCGCCAGCGACGTCCACACCTTCTGACCAGTGATGACCCACTCGTCACCGTCGCGTGTGGCGGTGGTGGCGACGGCGGCGAGGTCAGAGCCAGCGTTCGGTTCGGAGTAGCCCTGGCACCACAGTTCCTCGACATCGCGGATGGGCGGCAGGAACCGGCGCTGCTGCTCCGGCGTGCCGAACGCGATCAACGTCGGGCCGAGCAACTCCTGCCCGAGGTGGCTCACCCGCGCGGGAGCGTTTGCGCGAGCGTACTCCTCGTGGAAAATCACCTGCTGTTCCAGCGTGGCCCCTGCGCCGCCGTGCTCGACCGGCCAGCCGACGCAGTTCCATCCCGCGGCGGCGAGGTGGCGTTCCCAAGCGACGCGCTCCTCGAACGCCTCGTGCTCCCTGCCTGGCCCGCCACGCCCGCGCAGGTCCGCGAACTCGCCGGTCAGGTTGCCGGCAAGCCACTCGCGGATGCGTGCGCGGAACTGTTCGTCAGGTTCCATCGGCCGCCTCTCTGGTCAAACCGGGGCATCACTGCGTAGGCTACTCTACCAAGCACTTGCTCGGTAGCCGTAGATGTACGAGCGGAGGTGACAGCGATGGCGACACCGGGGACGATTCCGGTGGTGATGGCGGACGTGGCGCGCCGGTTTCCCGACACCGAGGCCGTGGTCGACGGCGACATCCGGCTGACATACGCCGACCTGCATCAACAGGCCCGCGACTGCGCCCGCCTGCTGATCGCGGAGGGCGTCCGCGCGGGAGATCGGGTGGCGATCTGGTCGCCCAACACCTACCACTGGGTCGTCGCCGCGCTAGGCGCGCTGTCCGCTGCCGCGACGCTGGTTCCGATCAACACGCGCTTCACCGGCCACGAAACCGTCGACATCCTGCACCGCACCGAGGCGAGAGCGCTGGTCGTCGCTGGTCCGTTCCTCGGTACCGACCGGCTCGCCGAGCTGCGCAAGGCAGACGACGTCCCCTCACTGCGCTGCGTGCTCCGGGTGCCCGTCGAGGGCGAGCCCGACGCCGAGCCGGGCGTGATCGAGTGGCGTGACATCGAGCACGAGACGGACCGCACCGCCGTCGACGACCGGCTCGCGGGGCTCAACCCCAATAACCCCAGCGACATCCTGTTCACCTCGGGCACCACCGGCCGCAGCAAGGGTGCGATGAGCACACACACCCAGTCGCTCGGCGTCGCCGCGACCTGGGCCGACATCGGTGGGCTCCGGCACGGCGACCGCTACCTGGTGATCAACCCGTTCTTCCACAGCTTCGGCTACAAGGCCGGCATCCTGGCCGCACTGCAGCGCGGCGCGACGATCGTGCCGCAGGCCGCGTTCGACGTCGAGGCGGCCTTCCGGCTCATCGAGGCCGAGCGAATCACGGTACTGCCCGGCGCGCCGACGATCTACCAGGTGATGCTCGACGACTCCCGCCGCACGGCGTTCGACCTGTCCAGCCTGCGGCTGGCCGTCACCGGCGCGGCGACGGTGCCGGTCGTGTTGGTCGAGCGGATGCGGTCCGAACTGGACTTCGACACCGTACTCACCGCGTATGGGCTGACCGAGGCCGTGGTCGCCACCATGTGCCGCGCCGATGACGAACCGGAGACCGTAGCGACGACCTGCGGCAGGCCGGTCCCGGACATGGAGCTGCGCACCGTCGCCAAGGACGGCACCGACGTCGCGCCAGGCGAACCCGGCGAGGTGCTGCTGCGCGGGTCGAACGTGATGCGCGGCTATCTGGACGATCCTGAGGCAACCGCCGAGGCCATCGATGCCGACGGCTGGCTGCACACCGGCGATGTCGGCGTCGTCAACGAGCGCGGGTACCTCACCATCACCGACCGGATCAAGGACATGTACGTCTCCGGCGGCTTCAACGTCTACCCCGCCGAAGTCGAGCAGGCGCTGGCGCGGCTGGACGGCGTCGCGGAGTCCGCGGTGATCGGCGTTCCCGACGACCGGCTGGGCGAGATCGGCAAGGCGTACGTGCTGCGACATGACGGCGCACTGTCCGAAGCAGACGTCCTTACGCACTGCAAGGAACGACTCGCCAACTACAAAGTGCCGCGCGCGGTGGAGTTCGTCGACGAACTGCCCCGCAACGCCACCGGAAAAGTGCTCAAGTGGGTCCTGCGGGACCAGCAGTGGAAGGAGACGTCGTGACCGAGGTAGTCCGCTACGAACGACGTGGGCCGGTGGCCGTGATCACCATGAACCGGCCGGAGTACAGAAACGCGCAGAACTCCGCGATGACCTACGCGTTGGATGCCGCGTTCACCCGCGCTGTGGACGACGACGAGGTGAAGGTGATCGTGCTCGCGGGCGAGGGCAAGCACTTCTCGGCCGGGCACGACATTGGCAGTCCAGGGCGGGACATGGACGCGCACTTCGACAACCGTGCGGTGCTGTGGTGGGACCACGTCGGCAAGCAGGGCGGTGACCAGCGCTTCGCACGGGAGTCCGAAGTGTACCTAGGGATGTGCCGCCGGTGGCGGGAGATTCCGAAGCCGACGATCGCCAGCGTGCAGGGCGCGTGCATCGCAGGCGCGCTGATGTTGGCCTGGGTGTGCGATCTGATCGTGGCCAGCGAAGACGCCTTCTTCGCCGATCCAGTGGTGCGCATGGGGATTCCCGGTGTGGAGTACTTCGCGCACCCGTGGGTGCTCGGCCCACGTGCGGCGAAGGAGGTGCTTTTCACCGGCGAGCGGTTCAGCGCCGCGCAGGCCAAGGAGTGGGGCATGCTCAACCGCATCGTCCCCCGTGACGAACTGGAATCCGAGACCCTCAAGCTGGCCAACACCATTGCCGAGATGCCGACGTTCGGCCTCGCGCTGACCAAGAAGGCGGTCAACCAGGCCGAGGACCAGATGGGAATGCGGTCCGGAATGGACGCCGCGTTCGGCTTGCATCACTTTGCCCACGCGCACAACGCCGAAGTGTCCGATGGCGACTCGCTCGGCGGTCAAGATGCGAAGTCGATGGCGAACGCCGCTCGGAAGGGATGAGCGTGGACCTCGATCTGGACCAGCGCAGCCTTGAATTTCGAGCCGAGGTCAGGGCGTGGCTGGCGGAGAACGTTCCGGACAAGCCGCTGGACTCGTTCGACACCGCGGCCGGTTTCGTGCAGCACCGCGAGTGGGAGAAGCGGCTGGCAGACGCGCGGTTCTCGGTGGTGTCCTGGCCAGAGGAGTTCGGTGGCCGGGGCGCCTCGCTGCTGGAGTGGGTGCTGTTCGAGGAGGAGTACTACGCGGCGGGCGCACCGGCGCGCGTGAACCAGAACGGCATCTTCATGCTCGCACCGACGCTGTTCGCCCACGGCACCCCGGAGCAACAGCGCCGAATCCTGCCCGCGATGGCGCGTTCGGAACAGGTCTGGGCGCAGGCATGGTCCGAACCGGACGCCGGTAGCGACATCGCGTCGTTGCGCAGCACCGCGACCCGCACGGACGGCGGCTGGCTGCTGTCCGGACAGAAGACGTGGAGCTCACGCGCGGCGTTCGCGGATGCCGCGTTCGGACTGTTCCGCAGCGACCCCGACAGCGAGCGGCACCGTGGGTTGACGTACCTGATGTTCGACCTGCGCGCCGCGGGCGTGCAGGTGCGTCCGATCCCGCAGCTCGACGGCGAGACCGGGTTCGCCGAGATCTTCCTCGACGAGGTCTTCGTGCCGGACTCCGACGTCATCGGCGAACCCGACAACGGCTGGCGCGTCGCGATGACCACGGCGAACAACGAGCGCGGGCTGTCGCTGCGCTCGCCAGGACGGTTCCTGGCCGCCGCCGACCGACTGCTCGACCTGTGGCAACGTGACGGCGATCCGTCCGACACCGCATTGGCCGCCAGGGTCGCCGACGCCTGGATCGGTGCACGCGCCTATCAGCTCTACACCTTCGAGACCGTGACGCGGCTGTCCGAGGGCGGTGAGCTTGGCCCGGAGTCCAGTGTGAACAAGCTGTTCTGGTCCACGTTGGACCTAGATCTCCATGAGACCGCGTTGGACATACTCGGTCCCGACGGCGAGTTGCGCGGCGACTGGCTTGACGGCTGGCTATTCTCGCTCGCGGGGCCGATCTACGGCGGCACGGATCAGATCCAGCGCAACACGATCGCCGAGCGGTTGCTCGGCCTGCCGAGGGGACCACGATGAGGTTCACGCTCTCGCCGGAACAGCGGGATTTCGCTGCGAGTATCAACGACTTGCTCGCCGACGCCGACACACCAGCTGTGATACACGCCTGGACGCGCGGGAAACCCGAGTCCGGCCTGCGGCTCTGGCGACAGCTCGCTGACCTGGGCGTGATGGGTTTGGCGGTGCCGGAAGAGCACAGCGGCCTCGGCGCGAGTGCCGTCGACCTCACGGTGGCCGTCGAGGTGCTTGGACGTCACGCCGTGCCGGGGCCGGTGGTCGAGTCGATAGCGGCTTTGCCGGTGTTACTGGCCGACAGCGGCGACGCCCGGTGGCTACCCGGCCTGGCGTCGGGTGAGTCCGTGGGCACGCTGGCGTGGCCGCCGCACGTGCCATACGCAGTGGACGCCGACGTGGCCGACGTTCGGCTGTGCGTATCAGAGGGGATGCTGCGGGAGTTTGTTCCTGTGGATTCGTTGTCCTCAGTGGATGCTTCTCGACGTCTGTCTGCTGTGGACTTCGGTTCTGTCATTGGTCCGGCTCAGACGCGCTGTGCGTGGTCGTACGGGGTGCTCGCCTGTGCGGCGCAGTCGCTCGGTGCGGGCAGGCGTCTGCTCGATATGAGCGTCGATTACGCCAAACAGCGCAGTCAGTACGGCAACCCGATCGGCGGGTACCAGGCGGTCAAGCACCTTCTCGCCGACGCGGTGACCCAGCTTGAGCTGGCGCGGCCACTGCTGTACGGCGCTGCGATCAGCTTAGATGCGGGCAGCGACACGGCCGTCCGCGACGTCTCGGCAGCCCGGGTGGCCTGCGCCGATGCGGCCTATCTGGCGGCGCGGACGGCGTTGCAGGTGCATGGCGCCATCGGATACACCGCCGAACACGATCTATCGCTGTGGCTGACGAAGGTGCGCGCGCTGCAATCGGCGTGGGGCACCCAGGCGTGGCACCGTGGCCAGGTGCTTGCCGCGCTCATGGCCGAGCGGAGGGCGGCATGACCACCAGCGAGGAACGTGCGGAGTTGGCCAGAACCGTTCGCAGTGCGCTGGAACGAGAGTCGGGGTCGGAGCTGGTCAGGGCGGCGATGGCCGCGCCGCGCGGCTACGACGAGAAGCTCTGGTCGGTGCTGTGCGAGCAGGTCGGCGTCGCGGCACTGGCGATTCCGGAGCGCTACGGCGGTTTCGGCGCGGGTGTCCGGGAGGTGCAGGCGGTGGCCGAGGAACTGGGGCGCGGTGTGACGCCGTCGCCACTGCTCGGCTCCACCCTCGCCACGCAGGCGCTGCTGGCATCAGGGGACGACGACGCTTGTGCCCGGATGCTGCCCGGTCTTGCTTCGGGCAGTCAGATCGCCGCGCTGGGCTGGGTCGACGTCTCCGGCCGCTGGAGCCCCGAGCGCACCGCGTTCACCGCCCAGCCGCGCGGCGGGGAGGCTCCCCGGTATGTCATCGACGGCGCCGCGCACTACGTGCTGGACGGCGACACCGCCGACGTCCTGCTGGTCGTCGGCGACTGTGCGGGCGAACTGGGGTTGTTCGAGGTCGACCCTGCCCTGGCGCATCGCGCGCACACGGCGTCGATGGATGGCAGCCGCCGGTTCGCGACGGTAGCGCTGGACGCTGTTCCCGCGCGACGGATCGGCGGCGACATCCGGCAGGCGCTGGCGTCGGTGCGGGATATCGCGTGCGCCGTGTTGGCGGCGGAGCAGGTCGGCGCGGCGGCCGAGGCGCTGGCGATGACCGTGGCCTACAGCAAGGAGCGGGTGCAGTTCGGGCGGCCGATCGGCTCGTTCCAGGCGCTCAAGCACCGGATGGCAGACATGCATGTGCTCGTCGACACGGCGCGTTCGGCGTGCTACGCGGCGGGCGATGCGATCGACGCCGGTTCTGCCGAGTCGCCGGACGCGGCGCTCACAGCGAAAGTGTACTGCTCAGAGACCTTCGAGACCGTGGCGGCGGAGATGATCCAACTGCACGGCGGTATCGCGATCACCTGGGAGCACGACGCGCACCTTTACTTCAAGCGCGCCCACTCGTCGTCCCAGCTCTTCGGAATGCCCCACGAGCACCTCGCCCGCCGCTGACCGCCCCCAGCGCCGTGTCCCCCATTCCGGACGGCGTGTCCCTCGTTCCCGACGATGTGCCCCCTGTTCCCGACGCCATGTTCCACGCTGCCGACGGCGTGTTCGACGCTGCCGACGGCGTGTTCGACGCTGCCGACCGAACGACACAGAGCGAGGAGTACTTGGCACGGAAAACGGCTTCCTCCAACTGGTGACAGCATGACGCGTCGCGAAGACGACACCGCGAAGGACACACCACGTTCGGACTCCAAAACTCGCGAGTCAGAACGGAGAACACGCCGCACCGGAAGTTGGAACTCGCGGCGCTGAACGTGCGACTCGCGCCGCGCGAAGGTGCAACTCGCGGCGTTGAACGTGCGACTCGCGGCGCTGAACGTGCGACTCGCGGCGTCAGAGCCAGTCGTCGCCGCAGGGCCAGGTCAGGAAGGCGTCGAGGCGCTCACGGGCGGGGGTGGGCCGGGTGTGCTCCGGCGCCGTGGACGTGTAGCTGCCCTGGTAGAAGAGCAGCGGGCGGTCCGTACCGGTGTCGCCGAGCGAGACGACCCTGCCCACCACGACGTAATGGTCCCCGGCGTCGTGGACCGCGTCGACCGCGCAGTCGACCCAGGTCAACGACCCGAAGATCAGCGGCGCACCCGACCCGGCAGGCGCCCAGTCCACCGAGGCGAACTTGTCCACCCCGCGCGATCCGAACACCGTACTGACGTCGCGCTGGGAGTCGCCGAGGACATTCACCGCGAACACCCCGGACGCCTCGATCACCGGCCATGCCCGCGAGCCCTTGCCGGGGCAGAACAACACCAACGGCGGGTCGAGCGACAACGCCGCGAACGACTGGCACGCGAACCCGACAGGGCCGTCCGGACCCATCCCGGTCACGACAGTGACGCCGGTGCAGAAGTGCCCGAGCACCCGCCGGAACCGGGCAGGATCGATGGCGGCGGAAACCGCGGTCATCACCGCATCCCCACGCTGAAGTCGTGGCCCCACAAGCTCACGGCGGTGGACTCCCGCGCGATCCACGCATCATCATCAACGGTCCGGCCCTCGCAGCCGAACTCGACGTCGAACCCACCCGGCGTCTTCATGTAGAACGACAGCATCAGGTCGTTCACGTGCCTGCCCAACGTGGCGGACATCTTCACATTCCGGCGTAACGCGCGGTCGAGGCACAGCCCGACGTCGTCGGTGTTCTCCACCTCGACCATCAGGTGCACGATCCCGCTCGGCGTCGGCATCGGCAGGAACGCCAGGCTGTGGTGCCTGGGGTTGCAGCCGAAGAACCGCAGCCACGCGGGCGGATCGTCCTCGCCCCGGCCGACCGCCTGCGGTGGCAGCTTCATCGAGTCGCGCAGCCGGAAGCCGAGGACGTCGCGGTAGAAGTGCAGCGCGGCATCGTCGTCGTGTGTGGACAGCACGACGTGCCCGAGACCCTGCTCGCCGGTGACGAACCGGTGCCCGTACGGGCTGACGACGCGGCGGTGCTGCAGCGCGACGCCGTGGAACACCTCCTGCGTGTTGCCGGACGGGTCGGTGAAGGTGATCAGCTCGTCCACCCGACGGTCGGAGCGCTGCTCGGCGGTGCCCTCCTTGTACGGCACACCGGCGGCGTCGAGGCGGTCGCGGACCTCCTGTAACTCGCCCGCATGAGCGGTCTCCCACCCGACGGCGGAGAGCCGGTCGGACTCGCCGGGCACGATCACCAGCCGCGCCGGGAAGTCGTCCATCCGCAGGTAGAGCGCCTCGGGGTCGTCGCAAGAGCCCTCGACCAAGCCGAGCACCTTGAGGCCGTACTCCCGCCAGGCCGCCATGTCGGTGGCCTCGATGCGCAGGTAGCCAAGCGACCGGATGCCCATTACGTACCACTCCCAGAAGCCGGATCGCTCAGGAAATCCATCGCGAGCCGGTTGAACTCGTCGAACTTCTCCACTTGCGCCCAATGCCCGCAGCGGCCGAACACGTGCAGTTGCGCCCGGGGGATCTGCTTCAACGCGACCAGCGCGCCGTCGAGCGGGTTGACCCGGTCCTCGCGGCCCCATATCAGCAGCACCCGCTGTCGCAGCCGGTGCGCCTCCCGCCAGAGCATCCCCAGGTCGGCGTCGGGTCCGGCGAACGACTTCCCCATCGCGGCCATCGCGGCAAGTGACTCCGGCGTGATCGCGGCGGCGTAGCGCTCCTCGATCAGCTCGTCGGTGATCAACGACTGGTCGTACACCATGCCGCGCAGGAACGTCGCCAGCGCCTCCATGCTGGGCCGCGCGCCGAAGTGCATCAGGTTCTGCACGCCCTGGGTGGGGTCGGGCGCGAAGACGTTGACGCTCAGCCCACCCGGCCCCATCAGCACCAGCCGACCGGCGCGACCCGGGTGGTCCAGCGCGAACCGGACGGCGGTGCCGCCGCCGAGCGAGTTTCCGATCAGGTGCGCGCGGTCGATGCCGAGCGCGTCGAGCATCCCGGCGAGGGCGTCGGCGCTGTGGCGGAAGTACTGCGGGTGCTCGGTGGGCTTGTCGGACTGCCCGAAGCCGGGCTGGTCAACGGCGATGACCCGGAACCGCTTGGCGAACACCGGGATGTTACGCGCGAAGTTGCTCCACGCCGAGGCGCCCGGCCCGCCGCCGTGCAGCAGTACGACCGTCTCGGAGTGCTCGGTGCCCGCCTCGTGGTAGTGCAGCCGCAGGCCAGGTGCGACCTTGACGTAGTGACTGGTAGAGCTCATCGAATCTCCAATCGGCGTAAGCCTCTGGCTCTGCCCCGGGACGCACGCCGACCCGGCTTCTTCTTCGTGCGCGGTGCCCGGTTTTGTCGGTGAGGTGGGCTAGGTTGACTTCGATGTCTCGCTATCGGCTGTTGCCCGCGCCCGGTCAGGAGGCCGGGCTGTTGGAGCATTGTCGGCATGCCCGGTACGTGTGGAACCTCGCCGTAGAACAACACGCCCACTGGCGGCCAGGGCGCACGTCCGCGCCGGGTTATCTCGAGCAGGCCAGACAGCTGACCAATGCCCGCGCCGAGTTCGCATGGTTGCGTGCCGGATCGCAGACCGTGCAACAGCAGGCTTTGCGGGACTTCAACCAGGCGATGCGCAACTTCTTCGCCGGCACTCATCGCCGCCCCTCGTGGCGCAAGGCGGGCATGCACGAGGGCTTCCGGCAGGTTGCCGTCCGTCCTGAGCACATTCAGAAGCTGAATCGTCGGTTCGGCAGGGTGTGGGTGCCCAAGGTGGGATGGGTGCGGTTGCGCTGGTCCCGCGCCGTGCCGGAAGGGGTGAAGTCCTACCGGATCACGCGGGATCGAGCGGGCCGGTGGCATGTCGCCTTTGCCGCCAAGCCCGATCCTCTTCCCCGGCCCGGCAACAACCAGGCTGTGGGGGTGGATCGTGGTGTGGCGGTTTCGGCTGCTCTGTCGACCGGGGAACTGCTGACCACACCCAGCCTGACGGTGGGCGAACGACGGCGGCTTGCACGGCTGCAACGCCAGCTTGCCCGCTGCCAGCGCGGATCGAACCGGCATCGACGAGTCAAAGCGGCGATCGCGAAACTCTCGGCCCGCCAAGTGGATCGCCGTAATGACTGGGTGGAGAAGACCTCTACCGACCTGGCTCGCCGGTTCGATGTGATCCGGGTGGAAGACCTGAACATCCAGAGCATGACCCGCTCCGCGAAAGGTACTCTGAAAAAGCCTGGTACGAATGTGCGGGCGAAGTCCCGGTTGAACCGGGGCATCCTCTCCAACGGCTGGGGTCGACTCGTTGCCCGCCTGGAGCATAAGGCTGCCGGCCGGGTGGAAAAGGTCAATGCCGCATACACGTCGCAAACCTGCTCGACCTGCGGACATCGTGCACCAGAAAACCGCGAGAGCCAAGCGGAGTTCCGGTGCCGCGTCTGCGGGTTCAGGTGCAATGCCGACATCAACGCAGCACGCATAATCGCCGCCGGACGGGCGGTGACAGCACGGGGAGCCCTCAAGCCACCAGGCGGGGCCGAGAACCGTGAACCTCAACCTGCCACCTCCACTGAATAAGCGCTGGTCGTGAGTTGAAATCCCCCGTCTACAGACGGGGGAGGACGTCAAACCATCGAGTCCTTGACCTGCTGGCCGAACTCGGCCGTGCCGAACATCTGGTACGCGCGCTCCGGGTCGTTGGCCGCGTGCACTCGGCCCGCGTGGGCGTCGCGCCAGAACCGCTGGATCGGCGTGCCCGTCTGCAACGCCCTGCCGCCGGAGTTCTCGAACAGCCGGTCAACGGCGGCGATGGCGCGCTCGGTGCCACGCACCTGGTCGCGGCGCACCTTGACCCGCAGCGAGAACGGGATCTTCTCGCCAGCGCAGGCGTGCCGGTACTCCTCGGCGATGTTGCTGGTGAGCTGCAGCCACGCGGCGTCGATCTCGCTGGCGGCCTCGGCGATGCGCACCTTGGCGAACGGGTCTTCCTGCGACTTCTCGCCCGCGTAGGCGGCGCGGACCCTGGTGCGCTGGTGCTCGACGTGTGCCTCGTACGCGCCCTGGGCCATGCCGATGATCGGCGCGGTGATCGTGCTGGGGTGCACCGACCCGAACGGCAGGCGGTACAGCGGGCCTGGGTTGACCTCCTGGCCGGGCACCTGGCACTTCGACATCGGGATGAAGCTCAGCACCCGGTGCTGCGGAACGAAGACGTCGTCGACCAGGACGTCGTTGCTGCCGGTGCCGCGCAGGCCGACGGTGTCCCAGACGTCGTTGATCTGGTAGTCGGACTTCGGCAGCAGATAGGTGCAGAAGTCGACCGGGTTGCCCTCGGCGTCGAAGGCCGGCCCGCCGAGCAGCACCCAGGTGGCGTGGTCGCAGCCGGAGGAGAAGCTCCACTTGCCGGACAGCCGGTAGCCGCCGTCGACGACCGTGGCCTTGCCCATCGGCGCGTAGGACGACGAGATGCGCGTGTCAGGGTCCTCGCCCCACACCTCGTCCTGCGCGGCGGCGTCGAACAGCGCGACGTGCCACGGATGCACACCTAGGATGGAGGCGACCCAGCCCGTCGACCCGCACGCGCTGCTGACCAGCTTGACGGCGGTGTAGAAGTCGACAGGGTCGGCCTCGATGCCGCCATAGCGCGTCGGCTGGAGCAGGGCGAAGAAGCCAGTCTGTTGCAACGCCTTGATCGACTCGTCCGGCACACGCCGGAGGTCTTCCGCGTCCTGAGCGCGCTCGCGCAGGGCAGGAAGGAGCTCCTCGATCCCCGCGAGCACCTCGGCGGCACTGCTGCTTGTCGGTGTCGGCACGTCGCTGCCCCAATCGGTCTGATGGAAACGCTCACCCTAAGACTAGAACATGTTCTCGTTTTTGTCAGCACCAGCCCCTGCGGTGGCACAGTGTTTGCCTGCCCTGCGGCCAGAGAACACGCAGTCGGCCAGCGACAGGCCGCTGACGTAGGAGCGAGAACAGATTCCCACGGCGGACCTGCCCGCCGCGTAGAGGCCCGGCACTGCGCCGCCATCCGGACGTCGCACCGCGCCGGTGTCCTCGTCGACGACGAGCCCGCCGAGGGTGAGCATCGGGCACGGGTAGCCCAGGCTGGGCCGCACGGAGACGTCGATCAGCGAGAACGGCGCCCCTAACGGCCGGACGAACTCCGCTGGCTTGCCCATCGGATCGGATTCACCCGCCTCGGCGGCGGCGTTGTGGGCCGCGACGGTCGCCGCGAGTCCGGTCGGGTCGATCCCGGCGCGCGCTGCGACGCCCGCGAGCGTGCGGTCGCGCACCCGGCCGCGCGCGAACAGATACCACGCCTGGAGCAGTTGGAACCACTGCGCCTCACCCCGCACGGTGCGCCGCGCGTCCGCCATGATGTCGTCGTCCACGAGCAGCCATCCGGTGCCGTCGTGCCGGGTGATCAACGCCTCGCCGATCGCGGCGCCGTAGCGGGACTCATCGATCACCCTCGCGCCCGTGCTGTCCACGATCAGTCCGCCGAGGAACGCGCTGGGTGGGGTGATGAACCGCCAGGCTGAGACCCGGTCAAGGTGGGCGACGTCGCCGCCCGCCGCACGGCCCATCTCGATCCCCGAGCCGTCGTCGCCGGCCGTGCCCAGCGCCAATCCGCCCCGGTAGGCGGGCGCGTGCTCCCGCATCATCGCCCGGTTGGCGACGAACCCGCCCGCGGCGATGACCACGCCGCTGCGGGCGGTGATGGTGACCGGCTCGGTGCTGGTCCGTTCGATGCGGTCGACCTGGCGTTGTAGCTGTTTCCGCAGGCCAGGGACGTACAGTCCAGGCTTGGCCGCCAGCTTCGCCAGCCTGCGGTGGGCACGCCTTGCCGCGCCGCGCACCGTATCGGCTTCGACGCCGGTGACCCGGCCGTCGCCGTCGGTGAGCAGCCGCCGCACGCGGGTCTGGGTCAGCACCCGCACTCCAGCGCGGCTTGCGGCATCGGCAATGGCGCCGAACAGCGCCTTTCCCGACGTGCCTCGCCCATGGGCACGGTGGCCGCGCGGTGCCGGCGGCGCGACGTCCCGGAACCCGCCTGCCGCCTCGCTGCCCGAGTAGTACAGATAGAACTCGTTATTGGGATACGACGTCTTATAGGGGCACGGCGTTGCGTCGAACGGCACGCCCTGCTGCTCCAGCCAGCCGAGCGAGTCGGCACTGTCCTTGCAGAACGCCCGCAGCGTCTCCGGCGACACGGCGTCGCCGACCTCACGTGCCAGGTAGGCGTACATGGCGTCCGGGGTATCGGTCACACCCGCCGTACGCTGCTGTTTCGTGCCGCCGCCCGCGTAGACGACGCCCCCGCTCAGCGCCGTTGCGCCGCCGCCGGAAAACCGGTCTATGAGCAGCACGTCGGCTCCGGCGTTGGCGGCTTCGATCGCCGCGCACGCGCCTGCCGCGCCGAACCCGACAACCACCACATCGGCCACGTCGTTGTCCATAGCCGTTCAGCGTAGAACTGAAACACGTTCTCGTCCATGTGGCCGAGGCAACTACCGACCTCACGTTGACCCGTGCGCGGTGCCACTCGATGGGATACCATCTAGAAACTAGAACATGTTCTCATCTAGAGTGACGCTGCAACACGTTACAGCGTTCCATTCGGACGGCCGAGTACAGGGAGCAGCATGGCGCCAGGCGACGAGAGCAACGCCGAGTTCGACGTCATCGTCGTCGGCAGCGGCGCGGCGGGCATGACGACGGCGCTGGCGGCGGCCCACCAGGGACTCCGCACGGTGATCGTGGAGAAGGCAGCCACGTTCGGCGGCTCAACCGCGCGCTCGGGCGGCGGCGTGTGGATCCCGGACAATGAGGCGCTGCGGGCGGCGGGCATCACCGAGTCGATGGACGACGCCCGCACCTACCTGCACACGATCATCGGCGAGCACGGCGACCCCGCTCGGATCGACGCCTACCTCGACCGTGGGCCAGAAGTCATCTCGTTCCTACTCAGGAACACCCCACTCCGGTTGCAGTGGGTGCCTGGCTACTCGGACTACTACCCCGAGGCGCCGGGCGGGCGTGCGCACGGCCGCTCGGTGGAGCCGGTGCCGTTCGACGGCACCAAACTCGGCGACGACCTGGCCACGCTGGCGCCCGACTACGGCAAGGCACCGCGCAACTTCGTCGTCACCCAGGCCGACTACCGGCTACTGAACCTGATCGCGCGGCACCCGCGCGGGCCGCTGCGCGCGATGCGGCTCGGGGCGCGCTGGCTCAAGGCGACGCTACTGCGGCAGCGGCTCCTCGGCAGGGGCCAGGCGCTGGCCGCCGCGCTGCGGGTCGGGCTCACGCCGGCGGGCGTGCCGGTGTGGCTGGACACGCCACTGGTGGAGCTGAACACCGACGGCGACGTCGTCACGGGCGTCGTCGTCCGGCAGGGCGGCACCGAGCGCAACCTGACCGCGCGCCGGGGCGTTGTCATCACATCGGGCGGTTTCGAGCACAACGAGGAGATGCGCACGACCTACCAACGCGAGCCGATCGGCACCGAGTGGACCACCGGCGCGCCTAGCAACACCGGCGACGGCATCCGCGCTGGTCAGGCGCTCGGCGCTGCGGTGGAGTTCATGTCGGACGCCTGGTGGGGGCCGTCGATCCCGCTGCCGGGCGGGCCGTGGTTCTGCCTGGCGGAACGCTCGCTGCCGGGAAGCATCATGGTCAACGGCCGCGGCGAGCGGTTCGTCAACGAGTCCGCGCCCTACGTCGACGCCACTCACGCGATGTACGGCGGTGAGTTCGGCCAGGGCGACGGGCCTGCCGAGAACATGCCGACCTGGTTGATCTTCGACCAGCGCTACCGCAACCGCTACCTGTTCGCCGGGGTCGGGCCGCGCCAGCCGCTGCCCGGCCGCTGGTTCAAGACCGGTGCGATCCGCCGCGCGACGTCGCTGGCGGCGCTCGCCGAGGCCATCGACGTCCCCGCCGCCGCGCTGACCAGTACCGTCGACCGGTTCAACGGCTTGGCCGCCGACGGTCACGATCCCGACTTCGACCGGGGCACCAGCGCCTACGACCACTACTACGGCGACCCGCGCAACCGGCCCAATCCGAGCCTCGGCCCGCTGGCCACCGCGCCGTTCTACGCCGCCAAGCTGGTGCCCGGCGACTTGGGCACCAAGGGCGGGCTCAAGACCGACGCCCGCGCCAGGGTGCTGCGCGAGGACGGCAGCGCGATCGGCGGCCTGTACGCGGCGGGCAACGCCAGCACGCCCGTCATGGGCCACACCTACGCCGGGCCCGGCGCGACCATCGGACCAGCGATGGTGTTCGGCTACCTCGCCGCACACGACCTGGCAGCGACCGCAGCACCCGCACTCGCCGATCACGACGGAGGATTGCCATGACCGCAACCGATCCCGGGTTCCGCACCATCGACGTCGGCACGACGCCGACCCGCTTCGCCCGGGGCTGGCACTGCATCGGCCTCGCCAAGGATTTCAAGGACGGCAAGCCCCACGCGATCAACGCCTTCGGCACCAAGCTCGTGGTCTTCCAGGGCTCCGATGGCACGCTCAATGTGCTGGACGGCTTCTGCCGTCACATGGGCGGCGACCTGACGCAGGGCACGGTCAAGGGCAACGAGATCGCCTGCCCGTTCCACGACTGGCGCTGGGGCGGCGACGGCAAGTGCAAGTCCATTCCCTACGCCAAGCGGGTGCCGCTGCGGGCTCGCACCCGGTCGTGGCTGACCTGCGAGGAGAACGAGCAGCTGTTCATCTGGCACGACCCGCAGGGCCGTCCGCCCGCCGATGAACTGGCGATCCCGCGCATCGACGGCGTGTTCGGCGACGACTGGAGCAACTGGACATGGGACTCGATCCTCATTGAGGGGTCGAACTGCCGGGAGATCGTCGACAACGTCGTCGACATGGCCCACTTCTTCTACATCCACTTCGGATTCCCGACGTACTTCAAGAACGTCTTCGAAGGCCACATCGCGTCGCAGTACCTGAACACCAAGGGACGTCCCGACGTCGACGAGGGCAACTACGGCGGCGAGGAGAACCTGCTGCGCTCAGAAGCGCACTACTACGGCCCGTCGTACATGATCAACCACCTGCACAACACCTGGAACGGCATCGAGATCGACAACGTGTTGATCAACTGCCACTACCCCGTCACGCAGGACTCCTTCGTGCTGCAGTGGGGCGTGAAGGTGAAGAAGCTGCCGGGGCTGTCCGACGAACAGGCGGACACGGTGGCAGGCAAGTTCGCGAAGAACGTCGGCAAGGGCTTCCTGCAGGACGTCGAGATCTGGAAGAACAAGACCCGGATCGACAACCCGCTCCTGTGCGAAGAGGACGGCCCCGTGTACCAGCTCCGCCGGTGGTACGAGCAGTTCTATGTGGACTCCGAAGAAGTCGCGGAGGACATGACCCGGCGCTTCGAGTTCGAAGTGGACACCTCGCACGCCGTCGAGGCGTGGGAGGCCGAGGTCGCGGCGAACCTCGCGGCGAAGCACGAGTCCACCCAGGAAACCGGGGTGTGACGGTGTCGACCGAGGCGCAGGGCATGGCTTTCACCGGCGGGCGAACGACGTTCGGTGAGCCGGACGTGCGTGCCGACACGCTCGCCGACCGGGCCGAGTTCCTCACCGCCCGGCTGACCCCGGTGTCCTGTCGGTCCTGTGGCACCGAGGTGCTGGTGCGCAAGAACAGCGAACAGCACACCAGCATCCAGTGGACGTCCGACCCCGCGAGTAGCTGCCCCCGCTACGCGGATGAGGTCGCGCGCGGCGGCAACACCGCACTGCTGGACACCTGCATCGAGCTCTCGGAGAGCATCGCCACGGCCGTGGCGGAGGGCGCGATCCCCGTTGGTCGTGAGGACTGCTCGCAGGTCCGAACCGTCCAACACGAGGAGGGCACGTGACCGAACCGGAGCTACCGGACACCGACTTCCACCGGCTGCGCATCGCCCGCGTCGTCGCCGAGACGCCGGACGCCTGCTCTCTTGAGCTAGCCGTGCCCGAGGACCTGGCCGACAAGTTCCGCCACCGGCCGGGGCAGTTCCTGACGCTGCGCATCCCCAGCGACCGCACCGGCTCGGTCGGCCGCTGCTACTCGCTGTGCAGCGTGCCGAGGGAGGGCGGGCCGCTGAAGGTCGCCGTCAAACGGGTGCGGGACGGCTACGGCTCCAACTGGCTGTGCGACAACGCCACCGAAGGCATGGTACTGGAGGTCCTGCCACCAGCAGGGGTGTTCACGCCGAAGTCGCTGGACGACGACCTGCTGCTGCTCGCGGGCGGCAGCGGGATCACGCCGATCATGTCGATCCTGAAGTCCGTGCTAGCTGGCGGTACCGGCAGGCTCACGCTGCTCTACGCGAACCGAGACGAGCGCTCGGTGATCTTCGGGGACGAACTGACGACGTTGGCGCAGCAGCACCCGGACCGACTGACCGTCGTGCACTGGCTGGAGTCGGTGCAGGGACTGCCGTCCGTGCCGCAGTTGGCCGCGCTGGCTGCGCCGTGGGCTGGGCGGGAGACGTTCATCTGCGGCCCGAGCGAGTTCATGGACGCCGCCTCCGATGCGCTGTCCGAACTGGGCGTCGACCGCAAGCGCGTCCACATCGAACGATTCGTTTCGCTGTCCCGCAACCCGTTCGAGGTCGAGGACACTGTGGATGCCTCCACAGAGGACGCGCCCGACGAGGCACCGACGCAGCTCGACGTCGAACTGGACGGCGAACAGCACACCTTCGCATGGCCCCGACAGCGCAAGCTGCTCGACTTCCTGCTCGAGCAGGGTCTCGACGCGCCGTACTCCTGCCGGGAGGGGGCGTGCAGCGCCTGCGCCTGCCGGATCATGGCAGGCGAGGTGAAGATGCTCAACAACGAGGTGTTGGAACCGGTGGACTTGGACGAGGGCATCGTGCTTGCCTGTCAGTCGGTGCCCGTCACCGACGACGTGTCCGTCAGCTACGAGTGAGGAGCAGCCCATGCCCATCGATCCCGCCGTCGCCGTCGGTGCGGACCTCGGCGAGACGTCGTTCTCCTGGGAGCCGTCCGACGTGCTGCTGTACCACCTCGGCATCGGGGCGGGCGCCGACCCGGTGAACCCGGTCGAGCTGCGCTACGCCTACGAGCAGGGCCTGCGAGTGCTGCCGAGCTTCGCCACCGTGGCGCCCAACCTGCGCACCTACGAGCCGCCGTCGGTGTCCTTCCCAGGGATCGACGTCGACCTGGCCAAGGTCGTGCACGGCAGCCAGTCGGTCACCGTGCACCGGCCGATCCCGACGTCGGGCAAGGGCACGGCGCGCGGTCGCATCGCCGACGTCTACGACAAGGGCAAGGCTGCGGTGATCGTGCAGGAGACCGAGGTCGTTGACGAAGAGGACAATCCGCTGTGGACGGCGCGGTCGAGCATTTTCGCACGCGGCGAAGGCGGATTCGGCGGCGAGAGGGGTCCCTCGGAGAAACTGACACTGCCAGACCGCTCGCCGGACGCCGTCGTGTCGACGCCGACGCTGCCGCAGCAGGCGCTGCTCTACCGGCTGTGCGGCGACCGCAACCCGCTGCACGCCGACCCAGATTTCGCCAAGGCGGCAGGCTTCGACAGGCCGATCCTGCACGGGCTGTGCACTTACGGCATCGTGGCCAAGGCCGTCACCGATCTCATGCTGGGCGGCGACCCGCACCGGGTGCTGTCATGGTCGGCGAAGTTCGCAGGCGTGGTCATCCCCGGCGAGACGCTGCGCACCAGCGTGTGGGCGGACGGCGACCGGTTCCTGGTCACCGCGCATTCCGTGGAGCGCGACGCTACGGTGCTCGCCGACGGCATTCTCGTCGCGACGTAACGGGTGCCGGCGCAGGCCATGCGCCGGTAGGGTCGGCCGGGTGACCGATCCGGATGTCATAGTCGTCGGCGGCGGACACAACGGGCTTGTCGCGGCCGCCTATCTCGCGCGCGCCGGACTGTCGGTGCGGGTGCTGGAACGTCGTCCCGAGGTCGGCGGCGCAGCGGTGTCGTACCGCGCGTTTCCCGGCGTCGACGTCCGGCTGTCCCGGTACTCGTACCTGGTCAGCCTGCTGCCGCAGCGGATCGTCGATGACCTGGGGTTGCGGCTGACGCTGCGCCAGCG
This sequence comes from Actinophytocola sp., assembly GCA_009377385.1. Taxonomy (GTDB): domain Bacteria; phylum Actinomycetota; class Actinomycetes; order Mycobacteriales; family Pseudonocardiaceae; genus Haloechinothrix_A. The sequence goes on from WHUD01000022.1 coordinate 35,490, forward strand.
CCGGTTCGGCTGGTACACGCCGGTGCGCCGTGACGGTCGATCGACGGGTCTCCTTGTCGACAATGCCGATCCGGCGCGCACCAAAGCATCGTTCGCCGCCGTCACCGGTTCGGACGCCGATTTCGCGGCGTGGCAGGCGTTCTCCGCGCGTATGGAACGGCTCGCCGAGCGGGTGTTCCCGACGCTGACCGATCCGTTGCCGAGCCGCGATGACCTGCGCGCCATGGTGGACGAGCGGACGTGGCGGGAGGTGTTCACCGAGCCGCTGGGTCGCGCGCTGGAGTCGACGTTCACCGACGACACCGTACGCGGCACGCTGCTCACCGATGGGCTGATCGGTACGTTCGCGTCGGCAGACGATGCGACGCTGCGGCAGAACCGCTGCTTCCTGTACCACGTGATCGGCAACGGCACCGGCGAGTGGCGGGTGCCGGCCGGCGGGATGGGTGCGGTGACCGCCGCGCTGCGCGACGCCGCCGAACGCGCCGGTGCCGAGGTTGTCACCGGCGCGGAGGTGACGGGCATGGACCCGGACGGCGAGGTGCGCTACGTCCGCGACGACGTCGAGCGCACGGTGCACGCGGGCCACGTGCTGGCCAACGTCGCGCCGTCGCGGCTGGCCGCGCTGCTGGATGAGGCGTACGACGGCCCTGAGCCGGAGGGCGCGCAGTTGAAGGTGAACATGGTGCTGCGCAGGCTGCCCCGACTGGCCGATCCGGACGTCACGCCGGAGGAAGCGTTCAGCGGGACGCTGCACGTCAACGAGGGCTACCAGCAGCTCCACATCGCCTATGCGGAGGCTGCCGCCGGCCGGATGCCGAGCCTGCCGCCGTGCGAGGTGTACTGCCATTCGCTCACCGACCCGTCGATCCTCGGGCCCGCCGAGCGCGAGACGGGGGTGCACACGCTGACGCTGTTCGGGCTGCACATGCCCGCGCGGCTGTTCCGTGCCGACAACGACGCCGCCCGTGAGGAGGCGCTGGCCGCGACGCTGGCGTCGCTGAACGACGTGCTGGCGGAGCCGATCGAGGACTGCCTGCTCACCGACGCCGACGCCAGGCCGTGCCTCGAGGTGAAGACACCGGTTGACCTGGAGCGCGAGCTGGGGCTGCCCGCTGGGCACATCTTCCACGGTGATCTGGCGTGGCCGTATCTTTCCGACGGTTCGGCGGAGGCCCCGGTTGGTGCACTGGCCGGCGCCGCCGACGCTTGGGGTGTCGCTACGGAGCACCCACGCATCCTCCGCTGCGGCGCGGGCGCGGTTCGTGGCGGTGGGGTGAGTGGCATCGGCGGCCACAACGCGGCGATGGCGGTGCTCCACCGGACTGCTCGGTGATCCCTGCACGGGCCAAGTGACGCCGAAGCTCGACATCAAACCGCCAGGCGTCTATCCCACGCCTGACACTTGCGTCTATCCCAGCGACATCGTCGGCTTGAGACACACTGCTTGCGAATGCGCTGGCGCTAGGACGACGTCAGCACCAGGCCGCTGGTCGGCACGCCAGTCCCGGCCGTAATCATAACGGTGTCCGTACCCGCGACCTGGTTCGCTGCGGTGCCGCGCAGTTGCCGAACGCCCTCGGCGATGCCGTTCATACCGTGGATATAGGCCTCGCCGAGCTGGCCACCGTGCGGGTTCAGCGGCAGCGAGCCGTCCAGCTCCAACATGCCGTCCGCGATGAAGTCCTTCGCCTCGCCGCGCCCGCAGAAGCCGAGCTCCTCCAGTTGCAGCAGCACGTACGGCGTGAAGTGGTCGTACAACACCGCGACGTCCACATCGGACGGCCTAAGATCCGCCTGCCGCCACAGTTCCCGACCGACCACGTTCATCTCAGGCAGCGAAGCCAGGTCGTCGCGGTAGTAGCTGGTCATGACGTATTGGTCCGGCCCGCTGCCCTGCGCGGCCGCGCGCACGACAGCGGGCGGGTGCGCCAGCTCGCGCGCGCGTTCCGCCCTGACGATCACCAGCGCTACCCCGCCGTCGGACTCCTGGCAGCAGTCGAGCAGCCGCAGCGGTTCGGCGATCCAGCGCGACGCCTGGTGGTCGTCCAGTGTGATCGGCTTGCCGTGGAACCAGGCGTTCGGGTTGGTGGCTGCGTTGGCGCGGTCGATGACGGCGACGCGGCCGAAGTCCTCGCTGCTCGCGCCGTAGTCGTGCAGATACCGCCGCGCCAGCATCGCGACGGTCGCCGCCGGGGTCGCGATGCCCATCGGATAGGTGAAGCTGTTGTCGATCCCGGACGTGTTGACCTGTTGCGCCGCCGCCGTGGACACTTGGCCGAACCGGTGCCCGGACCGCTCGTTGAACGCGCGGTAGGCGACGACGACGTCGGCGGTGCCGGTGGCAACGGCCATCGCGGCCTGCTGCACAGTGGCCGCCGCGGCGCCCCCGCCGTAGCCGATACGGCTGAAGAACCGCAGTTCACCGATGCCCAGTTCCCGTGCGACGGCGATTTCGGCATTGGCGTCCATGGTGAACGTGACGAGTCCGTCCACATCGGCCGGTTCCAGTCCGGCGTCTGCCAACGCGGCACGCACCGCCTCCGAGGCGAGCCGCAGCTCGCTGCGCCCGGAATCCTTAGAGAACTCCGTCGCGCCGATTCCCACGATCGCGGCCTGTCCGGAAATGCTCACGACGTCACCTCCGGCAGGGCGATGTGGACGGTGCCGCGTACGTGGTCTCCGAGGTCTCCCTTGCCAGTCACCTCGATCACGTATCGCAGTTCACCGTCCACCGTGACGCGGTCGGTGACCGTGCCGGTGAAGGTGAGCGTGTCGTAGGCGTAGCACGGCACGCCGAGCTGGATGTCGATGGAGCGCACCAGCGCCTCCGGGCCAGCCCAGTCGGTGACGAACCGCTGCACCAAGCCGTTGTCGGTAAGGATATTGACGAAGATGTCCTTGGAGCCCCGCGCGACGGCGGCGTCGCGGGCGTGGTGAACGTCCTGAAAGTCGCGGGTGGCCAGCGCGGTGCTGATGACGAACGTCGGCGTCGCGTGGATCGTCATTGGCGGCAACGTCGTCCCGATCATCGCACTACCTCCCAGGCAGGCAGGGTCAGCTCGTCATCGATACGCAGGAACACCGCGCGCACCGGAAGTCCAATGGCGACCTCGTCCGGGTCGACGTCGATCAACTCGCCGAGCACACGGACACCCTCGTCCAGCTCCACCAGCGCGACGACGAACGGCAGCCGCTTGCCGGGCACCTTCGGGTGGTGATGGACGACGTAGCTGTAGACCGTCCCGGTGCCGCGCGCCACGATGTAGTCGGGTTTGACGTCGAGGTCCCCGCCGGGGTCGACCGGACCTGGTGGATGGCGCAGCGTGTCGCCCCAGCGCTGAATGCGCAGCTCACCGACCTGCGTGCCCTCCCAGAAGAACGCCGTGTCGAGGGAGATCACCGGGCGCAGCACGCCGTCGGAGTACTCCGGCGCGTCGATGATCCGCGCTCCCTCCGGCGCGGCTGCCTGCTTCGCGCTGGGCCGGAACTTGAGGACCCGGAACGTCATCTCGGCGACGACCTCATCGCCGACCGTCCACGTGGTACGGGTCGTGACGAACCAGCCCTCACCGAGTGCGGTCTGTTTCGGACCGACCACGTTCTCCAGCCGGTTCGACGCCGCGACGTGCTCACCGGGCCGCAGGTAGCGGTGGTACGTCTGCGACGAATTGGTGGCCACCACCGAGGTGAAACCTTCCTCATCGAGCGCGAGCATCATCGCGCCGAGCGGGTCGTCCTCGGCGCGGGTCCCATGTAGACCGCGCATCGTCCACACTTGCGCCATCGCGGGCGGCGCGACGAGTCCATGATGGACGGATGACGCCGCGAAGTCGGCGTCGGTGTAGACCGGGTTGGCGTCGCCTATCGCCTCGGTCCAGGTGTTCACCATGGCCTGGTTCACCGGATCCCTGCCAAGAACCGGGGCGGACGCCCCCTGCGCGGCGATGCGTTCAGCGGCCGCCTCGATCCGCTCTGTTTCGGTCATCGAGGCACCCTCGGCAGGTCAAGTCCGGTCATGGCGATCAGCTCCCGTTGGATTTCGTTGACGCCACCGCCGAAGGTGAGCACCAAGTTGCGTTTGGCCTGCATGTCCAGCCAGTCGGCGAGCGCGGCTGTTGCGGGGTCGGCGAGGTCGCCGTGGCGCGCGACGACGTCCTCCAGCAGGGCAACGAGGCGTTGGATCCGTTCGGACCCGAACACCTTGGTTGCGGAGGCATCCGCGACGTCGACGGGCTTGTCGGCGTCGGCGCTGGCGACCTGCCAGTTGAGCAACTCGTTGACGCGCTGGGTAGCGCGGGTCTCGGCGAGCGCGGCTGCCACGTCGGACCGGTCGAGCAGGTTGTGCGTCGCCGCCCATGCGCGGACTCGGTCGTAGACCGCGCCAATCCGCCCTGCAGGCCCGAGCATGACGCGCTCGTGGTTGAGCTGCGACGTGATCAGCTTCCAGCCCTTGTCCTGCTCGCCGACCAACATGTCCACCGGCACCCGGACGTCGGTGTAGTACGTGGCGTTGACGTGGTGCGCGCCGTCGCAGGTGATGATCGGCGTCCAGTCGTATCCGGGGTCGCGGGTGTCGACGATCAGGATCGAGATGCCCTTGTGCTTCGGCGCGTCCTGATTGGTCCGGACGGCGAGCCAGATGTAGTCCGCGTCGTGACCACCGGTGGTGAAGATTTTCTGTCCATTCACGACGTAGTGGTCTCCGTCGCGGACCGCCGTTGTGCGCAGCGAAGCGAGATCGGTGCCCGCATCCGGCTCGCTGTAACCGATCGCGAAGTGCACCTCACCGGCGAGGATCTTCGGCAGGAAGAAGTCCTTCTGCTGCTGAGTGCCGTAGGCCTGGAGTGTGGGGCCAACGGTCTGCAACGTCACCGACGGCAGTTGGACGTCGGCGCGCGAGGCTTCGTCCACAAAGATGTGTTGCTCGACGGCGCCGAACCCGTGGCCGCCGTACTCCACCGGCCAGCCGACGCCGAGCCAGCCGTCGCGGCCCATGCGCCGCACCACATCGCGGAACACCGGGCCATGCCGTTCGGTGCGCATCGCGGCGCGTTCCTCGGCGGTCATCAGCCCGGCGAAGTACACGCGCAACTCGTCGCGCAGAGCGCGCTGGTCATCGGTGAGGTCGATGTGCACCTCAGCGCTCCTTTCCCGCGAGTGCGTCGAGCCGGTGCCCCGCTCCGCCGAGGAAGCGGGCGAGGTCCTTGAGCGTCGCGTAGTACCGGTGCAGCGGGTAGGTGACGTCGACGCCCAGGCCGCCGTGCAGGTGGTGACAGGTGCGGACGGCGGGCAGCGTCTCGGAGGTGAGCCAGTAGGTGGCGATGTCGATGTCCTCTGTGGCGTCGCGGCCGGTGGCGAGCCGCCAGATCGCCGAGGTCGCGGTTAGCTCGACGGTCCGTGCGGCGATGTAGACGTCGGCGATCTGCTGCGCGACGGCCTGGAACGTGGCTAGCGGCTTGCCGAACTGGTGGCGGGTGCGCAGGTGCTCCGTGGTTAGTTCCAGGGCGCCCGCGAGCGCGCCGCTGCCGAAGGCGAGCGCCCCGGCGACGCCGTTGGCCCGCAGCGCCGCCGCTGTGCCGCCGGTGGTATCAGTACCGAGCCGTTCGGCGGGCGCGTCGGCCAGTGTCAGGGTGTGCTCCGCTGCGCCGGTGGACGTCGGTGTCGCGGTGAGGGTGACGCCCTCGGCGTGCGGATCGAGCACGAAGACGCCCACGCCGTCCGGGGTGGTCGCGGTGACGAGCACGTGGTGGGCCCGCGTCGCGTAGGGCACCGACGTCTTGGTGCCGGTGAGCCGCCACGGGCCGGACGACTGAGTGGATCTTGAGGCGTCGTGGTCATCATGATCGCCAGAACGCATCAAGATCGCGGGCGCGGCGGTCGCGGGAGTGGCGGGCGTCTCGGGCAGCGGCGCGCCCGGCTCGCTGAGCGCGGCGGTCAGCAGCGTCGTGCCGTCCCCGACGCCGGGCAGCAGTGCCGCGCGCTGCTCGGCGGTGCCGTGCTGGGCGACCGTCAGCGCGCCCAGCGCCAGCGCCGGGAGGGCGGGCACGGCCGCCGCACGCCTGCCGACCTCGGTCAGCAGCGCGGCGACCTCACCGATACCGAGGCCGTCGCCGTCAAGGTCGGCGGGCAGGACCAGCGACAGCAGCCCCGCCTTGGCCAGCGCGGCCCAGGCGCCCTCGTCAAAGCCGTCACCAGGGCTGGCTGTGGGATCGCACTCGGCGCGCAGCACGTCGCCCGCGAGCCCGGAGATCGCCCGCGCGATCTCGTCCTGACCGAAGTCCACCCGCTCTCCTCACGCTACGAAACTGGAACATGTTCTAGTCTCTACCAGAACCCCCGCCCGTGGCAAGCTCCGCGGCCGTCACCAGCTCGGCCAGCGCGGCGGGCAACGCCTCCGCAAGCGGCCACAGGTCGTCCGCCTGGTTCCGCGCGGCGATCAGCCCGACGTCGACCCGCCCGGCGAGCGACACCACCGTGACGTTCAGGCCTGCGCCGTGGAACACCGGCCCGAGCGGGTACATCCCGGTGATCCGCGCGCCGAGCAAGTACAGCGGCATCGGCGGACCGGGGACGTTGGAGATCACCAGGTTGTGGACGACCGGATGCTTCTCCGCGAGCCGCAGCGCGGAGTAGGCGCGCACCGCGAGCCCGAACGTCGTCGGCGCGGCGAACTGCGCCCAGTCCTGCAGCAGGTCCGCCGGGATCGACTCATGGTGCCGCTTGGCCTTACGGTTGCTCTCGCCCAGCTCACGCAGCCGCTCCACCGGGTCGGCCAAGTGCGTCGGCAGCGAGGAGAACAGCGTGGAGACCTTGTTCGAGCCGTGATCCGAACGCTTACTGCGGTCCCGCACCGACACCGGCACCGTCGCCAGCAGTGGCTTGCCCGGCAGCTCGCCGCGCTCGGCGAGGAACGTCCGCAACGCCCCGGAGCACAGCGCGAGCACGACGTCGTTGACCGTGACGCCGAAGGCGTTCTTGACCCGCTTGACCTCGTCCAGCGGCAGGTCGACGTGGGCGACACTGCGGTCGCCGGTGATGGTGCCATTGAACGACGTCCTCGGCGCGGTGAACGGCAGCCGCATGCCCTCGCCGCGCAGCGAGCGCGCGATGAACGCCGGGGCGAGGCCGAGCAGTTCGGGCAGCAGCCGCGCCAGCTCGACGGGCTTGCGGACGAATCCCGCCAGCCCGGCGCCGATCACGTCGGCCGGGCTTGGCGGGCCGGGTTCGTCCGAGGGCGGCTCCGGCAGCGGCGCGTCCGGTTCCAGACTCGACAGGTAGGAGATGAGGTTCGCACCGCTGACGCCGTCGATGCCCGCGTGGTGCATCTTCGCGATCACCGCGAGCTGCCCATCGGCCTCGACGACGTGCATCTCCCACAGCGGCCGGTCCCGCGACATCGGCGTGCTCGCGATCTCGGCGCACAGCTCGTCGAGCTGTTCCCTGCCGCCCGGCAGGGAAACTCGGGACACGTGGTTGTCGACGTCGAACTCCTCGTCGGTCACCCATACCGGGTGGTCCAGGTTGAACGGCGTGCTGTACAGCTTGCGGCGGAACACCGGAATCCGTGCGCACCGTTCCGCGAGCCGCCGCGTGAAGTCGTCGGCCGTGTGGTCGCCGGGTACGGTGGACGGATCGAGCGTGAGCAACGCGCACACGTGCAGCAACTGCTGGGGCGTTTCGAGGTACAGGAAGCTGGCGTCGAGCCCGGTGAGTCGCTGCATACCAGCGATTCTAACCAAAAACTAGAACATGTTCTAGTTCTAACGCGGCAGCCCGAGAATCCGCTCAGCCGCGACGTTGCGGAGCACCTCCGTGGTCCCGCCCGCGATGCTCAGGCACCGGCTGAGCAGGAACTCGTGCTGGACGTCGTGGGTGGCGGGCTCGTCGGCCGCCCCGGCAGGACCGAGCAGGTCAAGCGCCACCTCAGCGACGTCCTGCCGATGCCGCACGCCGATCAGCTTGCGCACACTGGACTCCGCGCCCTGACCCTGTGCGGCGAGCTGGTTGAGCACCGAGCGCAGGTCGAGCAGCGCGCACGCAGCGCCGTCCACGATCAGCCGGCCGATCTCGGCCAGGTCGGTGTCCTCCCGCACGAGTGTGAGCAGCCGCTCAAGGCTCTCGCCGAGCGACGAGTCGCTCATCGCGACGCGCTCGTTCGCCAGCGTGGTGCGGGCGAGCCGCCAGCCGTCACCAGGCTCGCCGACGACGTCGGCGTCCGGCACGAACACGCAGGTCAGGAACACCTCGTTGAACCGTTCCTCGCCGGTGATCTCCCGTAGCGGCCGGGTCTCGATGCCGGGCGACGTCATGTCGACCAGGAAGTACGTGATGCCCTTGTGCTTGGGGACGTCCTTGTCGGTGCGGGCGAGGCAGATTCCCCAGTCTGCCTCGCGCGCGAGCGACGTCCACACCTTCTGCCCGGTCAGCAGCCAGCCACCGTCAGCGCGTTCCGCTACGGTGCGCAGCGAGGCGAGGTCGGAGCCCGCCTCCGGCTCACTGAACAACTGGCACCAGCTCAGCTCACCCCGCAACGTCGGCAGCAGGAAGCGGTCGCGCTGGTCGTCGGTGCCGTGGCGCAGGATGGTCGCGGTTGCCCAGCCGCCGATGACCAGGTCAGCGCGCTCGACACCGGCCCGGTCGAGCTCGGCGTCGATGGCCAGTTGCAGCGCGGGCGATGCGTCGAGCCCGTACGGCTTGGGCCAGTGCGGCATCAGGTAGCCGGTCTCGGCCAGCAGCGACCTGCGCCTGCCCTCCGGAGCGGCGGCAATCTCGGCGACGTCGTCCCGCACGCGGTCGGCGGTGGCGGCGTCCGGGCCGTGTTCGGCCAGGTCGATGGCCAGCTCGCGGCGAGAGCCTGCCAGCGCGAGCCGGGCGGCACGACGTCGCCACGCCACGCTGCCGCCGAGCCACTGCCGCAGCGCGACGGCACGGCGCAGGTAGCGGTGGGCGTCGTGTTCCCAGGTGAAGCCGATGCCGCCGAGCGTCTGGATGCAGTCCTTGGCGTTGTCCACGGCAGCGTCGAGGGCGCCTGCCGCCGCTACCGCCGCGGCGAAGGCGTGCTGGTCCGGATCCTCGTCGGCGGCGCGTGCGGCGTCCCAGGCGAGCGCGGCGGCCTGCTCCGCACGGCACAGCGCGGTGGCGCACAACTGCTTGACCGCCTGGAACGTGCCGATCTTGACGCCGAACTGCTCCCGCACGCAGGCGTACTCACTCGCGGTGCGCAGGCACCACGCCGCGACACCGGACGCCTCCGCCGCGGCGAGGGTGGCCGCCAGGTCCCGGACGTCTCGGACGTCGACGCCGCCGGGCAGCAACGCGGTCGGCGGCAGCACGACGTCGTCCAGCCGGACACGGGCGATGTCCCGGCTCAGGTCGAGGACGTCCAGGCGTTCGATGCTGGCGAGGCCGGGCGGCACGACGCACCACCGCTGCTCGCCGTCGACGTCGGCTGGCAGGAGCAGCACGGCATCGGCGTCAGCGCCGGGGACCAGTCCGGCGTCCCCGGACAGCCGGACGCCGTCGGGCGTCGTGGTGCCGGTGACAGTGCCTTCCAGCGCGACGGCCGCCCGAGACGTCCCCGCGACAAGGCCGGGGACGACCTCCTTGGCGACGGCGGCGTCCGCGTGGCGGCCGAGCAGCACAGCGGCGAGCATCGTCGGCAGCGCCGGGCCGGGCACCAGCGCCTCGGCGGCGGCCTCCAGCCCCGCTGCGGCGTCGGCGACGCTGGCACCGGCGCCGCCGAGGTCGTCAGGCACCGCGATGCCGAACAGCCCGATGTCGGCCAATCCCGTCCACGGCCGCTCTGGCGTGTCCGCCCAGTCCCTGATGGAGTCGGCGAGCGCGCGCTGGGTGTCGGTGATGGCGATCGGCACGGTTCCTCCTCGGCGACGTCTGCTACCTCAGAGTAGAACGTGTTCTATATCTGTGTCGACTACCGCACCACATACGGAGCCGAGACGTTCAGGTAAGCTGCTCCTGACAACCTGCAACATGTTCCGACCAACGGGGAGCCAGCGGATGCCGCCACAAGCGACGCCCAACAGCGCCGGCATGGCCACGACGTCGAGCGAGGAGCTCGGGTCGGCGGCGCAGCGCGAACGGCGCAAGCGGATCATCGACGCCACGCTCGCGCTCGCGGCGAAGGGCGGCTACGACGCGGTGCAGATGCGTGCGGTCGCGGACAAGGCCGACGTCGCGCTCGGCACGCTGTACCGGTACTTCCCGTCCAAAGTGCACCTACTCGTCGCCGGACTATCGCGGGAGTTCCAGCGGGCGAGCGAGAAGCTCGACCGCACCAAAATCCCCGGCGAGACCGCGACCGACCGGCTGCTGTTCGTGCTTGGCCGCAACACGCGGATGATGCAGCGCGACCCGCACCTGACCGAGGCGATGGTGCGCGCGTTCATGTTCGCCGACACCACGGCCGCCGCCGAGGTGGAGCAGGTCGGCAAGCTGATGGAGAACATGTTCGCCCGCGCGATGGGCAAGGACGAGCCCACCGAGCGGGACAGCGTCATCTTCCACATGATCGCCGACGTCTGGATGGCGAACCTGGTGGCGTGGGTGACCCGGCGCGCGTCAGCCACCGACGTCCAGCATCGGCTTGAGTTGTCGGTGCGGCTGCTGCTTGAAGGCCGCGACGACTAGTCGCGCAGCAGTCCGCGCAGGTCGGCGAACGAGTCGATCACGTGGTCCGGGGTGCCGTCCGCGTTGGCGTGCGTCTCGGGCAGGTACTTGCCGGTCTTGACGAGCACCCCGATCAGCCCGGCCCGCTGCGCCGCGAGCACGTCGGACTCGATGTCGTCACCGACCATCATCGCGTCCTCGGCTGGGACGTCGATGAGCCGCAACGCGCTGGCGAAGAAGCTCGGCGCCGGTTTGCCCACCACGTCGGCCTCCACATGGGCGGCCTGCTCCAGCCCGGCGAGGAACGCCCCAGTGTCGAGCTGCAGCCCGGCGTCGGTGCGCCAGAACAGGTTGCGCTGGATGGCGACCAGCCGCGCGCCCCGCTGCACGTGCCCGAACGCCGTATTGAGCGCGTCGTAGGAGAACTCCGGGCCCGCCCCGCCGACGAGGACGACGTCCGGCGTGCCGTCGGTCACGACGTCGATGCCGGCCAGGTCCTCCGCGATGTCGCCGCTGTTCAGCACCAGGCACCGGGCGCCGGGGAAGTGCTCCGCGACGTAGGCGGCGGTGGCGACCGGAGCGGTGACCACGTCGTCGATACCGACGTCGAAGCCCTCGCTGACCAGGGTGTCGGCGATCCAGCGGCGGGATCGCGACGTGGTGTTGGTGACCAGCTTCAGCGGGTAGTTGTTCGTGCGCAGCCAAGCCAGCGCGTCGATCGCACCGGGCCCACGCAGCCTGGTCTTCGTGACCACCCAGGACACCAAGGGCGCGAAGAACATCAGGAACGTCGCCGTGACCAGCGCGAATGCTATCGATCAGGCGCTGATGTGCCTACGAACTGCGGAAGTCCGGCCTGGGTGATCGAGCCGGATGATCGCGTCCTGCTCGGCC
>WHUD01000230.1 GCA_009377385.1 Actinophytocola sp.
CGCGCGGTCGTGGCACGCCAGGGGCCCTCGTCGAAGGCCCGGCGTGCGGCGGTCACGACAGCGTCGACGTCTTTCTCGTCCGCCTCGCAGACGATGGCCAGTTCGGCGGCAGTCGACGGGTTGAGGACGACGCGCGCCGGTCCCGTTCCCGTCGCGTCGACCCAGCGGCCGTCGATGAACAGGTCCCGCATGGGGGCAGGTCCCTCCAGTCGTTGCTGGCTTTTGGATGCGTACAACCGTACACAAGATGTGTACTGGCGTCCATAAAAGGGTCGAGATACCGTGGTTATCGGAGGCTTTCAGGGACAGCGAGGGGACAGCACGCAGCCATGACGACGAGCGAGGCGCCCGCCAAGCGCAGACAGCGCGGCCCGACCGACCCCGACCGGCGGGGCCGCATCGCGCGGGCGGCCATCAAGGTGATCGGTGAGCAGGGGGTCAACGCGCTTACCCATCGGAAGGTTGCCGCCGCCGCCGAGGTGCCGCTCGGCTCGACGACGTATCACTTCGCGACCTTGGACGACCTGATCGCGGCTGCGCTGGCGACTGCGGCCGAGCGCAGCGTCGCGCAGCTACGGGAGTGGGAACGCGCGCTCCCGCCGGACGCCGACATCGCGGAGGCGCTCGCCGACTTCGTCATGGACTCTGTCAGCGACAAGCGCGAGGACACCATGGCGGAGTACAACCTCTACGCGCTCGCGCTGCACCGGCCCCGGCTGCGCAAGGCCGCCGTGGACTGGGACCGCGCGCTTGCAGACGTCCTCAGCGACCGCACCGACTCGGTGACCGGGCGGATGCTCGGCGTGCTGCTGTGCGGACTGCTCATGCAGGCGGTGCTCAGCGACGAGCCAGAGGACCGCGGCGAGCTGGTGCTGCTGCTGCGGCGGGCGTTGGATGGGTCGGCGTAGGGCGGGGACTCGCGGCCGGGCAATGCGGGCCGAACGGGGCGTTCGGCCCGCATAGTGCACCGAACGCCCCGTTCGGCTCGCCCGGAACTCGCGGTTTCAGCCGTCCAGCACGACGGAGACAATGCCTGCCAGGTGGGCGAGGCGGGCGACCTCGGCGGCGCGGAACTGCGGGCCGCCCGGCCTGCCGACCAGCAGCGCCCGGTCCGGCTTGCCGAGCGGCGTCGCGGCTAGCTCGGTGCCCAGCTCGCGCCATGTCGACGGGATCCAGCCGTCCTCGGCGTCGAGGATCGTCGCTCGTTCGAGTGGTAACCAGGGGAGTTCGGTGATCGGCGCCTCCGGCGCGGCACTGGACGCCGCCAGCCGCACCACCTCGTTCTCGCGGTAGCCGACGACAAGCGCCCAGCCCGATCGGATGATGCGGGGCACCCCGTCGGCGAGCAGCGCGAGCCCTTCCTTCGGGTTTCCCGCTATCTCCTCGACCAGCTCCAGCTCACGGTGGGTGTCGAGCACCCCGGCGTAGGGCCGGACCGCGTCAACGACGACGCCCTCCACGCTCTCCGCCGCCGTGATCAGGGCATCCGGGAGGCTACCGGCTGGCAGCTCGACCACGAGGTCATCGACCGCGATCCCTGGCGAGCGCTCAACAACGTCCACACTGAGTATGTCCGCGTCGACCATGCCGAGCGCCGATGCGACAGCACCGAGCGATCCTGGGCTGTCCGGGAGCTGGACCCGGATCAGAAAAGACAACGCGAACCTCTTCCCTGGTGTGTGAGGACTGCTTGCAGGTCCGAACCGAAGGCCGTGAGGACTGCTTGCAGGTCCGAACCATCGGATACTGAATGCCGCGACGGATTCTTCCAGACTGTCACACCGGCATGGATCCGCCGTTGGACTTCTGCGCTGTACGCCATAGACTCGGGGCATCTCAAGCCCAACACGAACCGCATCATCCGGGGGTTGCCCGCGTGCCCAACATTTCCCGTGACGAGGTCGCGCACCTCGCCAAGCTGGCGAGACTCGGCGTCACCGACGAAGAGCTCGACACCTTCGCCCCGCAGCTCGACGTGATCCTGGAATCCGTCGCCAAGGTCAGCGAGGTCGTCGGCACGGAACAGGACGTGCCACCGACGTCGCATGCGGTCGAGCTGACCAACGTCTTCCGCGAGGACGAGGTGCGGCAGGGCCTGACCCAGGAGCAGGCGCTGTCCGGCGCGCCCGCGGCAGAAGAAGGCCGCTTCCGCGTGCCGCGCATCTTGGGGGAGGAGCAGTGAGCGTGATCAAGCAGACCGCCGCGGAGCTCGCCGCGCGCATCCACGCAGGCGAGCTCAGCTCCGTCGAGGTAACGCAGGCGCATCTGGACCGGATCACCAAGGTGGACGACCAGCTCAACGCCTTCCGGCACGTCGACGCCGAAGGCGCGCTCGAAGCCGCCGCCAAGGTCGACGCCGACGTCGCCGCGGGCAAGCCGCCAGCATCGCCGCTGGCGGGCGTGCCGCTCGGGCTCAAGGACGTCCTCACCACGAAGGGCGTGCCGACCACCTGCGGCTCCAAGACCCTGGAAGGCTGGCTGCCGCCGTACGACGCCACCGTCACCCGCAAGCTGCGCGAGGCCGGCGTGCCGATCCTCGGCAAGACCAACATGGACGAGTTCGCCATGGGCTCCTCCACCGAGAACTCCGCCTACGGACCCACCCGGAACCCGTGGGACACCAGCCGCATCCCCGGCGGCTCCGGCGGCGGGTCATCGGCGGCGCTGGCGGCGTTCGAGGCGCCGCTGGCGATCGGCACCGACACCGGTGGCTCCATCCGCCAGCCGGGCGCGGTCACCGGCACCGTCGGGGTGAAGCCCACCTACGGCGGGGTGTCCCGCTACGGCCTCGTGGCATTCTCGTCGTCGCTGGACCAGGCGGGTCCGTGCGCCCGCACGGTGCTGGACGCGGCACTGCTGCACGAGATCATCGCCGGTCACGACTCGCTCGACTCGACGTCGATCGACGCCCCGGTACCCGGCGTGGTCGAGGCCGCCAAGCAGGGCGCGAACGGCGACCTGACCGGCGTGAAGGTGGGCGTGGTCACCGAGTTCAGCGGTGAGGGCTACCAGCAGGGCGTGCTGGACTCGTTCCAGGCCGCCGTCGAACAGCTGCGCGCGCTCGGTGCCGAGGTCGTGGAGATCTCCTGCCCGCACTTCGACTACGCGCTGCCCGCCTACTACCTGATCGCGCCGAGTGAGTGCTCATCGAACCTCGCCCGGTTCGACGCGATGCGCTACGGTCTGCGGGTCGGCGACGACGGCGACCGCAGCGCAGAGGAGGTCATGTCGCTGTCGCGCGAGGCCGGGTTCGGGCCTGAGGTCAAGCGGCGCATCATGATCGGCACCTACGCGTTGTCGTCCGGCTACTACGACGCCTACTACGGCTCGGCGCAGCAGGTGCGCACATTGATCACCCGCGACTTCGCCGCCGCGTACGAGCAGGTCGACGTCCTCGTGTCGCCGACGACGCCGACCACGGCGTTCCGCATCGGCGAGCGCGTGGACGACCCGATGGCGATGTACCTCGCTGACCTGTGCACCATCCCGGCCAACCTGGCTGGCAACGCCGCGATGAGCGTGCCGAGCGGGCTCGCCGACGACGACGGGCTGCCGGTCGGCCTGCAGATCATGGCGCCCGCGCTGGCCGACGACCGGATGTACCGGGTCGCCGCCGCCTACGAGTCCGCACGCGGTCC
>WHUD01000231.1 GCA_009377385.1 Actinophytocola sp.
GATCCTCAACTCACTCGCACGAATTCTTAAACGAATTTCCGGCGCAGGACACTAGGTGGCTGCCATAGTGCCGTACACTCGAAGATATCGAAACGGTAACGACACGCTTTGCCGCAGGCAGGCAGAACGCAGCCCCCACGCCGCGACGACGCGCACTCGTCGTCGCGGTAACCATCGCGCTGCTTGTCGCCGTCAACCTCACCATCGGCTTCGGTCCCGCAAAAATCGGACTGATCGCAGGCCCCGCCGTCGCCGTTGTGCTGGTCGGCCTCGCTCGCCGCATGGGCCTGACCTGGCATGACCTCGGACTGAGTAAGCACACGTGGCGCAAGGGCGCAGCGTACGCCGGGGTGGCGCTGCTCATCGTGGGCGCGATCTACGTGATCGGCGCGCTGCTGCCGCTGACGAGCACGATGTTCCTCGACGTCCGCTACGACATCGCGATCGGCTCCGCGCTTTTTCTCGCGCTGGTGATCATCCCGATCAAAACGGTGTTGCTGGAGGAAATCGCCTTCCGAGGGGTGCTGCTGGGGTTGTTCCGTCGACCGCTCGGCGCGGCGTGGGCGGCAGGCGCGTCGTCGGCGTTGTTCGGGCTGTGGCACATCCTGCCCGCGCTGGGTCTTGGCAGCCAGAACAAGGCTGTGGACGCTGCGGCAGGACCGGGCTCGCAACTGCTGGTGGTCGCCGGGGTGGTGGCGTTCACGGCCCTGGCCGGGGTGCTGTTCGCCGAGCTGCGACGTCGTAGCGGCAGCATCCTCGCCTCGGCCGGGCTGCACTGGGCTACCAACGGCCTCGGCGTACTGTTGTCCTCGGTGCTCTGGGCTGCCAAGACCGTCTGAGCCCAGCGACGTGCGCTACTCCAGGTCGCGGACGAAGTCGGCGAGCTGCGCCAGACTCCGGCACTCGACCATCTCGACGACCTCGGCGTACGTGGGCGCGGCCGAGTCGCCGGTCCCCCAGTTATCGCACGGCTCCGGGTTGAGCCAGTAGGCGTGTTTCGCGCGCGCCGCGAGTCCGGCGAACGTCGACAGCGCCGGGTCGACGTAGTTCGCGCGAGCGTCGCCGAGGACGAGCAGGGTGGTCTTCGGTGTGATCGCGTCGGCGTAGCGCTCGTCGAAGCGGGTGAACACGCGCCCGTAGTTGGTGCCGCCGCCCATCAACCGCATGCTGAGTCCCTGCTCCATCCGGTTGATGGCGTCGGCGACGTCGTCCGCCTCGGTGAAATGCCGCGTGACCTCCTGGACGGTGTCGACGAACGCGAACGACCGCACCGCGCTGAACTGCTCGCTCAGCGCGTAGACCAGCAGCAGCCCGAACCGGGCGAACGACGCCACCGAGGAGCTGACGTCGCACAGCACGACGAGTTCCGGTTTGTGCGGTCGGCGTGGCCGGTGTCGCGTGTTGACCGGAACGCCACCGGTGGCGAGTGAGGCACGGATGGTGCGGCGGAAGTCGAGCGGCCCCGCGCCGCCGCGCCTGCGCTTCATGCCCTTCTTGGTAGCCAGCCGCCGTGCGAGCGGGTAGATCTCCCTGCGCAGCGCGGCGAGTTCCGACTGGCTCGCGCCGATGAGGTCGATCTGGTCGAGCGGTGGCCGCACGACGGACTTCGCGGTCGCGTCCGCTCCCCTGTCCTCGGCGACCCGGCGGCGCGCCTCGGCGTTGACCAGGCGTTCAAAGCGCGCGATGCGTTCGCGGTATGCGCGGCGAGCGAGCGATTGGGCAAACTCGTCGCGCTCGGCACCGCTGCGCAACAAACCCGCGAGCAACGTCCTCGGGGTGAGGGCGTCCAACACGGTGTTCGTGACCACGACCGGGCGCCGGTGCTCGCGCCGACCCGCATGCCCTCGCTGCCGCTGGATCCGCGCGACGCCGCACCGCCGCGTCCGGCCGCTCCGCTAGTCACGCCGCCGCCGATCTCTCCGAAGCGGGTGACAGCCCGGCTCGCGAGCTGCCGCAGCCCGGCGTCGTCGCCGTCGAACAGCAGTTCCGCGAGTTTTTCCCGCATCTCGCGCACGTCGTCCGGGGCCGCGCGGCCACCGGTGACCTCGACGCGCGGTTCCGGTCGTGACGGGCGGTCGTCACTGCGTCCTTCACCGATCGCGCGCGGGAACCACAGGTCGAAGAGCTCGTCGAAGAGCGGCCGGTGACCGTGGCGTTTGACGACGGTCGCCGCGTAGGCCGCCCGCAGCGCCTCCCGGTCGAGCGGCTCGACCATCGTCGCAGCGCGGGCTGCGTCCAGCCCCTCGACCAACGACACCGGCAGACCGGACTCCCGCAGCGCGTCGAGGAACGCGATGTGGTGGTCGAGCAGCGCTGTTCGGTCAGCGTCCGGCACCGGGTAGCCCCAGTTCCTTGACGGCGCGGAGCTGGTCGGACTGGTGTTTGAGCACCGCGCCGAGCGTGTTCCTGATCGCGGATTCGTCCATTGTGGACGTCCCGAGCGCGAGGAGAGTATGCGCCCAGTCGACGGTCTCGGCGATCGACGGCACCTTCTTGAGCTCCAGCGTCCGCAGCGTCGCGACCACCTCGACCAGCCGGTCGACCAGCGTGGCCTCGATACCGGGCACCTGCGCCAGAACGATGTCGCGCTCGCGCTCCCGCGTGGGGTAGTCGAGGTGCAGGTAGAGGCACCGGCGTTTGAGGGCTTCCGACAGCTCCCTTGTCGCGTTCGACGTCAGCACCACGAACGGCCTGCGTGCGGCCCGGACGGTGCCAAGCTCTGGGATGGTGATCTGGAAGTCCGACAGCACCTCAAGCAGCAGGCCCTCGATCTCGATGTCTGCCTTGTCGGTTTCGTCGATCAGCAGCACGGTGGGGTCGGCCCTGCGGATCGCACGCAGGAGCGGGCGCGCGAGGAGGAACTCGTCGGTGAAGATGTCGTCGTGGGTTTGCTCCCACGTCGCATCGGTCCCGGCGGTTTGGATCCGCAGCAGTTGTTTCGAGTAGTTCCACTCGTAGAGCGCTCGCGATTTGTCGCGTCCTAGGGACTGTAGGATACGTCCATGGGCATCCTGGGAGCCGTACGGCTCAGCAAGTACACCGACACCAGCACCAGCGTAGAGCGCCAACACGAGGTCATCCGCTGGTGGAGCGACGGACACGACGGTGAGCTAGTCCACACCACCGAGGATATCGACGTGAGCGGGTCCGTCTCGCCGTTCGAGCGGGACGGGCTCGGCCCGTGGCTCACTGACCCCGAGAAGGTCAGGCAGTGGGAAGTCCTCGTTGCCTGGAAGCTGGACAGGATCAGCAGGAACGCCAGGGACACGCTCGAACTACTCACATGGGCAGAGGCCAACGGCAAGCGGATCGTGTGCGTGGATGACTCCATAGACACGGAGTCGGAAATGGGCCGATTCTTCCTCCAGCTCGCCGCGATATTCGCCGAGCTGGAACGGAAGACCATCGCCGCTCGGATTCTCAAGGGTCA
>WHUD01000232.1 GCA_009377385.1 Actinophytocola sp.
GTCGCGCCAGAACGGCGTGTCGGAGCCGACGTGGAACTTGATCACAGCCCGGCACGGCGATGCGGATTGCGACGTTCTTACACGGGAGAGGGCCCACCTCGTTGATGATCCTGGTGGCAGATGCTGTCGGTACCATTAGTGGTATTGATTTGGTACCGTTAGAGGATGGCAATGAATTTGCGGCTGGGCGCTGAGGCCGAGGCCGCCCTCAAGACCGAGGCGGAACGTACGGGGCGGTCGCAGCAGGATCTGCTGCGCGAGGCGGTCGGAAGGTATCTGGGGCTGATCCCGGAGCAGGCTGGCAGCATCGATCCGTTGGTCAGTCGCGGCAAGGTGACGCGACCCCGTGTGCCGTTCCGAGATGTCAGGCCCCGGCTGCACTTACTGTCGGATGAGGACAGTCTTGACATCCTCGACCGCGATGATCGCGTCTGATGCGCGTCTACGTTGACAGCAGCGCACTACTCAAACGGGTGATCGAGGAACCGGAGTCCCAGGACCTAAGGCGAACGCTACGTGAGCATGTCGACGGTCAGGCCTTGTTGCTCTCCTCCCGGCTGGCCGCGATCGAGGTGAGTAGGGCCATCCGTGCGCGTTTCACCCTCGGCTACGCGGCAGCCGCCGACTACGTCGATGACGCGTTGTCGGGTGTCTCCGAGTCTCCGATCAGCGACGAAGTGGTTAGCCTCAGCCAGCGGCTGAACCCCGACCGGCTGCGCTCACTGGACGCCATACACGTCGCGTCCGCGATGCTGCTCGACACCGACTTGCTGATCACCTACGACGACAGGATGGCTGAGGCCGGCGAGGTCAACGGCTTGCGTTGCGCTGCTCCTGGCCGGTGACGTCGTCGGGCGCGCGTCAGATTGGCTAGCCGGGCGCAGCGCCCGGCGGGAAACCTGCCTGGACACTCGCGACCATCGTGGCCGATCCGGCCGATGAACGGGCACAGATCCACACCGAGCTGGAACTGGCCCGTCAGCGGCCAGTCTTCGGGTCGATGTGGGCGAGTCCGCGTCAATCGTTCTGTGAGTGCTTGCGGTGTCCGCCTGCCACCACCCCAAGGACCACGGCTTCGGGCACGGCATCCACCCGTGCTTGGGCGCGCCGCTGGCTCGCAAGGTGGCCCAGGCAGTGCTGCGCCGGCTCGCGCAGAGCACCGAACGCCTGCTACTCGCGGTGGTCACTCACCCGCCGCTCCCTCGTCCGTCGGGTTCTCGTCCGGTTCCGTCGTCGGTGGCTGCTCGGTCGTGGTGGTCGGCTGCTCGGTAGTGGTCGTCGTCTGCGTCGTCGTGGTAGTGGGCGGCGCGTCGGTCGTCGTCGTGGTAGTCGGGGGCGCGTCGGTCGTCGTCGTGGGTTTCGGCCTCTCGGTGACGGTCTCCGGCGCGGTCGCTGCCGGGCCGGTCTCGTCCTCGCGCAGCAGCCTGTCATCGTTGATCAGCAGCCGCTCGGACGAGGTGATGAGGGTCAGCGAGTGCACCTCGTTGCGGACGGTGCCGTTGCCGAGTTCGAGCTCGATCCCGACCCTGACAGTGTCCGAGCCTGTAGTGCGGGGCTCCGCGACGGTGTCGACGTCGTCCACCTCCGACCAGCGGTCCAGGTAGTTCTGCCTGCCTTGCTCCTGCAGCGCCGGGCCCAACCGCTCCCACGCCTGCTCGGCCTGGTCGGGTAGCAGGTCGTAATAGTCCGCGACGGCTCGCTCCATCGCTGCGGGCGTGAGTTCGACGGTTTCCGAACCGGGGTCGTCGCCGTCACGCAGGAAGTAGGCGGCGAGCCCGATCCCCGCCAGCAGCGCGACCACGAGGGCGGCGATCGCCCAGCGCCGCGCTGAACGCTTCGGCGGCTCAGCATCCTCCGGTACCGGCTCGGCGTACTCCGTGATCGGGGGAACGCCGGGCATCGTCGGCGGGTTCATCGCGCGGGTCGGTGCCTCGCCTCCGGGCCAGGCGCCGAGCATCGCCGTCGGCTGCTGACCGGCTGCGGCCTGGGTGAGCATCTGCTCGGCCTCCCGCACGCTGACCCGCTCGGCCGCGTCCAGCTGCATCATCTCCTGCAGAGGAACGGCCAGCACGCCCGCCTGCTGCGGCGGCGGGAACTGTCCGGCGGCCACTTTGTGCAGCAGGGCCAGCGAGTTCTCGCCCGTGCCGCCGAATGGCGGCGTGCCTTCGACCGCGGCGTACAACGTGGCGCCCAGCGAGAACACGTCCGAGGCGGGCGAGGGCTTGGTGCCCCTCGCGACCTCGGGCGCCAGATACGCTGGCGTTCCTGCCACCATGCCCGTCTGCGTGACGGCGACGTCGCCCGTGGCGTGCGAGATGCCGAAGTCGGTGATCTTGGCTGAGCCATCCTCTGCGATGAGGATGTTGGCGGGCTTGACGTCGCGATGGACTACGCCCGCTTCGTGCGCAGCTGCCAGTGCCGACGCTGCCTGCGCGCCGATGCGCGCGACGTCCTCCGCAGGCAGCCGCCCGCGCTCCGACATGAGCTCCGCCAGGCTGCGCGACGGCAGGTACTCCATCACGAGCACCGGCAGGTCGTCATCGATGACGACATCGAAGACGCCGATGACGTGCGGGTGGTGCAGCCGCGCGGCGACCCGGCCCTCCCGCATCGCCCGCCTGCGGGCCTCGTCGGCCCGCGCCGGTTCGAGCCCGGGCTGGATCAGCAGCTTCTTCACCGCGATGTCGCGATACAGCCGCTCGTCACGAGCCTGCCACACCACACCCATCGCCCCGGTCCCGATCAGACGTTGCAGCCGGTACCGCCCCGCGATGAGGTCGCCGGGTTCACTCATCGAAGTTCACGTCGCGAGTCAGCACTGGTCCAGGCTAACCAGTATCGCCCGGACCCGCGGGTGAGCGTGCTTGCCGGTGCGGAACCTTCTCGAGCTGTTCGAGTTCCCGCATCCCGATTCGCCGTACGGCCTCAACGGGGTCGGCGAGCCGCAAACGCCGTCGTCCACCCCCGCCATCCTCAACGCGCTGCGTGACGCGACCGGGCTGGCCCTGCCGCGCGCACCCGTTCGACCGGCCGACATCGCGCTGGCAGGAGCCGAGACAGCACCGTGACTGGCCGCATCGCCGCAGCCTTGTTGTAGCACCGTCGCGTCTTGCGCTCGGTTCTAACCCGGCTTGTCAGGCACGAGGGCGAGGAGCTCATCGAGGAAGCCGCTGGCCTCGGCCACCGCGCGGTCGGGGTCGCGGACGGCGATGGCTCGCAGTAGGCCACGGTGCCCGATGTCGGTCGGGTCCCGCAGGTTGGTCTTGGTCGTCGTCGCGACGCTGGCGGTGATCGCTTCGGTGAGGCCGCGGTGCAGCTCGGTGAGAAGCGTGTTGTGTCCGGCCTCGACCACCG
>WHUD01000233.1 GCA_009377385.1 Actinophytocola sp.
GCCTTGGTCGCGCTCGGGTCGAGCCGGACACCTTCCGCCTCGGCGATCAGCGCGCACACAGTCGGCAGGCCCGGTCATGACGTAGGTGAAGGTGGACTCTTCCCTGCGGGCCAGTGACGCCGCGGCGACCCGCACAGTGCCCGGTGAGCACTGCATCGACACGACCGCCGGCTCGCTGTACGCGATGCGGTCCCCGATCGCGATTCCGGTGACCATGACGACTCGTTCATCGAGCAACCGGCTGCCGCGACGGGCGACGGTGCGTTCTGGTTCGTCGAGCACCGCCGCGATCTTGCGCCACGGCGCGCGCCCGTCGACCTGTAACGCGGCCACGATCCGCCGGTCGAGCTCGTCGATCCGGGCGGGTGATGTGGCGAGGCGCGGCAACGTCATCCGCCACATTCTTGGCTGATTCCATCAGTCATTCAAGGTCTGTTGCCCAGAATCGTCTGCCGGGTTCAGGCTCTGGGCATGTCAGCAGTGAACTGGGCCACAACCAGCCCACCGCCCTCCGTGCCGCCCGACGTCGCGGCCGCCGGTGCCGATGACGCGCTGCACGAGGCCGGGACCGGGTCGTGGGTCGACCTCTTCCGCGATCTGCACGCCAACCCCGAGCTGTCGATGCACGAACACCGCACCGCGACCCGGCTCGCCGAGACGCTGCGTGCCGCCGGGCTCGACGTCACCGAGGGGGTCGGTGCGACCGGCCTCGTCGGCGTGCTGCGCAACGGCGACGGGCCGGTCGTGATGCTGCGTGGTGACATGGACGCCCTGCCGATCAAGGAAGAGACCGACCTGCCGTACCGCAGCGAGGCCAGCGGCGTGCTGCCGTCCGGCACCAGTGTGCCGGTCATGCACGCCTGCGGTCACGACATGCACGTCACCTGCCTCGCCGCCACCGCTCAGGCGCTGGCGCAGGCGCGCGACGCGTGGTCCGGCACGCTGCTGATCGTTGGCCAGCCGGGCGAGGAGACGTTCCAGGGCGCGAAGGCCATGCTCGACGACGGCTTGTTCACCCGGTTTCCGAAACCCGACGTCGCGCTCGGCCAGCACGTGATGCCAGCGCCCGCCGGGTACGTACTGCACCGGGCAGGCGCCATCATGGCGGCGACCGCCAGCGTCGACATCACGATCCACGGTCGCGGTGGGCACGGGTCACAACCCGCGTCGTGCGTCGACCCGGTGACCACGGCGGCGTACTTCGTGACGAGGGTGCAGGCCGTCGTCGCCCGCGAGACCCCGTCGTTCGACCCGGTCGTCGTCACGCCGGGAATGTTTCATGCGGGCACGAAGGCGAACATCATCCCCGATCAGGCGGTAGTCACGCTGAACGTGCGCGCGATGTCGGATGCGGCGCTCGATCGCGCGCTGGCGGCCGTCCGCCGCATCGCGGAGGCGGAATGCGCCGCGGCGGGCAGTCCCCGGCCACCGGAGTTCGAGATGTTCGCCCAAGGCCCCGCCACCGTCAACGACGACCGGCTCGTCGGCGGTCTCGCCGCGGCGCACACGGCGCTACCCGGGGCAACCGTGACCCAACTGCCTTCCCCGTTCATGGGCAGCGAGGACTTCTCCGAGTACGGCTTGCCCCGGGACCGGTACCACGGTGACGCCGTGCCGTACGCCTTCTGGATGTGGGGCGGGGCCGATGGGGACCGCTATCCGAACTTCCAGCCGACGGACGTGCAGTCCGGTGAGAGCGACATCCCCGGCAACCACACCACCCGGTTCGAACTCGACGCCGAACCGACCATCGCCATCGGCAACCGGCTGCTTACTACCTCGGCGCTGTCCTATCTCGCGTAACACCGCCTGCCCGCCAAAAACCCGCATTCCCAAGGAGATCTGATGGACTACCTCGCAGTCGCCAACTCCCCGTTCTTATGGGCGTGCGTCATCGCCGTCTTCCTCATCATCACCTGGCAGAGCGTCATCTACATCCGAGCCGGGCTCAAGGAAGCCCCTTCGGTGGGCATGACGCGCTCGGAGGTCGCGACCGCGGTACGCACCGGCGCGATCAGCGCCATCGGGCCGTCGATCGCCATCGTCGTGGTCGCGATCGGCCTGCTCAGTCTGTTCGGCGGGCCCGCCGTTCTGATGCGCATCGGACTCATCGGGTCGGCAGGCTACGAGCTCATCGCGGCCAACACCGGTGCCAGCGCGCTCGGGCTCGACCTTGGCGGGGAGGGATTCGACGGCAGGGCGTTCGCCACCGTGTTCACCGTGATGTCGCTCGGCGGTGCGATGTGGATGGTCAGCACGCTGTGTCTCACCCCGGTGATCAAGCGGGTCGATCGGGCGGTGCGTAAACGCAACGCGACGGTCCTGCAGGTCGTCACGCTCGCCGCACTGGCGTCGGCGTTCGGTTACATCACCGCGCAGGAGCCGACCAAGAGCCCGGTGCATCTGTACGTGTTGCTGGTCGCGATGGCGACCGCGATCGGCATGCAGCTCGCCGCGAGCAGGTTCGAGCGCGCCTGGCTCAGGGAGTGGTCACTGGCGATCGCGATGTCCGCCGGTCTGTTGACCGCGGGAATCGCAGGCTGACCAACCATCCCAGTTTCCTACCTTCCAGGGAGTAGCCATGACCCAGCAGATCACCGACGTCGTCGAGTCACCATCGGCCACCAGCACGGCGAGCACGTTCGACCGCACCACGGCGAGGTGGGGCCGCTATACCATGATCGCCGGACTGCTCGTCTCGCTCGCGGGCCCGGCATACCTGCTGTTCGTCGCTGGGTATTGGCCCGGCCTCACGCCGATCCTGACCGCGCTCGTCGCCGTCGCCGCGATCTTCGCCGTGTACTGGATCCTCGAACCGGTCACGTACTTTCCCATGCTCGGTGGCGCCGGCTTGTATCAGGCATTCCTGATCGGCAACATCTCCAACAAGCTGCTACCCGCCGCGGTGAGTGCGCAAGCCGTGCTCAAGACCCAGCCAGGCACTCGGCGCGCGGAGATCGCGGCGACCGCGGCGATCTGCGGTGCTGCCCTGGTGCACGTGATCAGCCTTGCCCTGCTAGTGGGAATCGGCGGTACCTGGTTGCTCTCGGTGCTGCCGGAGTCGTTCACGGCGACCTTCGATTACATCCTTCCTGCCGTCCTCGGCCCAGTGCTGGTGCAGTTGCTGTGGAAGCAGCAACAGTGGCGCGCCGCCGTGCCCGCGCTCGTCATCGCCGCCGTGCTAGCTCTGTTCGTCGTGCCGCGGGTACCTGCCCTCACCCATTCCGGCATGCTCCTGGCCGTCGTGCTCGGCATCACCGCCGCCGTCCTGCTTCGGCCGCGTCGCTGAGCCGCCGTAGCC
>WHUD01000234.1 GCA_009377385.1 Actinophytocola sp.
CCGGATCTCGGAGACTGGTGAACCGAGGACCACCCGCCGTCCCAGCTGCTCCGCCATCCGCCGCGAGATCAGCTCCGAGCCGCCGACGACGCGCGACTCCTGGGCGCCCCCGGTCACGCTGAACATGTGCTCGATCCCGCCGGAGGCCCGGATCATCTGGAGGGACCGGAGGAAGGATGTCTCGTGCAGGTCTTCACCGAAGATGGTGGAGAATCCCAGCGTCAGCACCCATTTGGCCTCGGCGCTGACCGAGTTCGCGTCGATCCACCCCCCGAAGGTCATGCCGTCCCACGTGAGGGCGTCGTCGGCCGTCCACGGCTTGTCGACCGGGACGGTCGAGGCCATCTGCTCAAGCCGTGTCTGCAGTTGCGTGAAGTCCACGATCGCGTCCGGCCCGAGCGGAGGGATCGTGCCCTCGGTGTAGGTCTGCCGGTCACCGTCGCGCAGGTAGATGTGCTTGCCGTTGATGTACGTCTTGAACGTCTTCAGGCCAAGCTCGTCGATCAACGCGATGACACGGTCCTGGCCCGGCCCGACGTACTGTCCGCCTGCCTCGGTGATCACTCCGTCGGCGACGTCCATATTGACCGCCCTGCCGCCGACATGGTCACTCGCCTCAAGCACCAGCACCGACCCGACCCCGGCCTGGACCAGGTGGCGCGCCGCTGTCAGGCCGGAAATCCCGGCCCCGACGACGACTACGTCCGCAGTGGTGCGCGTCGCCGCCGCCGCAGCGGGAACTCGCCCCGATGTGAGGCCAACGGCGGCAGCTGCCCCACCGGCCGCCAGCACTCCGCGCCGCGACACCCGATTTCTGCTCTCGTTCATGAGTCTTCTCCTTGTCGTTAAAGGCGATCCGACATCCGGTCGATCGCCCACATGGCACGCAATGCCGGAGCGCTGAAGATCGGCGCGGGCGCGAACCGCGGCCGCGTTCGCCACACGGCGGCCAGGTCGTCGTGGAGGTCATCGCCCGCGATCCGGTCGGCGAGCAGCGTGCCGAGGTAGGGCGCCTGGGCGAGGCCGTGCCCGTTGCAGCCGATGGCGTAGAAGACGTTCTTCGCTGCCTCCCCTGCGACCGGCAGCCACGGCGGTGTCATCGCGATCCACCCGCCCCACGCCCGCTCCAGCGCGACGTCGCGAAGCGACGGAAACCGGGCGTGGAAGCCGCGAGCGAGGTCCGCCACGACCGTCGGCTCCGGCTCACGGGCGCCAGGTGCGCCCCGCGACTTCTGCAGCTGGCGAACGCCGAAGATGATCGTCCCGCGCGGGGTGGGACGGTAGCTTTCCATGAGGTTGTGCTGGGTGGCGATGCCGGAACGACTCGTCCAGCCGGTCGCCGCCAGCCGTTCGGATTTGATCGGTTCGGTCTCGACAAGGCTGACCCAGACCGGCGTGGCCAGTCGTTTCGGGGCGACCGCCAGCTCACCGGAGTAGGCGTTGGTGGCGAGCACGACACGCTCCGCACGGACGCGGCCTCCCGGCACGCTGACGACGACTCCCCGGCCATCCGGCTCGACCGCGTGCACGGGGGTCCCCTCGAACACCCGCGCGCCCGAGGAGAGGAGCGCCTGCCGGAGACCGAGCGCGAACGTCCCTGGGTTCAGATGTCCGCCGCCGCGTTCGAGGAAGCCACCGAGGAACGTGTCCGGCAGACCGAGATCGCGGCCGTCGCCGAACTCGGCGTCTCCTCCCAACTTCTGGAGAATCCGCGCGTTTCGCTTGGCCTTGCGAAGCTGTGCCTTGGTGACGGCCGCTCCGACGTTACCCGTCCGCTCGTACTCACAGTCGACATCGAGCCGACCGATCAGTTTCTCGGTGAAGGGGACGGCACCCTCGGCGAAGCGGACGACGTCGCGAAGGCGGCGCGGATGCATCATGGCCAGAAACTGCGGGTCACCCGCCGGTGCGTTCGTCAGCTGGCCTGCGTTGCGTGAGCTCGCCCCGCAGCCGCAGAACCCGGCCTCGAGCAGGACGACGTCGGCACCTCGCTCGGCCAGCCGCAGCGCCGCCGCCATGCCGTCGTACCCACCACCGACAACGACGACATCGCACGTGAGCTCACCCTCGAGCGCCGGGACTACATCGGCGGGGGTACCGACCCAGCCGGACGCCGAGTACACGACTCCATCGGTCGTCATCTCACACCGCCTTGGCTGGATCGGCCGCCGCGACCGTGGTCTGGGCGAAGAAGCCGAGCGATCCCGAGCCGGACGCCGCGGCCGTAGACAGGTTCTCGACGGCGGCGGCCAGCATCCTGGCCCGCTGACCCGAATCCTGCATAACGGCAAGGGCGGCACCTGCCGCTTCGGCATACGTGTCGATAGTCGCCTTGTCCGTCGCGTGCTCGCCGCTCACGATCGCCGCAGCTGCCTCAGCCGATGCCTTCCGAAGGCCCTCGATGGTGACCTGAGTGAGCGCGTGCAGCACGTCGGCGGTGACGCCCTGGCCAAGCACGTAGGTCGCCGCCTCGACGTACGCACTCAGCGCGGAGACGTAGAACGCGCCGACGACACCGACGTTCAGCACGCTCGCGTCCGTCACCCTGTCGGAGATGTAAGCCGACGATCCACCAAGGCTCATGAGCGTCCGCTCGTGGTCGGTCCAGGCGGCGGGCGAGCCCGAGTAGAGAACCGCGGCCTCGGACGACCCGATGTCCTGCGGATAGCAGACGATGGACCCGTCGAGGTACTCGGCGCCGTGCTCCGCTGCCCAGCGCTCCAGCACCGTGACCTCGTACGGCGCACCGCTCGCGAGGTTGACCAGCGTGGCCCCTTCCCAGTCGGTGACGGGTTTGAGTGCCGCCACCGTGGTTTCGTACGTCGACATGCAGGCGACGACCAGTCGCGTCGATCGCACCGCGTCATCGACGGATCGAACCGGCGTGATGCCGTCGCAGGCGAGCGCTTCCGCTCGCTCGGGAGTCCGGTTCCATGCCGCCACCGAGTACCCGCTCTTCGCGAACGCCCGCGCGAGAGCGGAACCCATCAGTCCGCAGCCGATGACGGCGACGTCGTTGGCCCTTGATCCACCGTTGGATTCAGTCATGTCAACCTCCGTTGTTGATTCGTCAGGGGACCTGCGGGGCCCGTCGTCTCGTCGCTGTGGCACCGTCACGCCGCCGCGCCGCGGCGTTGTGTCGACCCGCCCGATAACCGCGTCCTTGAGGTTTCCCACGACCCATCCGATGAGCGGTATCAGAATCGGCGACAGTTGCAGCGCCACAAGCGGCAGGAAAAACGGCTCTCCTGACACACCTGTGGGTGCTTTGAGCGAGCCTGAGTAGGCGCACGCCG
>WHUD01000235.1 GCA_009377385.1 Actinophytocola sp.
AGCTGCACCTCGCGGACTTGGCGCGCACGCCGGCAAGCGCCGCGGCGTCGTGGACCGTGACCGACCGAGCCGGATCCTCCGTCACCGTCCCCCTGCGCCGCGAGGAGTCACGCTGTGAGCGAGATGGAGCGGTACCCTTCCAGGGCCGTGAGCTCACCCCCGCCGAGCTGGACAGCTTGTCGGGCGCGTCTGTGACCTACACCGTGAAGGTGTCCCTCGACGACAAAAACTACACCGCGACCGCACAGTGGCCGCAGGACGAGACCGCCGAGGCGCCATACACCAGGTTCACCTTCGAACCGCCGCTGCCCGCCTACCGCGGCTGAGCGCAATACTCCCGTGCAGGTCAACCACCTGAGCGGGCAATCGCTCAGTTCTCAATCGCCCAGTTCTCAGAAGAATGTCGTGGGTAGGAGATGGAGCGGCTCTCCGGCGACATCGTGCTCTATCCGCTTGGGTACCGCAGGCTGGGCGAACTCCCTCCCGATAGCGGATCCGCCCCTGGCACGCTCCGCGAGCCGACGGTCACGCGGAGCGTGCCGGCGGAGGACCGGCTATCGGCGCGTGGCATCGGAGCGACGCGCCGGTTGCCTTCGGGGCAATCCTGGGGTAATCCCCTGGGCGCTCTTGTTCTCGGTGGCTCGCCGTCACGGCAGCACCAGTCCCCAGTACAGCGCCCACGGCACGAACACGACACCGGCCGCTGCCAGCAGGGCGTATCGGATCTGTCCGGCGGCCGTGGCCGCTTGGCGCCACCTGACGATCGTGAGCGCGAACGAAACGACCGCTGTCACCGCCAGAAGCTGCAGAGCCAACCAAGGCAGTGGCCGCCCTGCCAGGAGCGGTCCGGGCGACAGGAAGCCGCCGCCGAGTCCGAGCACCAGTGAGGCCAGGTACGCGAGTGTGCCGACGACGGTCAGGAGCCCGGTCACAACCAGGACCCATGCTGCCCACGGCGCCGGGCGCGGGCGACTTCCTCGGAACCGGTGGAGCGGTGCGGAAAGTGCAAAACCGCCGAAGCCGCCGACGAGCACGACGAGCGCTGCGGCATGCACCCACGTCGACTCCCACCAGGTTAGCGGCGGCACGGGCACCGTTCGTCGGTGCTGCTGCCCGGCCCCTTGCACATCTACGGCTGGCGCTCGCCTCGCGGAGGCTCGAGCGACCCAGGAGCCGACGAGGTCAACGTATCCAGGGGCGAAGTCGTCGGTCGCGAGCCCGCGGGCGGTATACCGCATCAGGTAGTCGAACCCGTCGCTCGTGACGCGCAGGGTGTGTTCGGCGTCCGCGAAGGTCTGCAACTTGTAGTGGCGGTTGCCGGCCTCCTCGAGTGCACTGCGGTGGACGGCCATGCTTTCGACCGGTGGACTCACCCGATCCTTGGCACCCCAGATGCCGAGAATCGGCAGGGTCAGCTCTTGCAGCGCGGGCACCGGGTCGTAGTAGGGCTCAGGGAACATCCCCGTCCCCAAGATCACGCGCCATGACGTGCGAGACCCCGCCCGCACCAGGGACCCGCGCACCCCGGCGTGGGCAGCCTTGGTGGCCTCCGCCCAGCTCATCTGGCGTAGCGGGGGGACGCCGCTGGCCCCGACGACAATCACGAAGGCGGTCTGCGGCGCCCGCGAGGCCGCGAGCGGGGCGACCCAGCCGCCCTCACTCAACCCCCACAGGCCGACACGGCCGGGATCCACCTCAGGCTGCCCCCGAAGCGCTGCCGCCGCGGCGGCTGCGTCGTCGGCAAGCTGGGAGTACGAGCGCTCCGTCAGCGAGTAGCCGACGCCGCGCCGATCGTAGGTCAAGGTGACCATGCCGGCGCGGGCGAAGGACTCGGCCTCGGGAGCGTAGAACTCGCGATCGCTGATACCCGCCCCGTGCACGAGCGCCATCCCCGGCAGGTCCGCCACGGCGTCCACCGCACGCGCAGCGTGGCGGGCAGTCGCAGGCCGTCGCTGGTCGTGACACTCAGCTGCTCCACACGAAGATCGTCGGCCTCTCCGGGCGCGGCGGGGGAGCGTGTCCAGAGCGTCGTCAGTAGCAGGGTCAGCGCCGTCAGCACCAGAGCGCTGCTCCACCTGCTCACTTGCCTCACCTCAAACGCGGCACAAACCAGCCCCGGGGCCCAGACTCTCATTGTTGCGCCCTTAAGGCTGTCAGACTCCCGGCGAGCCAACCCGCCTCTCATACAGCGACAGCACGCGACACGTCGCGTCGGCGGCCGACTCCGTGCAGTGCCTGTGTTCGTCCGCGGACGGTGGGACATACTTGTCTATGACCGCGACCCGCGTGGACTGGCGGGTCTTCCGTCTCGACCGGATGCGCGAGGTGGCCAGCGACAGACCAGCATTTCGGCGTGACCCGCCTGCTGACGACCTCGCCATTTGGCTGCGCACCGACTTCGGGCGGATGAGGATCGATCCGGAATCGCACCTCAAGTGGAACCGCTACCGGAGCCGGTCGTCGCCCTACGGGGGATGAGTGAAGAAGACCGCGCCTGTTCCGCAAAGGGATCCGCAGCTGGTGGATTTCGTGGCCGCGCTCGAACCAGTCAACGCCGCCGCAGACACCGCACCGGGTTTCGTGTGGCGGTTGCAGACCGAGGAGGGCGACGCCACCGCGGTGCGCGCCTTCGATTGGGACGTCGGCGACAGCGCCGGAGTAATCGTGAACATGTCCGTCTGGCGCGACATCGAACACCTGGCCGCATTCGTCTACAGCGAGTTCCATCGCCAAGTCCTTAAACGACGCCGCGAGTGGTTCCAACGCATGGGCACGGCCTATACCGCCTGCTGGTGGGTGCCGGCCGGACACCGGCCCACCACCGATGAGGCCGAGGATCGCATCCGCCACTTGCGTATCCACGGCCCGACAGCGCATGCCTTCACGCTGCGCAGCAGCTGGCCACCTCCAGACACCGAGCGCAGCGGTCAGGCCGTGCGCGGGGCTGACGACTGGCTCTGTCCGGCGTGAAGCGCGCCACAGGTGTCCGTAGAACCCCCCCCCAAACGAACACCCCATGGAGGGCACGCGTGGTTTGTTCCTCAGACCTTCCGCCAGCGAGCCGATCGTTTAGGTGTCGTCCGACCTGGGCGTGTGCATGTCCTCGATTCCAGGTGGTGCGGGCACGCTGGCCCAGATCGCCCGGGTATGGGCCTCTGCGGCGGCCCACCGCGCGATGGTGTCTTCGTCCGGGCGGTCCGATCGGCTGTCGGGTAGGCGTGTGATCCGGCCC
>WHUD01000236.1 GCA_009377385.1 Actinophytocola sp.
CTGGCGCAACGCGACGCGCTGACCTGCACAACTGCATCGATATGGATATGCCCTAGTCACAATTCGTCGGATTCCCCCTGATTTGACGGTAGCAACGTCGAGTTGGTTTCACCTTCGCGGTAACCGTTCGTGTTTCGTTACGGTGGTGTGTCCAACCCGGCGCGGGACGCGAGCAGCCGTCGCAGCGAGGTCAGCCTGCCCGCAGGCGCCTCACCCTTGGCGACGACGTCGTCCAGGGCGCAGTCCGGGTCGCTTGGCGCGCCGAGGTGACCGCAGCCGGGCGGGCAGTGCTCGGCCGCCTCGGCGAACTCCGTGAACGAGGTGACGATGTCGTCGGCGGTGACGTGGGCGAGGCCGAAGGAGCGGATACCCGGCGTGTCGATCGCCCAGCCGCCCTGTGGCAGCGGCAGCGCGATCGCGGTGACCGAGGTGTGCTTGCCCTTGCCGATGGCGCTGACCTCGCCGGTCAGCAGCTCCGCGTCCGGGACGAGCCGGTTGACAAGGGTGGACTTGCCGACGCCTGAGTGCCCGACCAGCGCCGTCACGTGCCCGGTGAGCCGGTTGGCCAGCTCGTCGACGGACGCGTCGTGCCTGGTCACGACGGTGGGTAGGTCGAGGTCGGCGTAGCGGGCGATGATCTCGTCTGGCTCGGCGAGGTCGGCTTTGGTCAGGCACAGCACCGGCTGCAGCCCGCCGGTGTAGCAGGCGACGAGGCAGCGGTCGATGAACCCGGTGCGCGGCGGCGGGTCGGCCAGCGCGGTCACGATGAGTAGCTGTTCGGCATTGGCCACGACGACCCGCTCGTACGGGTCGGTGTCGTCCGCGGTGCGTCGCAGCACGCTGCCGCGCTCTGCGACGCGCACGATCCTGGCCAGCGTGTCCGGCTTACCGCTGGTGTCGCCGACCAGGGACACGCTGTCCCCGACGACGATCGGCGTGCGGCCCAGCTCGCGGGCGCGCATCGCGGTGACGGTGCGGTCCGGGTCGCCGTCGACGGCGCAGGTCCAGCGGCCCCTGTCCACGGAGGTGACCATCGCGGTCACGGCGTCGGCGTGCTTGGGCCTGCGTTTGCTGCGGGGGCGTGAGCCCTTGCCAGGGCGTACCCGGACGTCGGACTCGTCCATCGAGCGCCAGTCCTTCGCTGCCACCGCATCCCCTGCCTTCGACTCGCGCGGAGTGTCACCGTCCGCGGCCAAATCGTGCCACGATGAGGGTGCGACTGCGACGAGGAGGCTGCGAGATGTGCGGGCGTTACGCCGCTACGAAGGATCCTGCCACGCTGGTCAAGGAGTTTGATGCGACCGACGACACCGGTGAGCACAAGCCGACGCCGGACCACAATGTCGCGCCAACCCGCAAGGTGATGTCCGTCGTCACAAGGCATCCGAAGGACAAGGAAGGTGCGACCCAGCAGGATGAGCCGCCGCAACGGCTGCTGCGGGTGATGCGCTGGGGCTTGATCCCGTTCTGGGCGAAGGACGCCTCGATCGGCAACCGGATGATCAACACCCGGTCGGAGACGGCGGCCAGCAAGCCCGCGTTCCGCCGTGCGTTGAAGCGCCACCGCTGCCTGCTGCCCGCCGACGGCTGGTTCGAGTGGCGTCGTGGTCCTGCGAAAGGGGAGAAGCACCCGTTCTTCATGACCACGACGGACGGCTCCTCGCTCGCGTTCGCCGGGATCTGGGAGACCTGGCGCGACCCAGAGGCTCCCGATGACGCCCCGCCTGTGGTGAGCTGCTCGGTGCTGACCACGGGGGCCGTCGGCAACCTCACCGACATCCACGACCGGATGCCGCTGCTGATGCCGCGCAAGCAGTGGTCGCACTGGCTCGATCCCGACGTCGAGGACGTCACGGACCTGCTGCACCCGCCCTCGCTTGAGGTCGTGGACCGCCTTGAGCTGCGTCCGGTCTCCGACAAAGTGAACAACGTCCGCAACAACGGACCTGAGCTGCTTGAGCGCGTCGAGGACGCCGCCGATCTCGACTCGCAGGCACTATTCGACGCGGGCACACTCGAAGTTCCATGACACGCATCGACATCGACACGCCCGTCGGGACCGCGCGCGCCGAGCTGCACTGTGCCGAGGAAGGCTCGGCCGCACTGCTGCTCGGGCACGGTGCCGGCGGCGGGTTCGATGCCAAGGACCTGGTCGCGGTGACGCGCGCGGCCCAGGCGTCCGGGGTGCACGTCGCGCTGGTCGAGCAGCCGTACCGGGTGGCAGGCAGGCGCGCGCCCGCACCTGCGAAGCAGCTCGACGCGGCGTGGCTCGCCGTCGCCGAGGACCTGGGGTGGCGCTGGTTCGATCAGATGCCGATGGTCTTCGGCGGCCGGTCGTCCGGTGGGCGGGTCGCCTGCCGGACGGCGGAGGAGGGCTCGGCCGCCGCCGTGCTGTGCCTGGCGTTCCCGCTGCGGCCACCGCGTACTCCGGACAAGTCGCGGCAGTCCGAGCTGGACGCGGTGACCGTCCCCACGCTCGTCGTCCAGGGTGACGCCGATCCGTTCGGATGTCCCGACGCGGGCAAGCATCACGAGATCGCGGTGGTGAAGGGCAACCATGCCCTTGACGCCGACCTCGACGCCCTCACACGCGCGGTCACGGAGTGGCTTGCCCGCGTCCTCCGCCCCCTGTCCTGACCCCCAACCCCACCGCCGTGTCCCGGTGTCGGGCCCGGTGCGTTGTGTCCCCCGCTCACGACGCCGTGTTCCCCGTTCGGGACGCCGTGTTCGTCGTTCCGGACGCCGTGGTCGCCGCGCCGGACAGCCAATTCGGCGGCATCAAACTGGCAGTAGCGTGCGATAGGACACACGAGCCATGGCTAGACCTCAACAAAGGTGGAGGTTCTACGGTATGGGCATGACAACTGGAGAGACGGACGAGATTCGTCAATCTATGGACAGGCGTGCTTTCGGGCGTCACGGATTCGGCGCAATGAGGTTACGTGATGAGCCCACCTCTGGGACCGATCGTGACCCCGTGGCCGTTATCCACGCCGCCCTCGACGCGGGTATCACGATGGTGGACACCGCCGATGCTTAGGGGTCGCGCAGTAATTGGCTAGGTCGTTCTCGGGCGTGTCGCGGTTGGCT
>WHUD01000237.1:0-234 GCA_009377385.1 Actinophytocola sp.
CTGCGGAGGGCAGGCTCACGCCGATCGACTTCATCGGGATCGCCCGGTCCGACGACCCCGACCTGCCGATCTTGGCGGGGGCGGGTGCCGACTCGTACGAGTTCGCCGCTGACGCAACGGCCGCGGGCGCCACGGCGGTCATTCCGCGGCCGTATCGGGCGAGTGAGCTGCTCGCGATGTTGCGCTCGCTCGCGCCGCGTCCCGAGCGGCTGACCTTACGGCCACCGCTGATCG
>WHUD01000237.1:244-3048 GCA_009377385.1 Actinophytocola sp.
AGGCGATCTGGGGTCCTGGCCAGCAAAAACACAGCAACACGCTTGCCGTGCACGTCATGCGACTGCGCAAGCAGCTCAGCGGTGACGCCGACGACACGGAGTGGATACGGGCGATCCGAGGGTACGGCTATCAGCTCACCGTGCCTGGCGAAGACGTCGAGTAGCTACTGTCGGCACAGCTACGCGCGAAACATCCGGCCATCTGATCGCAGATGACCGGGTGGCGTGGAATTGTCAGATTTCGTCGGAGTTATAGCCCGGCATTTTGCCGGTCGCGACGAACACCATTCGGTTCGCGACCGACACGGCGTGATCGCCGTAGCGCTCGTAGAACCGGCCGAGCAGCGTGGTGTCCACTGCGGCGGCGACGCCGTGCTGCCAGTTCTTGTCCATGATCACCGTGAACAGGTGGCGGTGGATGTCGTCCATCTCGTCGTCGGCGATGTCGAGCGAGCGGGCGGCCTCGACGTCGCGGGTGTGGATGACGTCCTCGGCCTGCCTTGCCAGCCGGACCGCGAGCTTGCCCATCTCGGCGAAGTACGGCGCGACCTCGTCAGGCAGCACCGGTTCCGGGTGGCGCCTGCGCGCCGCGCGGGCGACGTGCAGCGCGAGGTCACCCATCCGTTCCAGGCTCTCCGCTGCGTGGATCGCGGCGAGCACGGTCCGCAGGTCTGTCGCGACGGGCGCCTGCAGGGCGAGCAGGGCGTACGCCTGCTCCTCGCAGCGGGCACGGGCATCGTCGATCTTCTGGTCGTCGGTGATGACCTGTTCTGCGAGCGGCAGGTTGGTCTCAAGCAGCGACGTCGTGGCGCGTTCCATCGCCGTCGCAGCCATACTGCACATCTCGGCCAGGTTGTCCGCCAGCCGTTCCAGCTCTACGTGATATGCCTCGCGCATACGCCCACTGTACGTCGCCCGCTCCTACCGCGCTGTAGCGGTGAGATGAACCCATGGTGAATCGGGGCTCTGTGCTGTGGGCTCAGGGATTGCCCGTCTCCTGCTGAAGTGTGCTCTCGTCCGCCCGTGTCGTGGTCTCCTTGACTCCGGTGACATGCTGCTGCCGCGGTTCCTCACCGGGCAGCGGGGTGTCGTTGATCAGCGCCTTGAACAGCAGGTTGGTGCCCTCCTCCATCAGCACCTCGTTGCCCCGCGCGTTGGCGTAGCCGGTGGTCGGCACGGTCAGGAACGTGATGGTGCCCGTGTCGAGGCCCTTCATCGACTGCGCCAGCGTGAGCATCTGGTCGACGCCGACGTTCTCGCCGAACGTCGCCGCGGCGAAGGCGTCGACGAAGTTCGTCAGCTTGCTCGGGCTCATTAGGACGTCCTGGGACATCGCCTTCTTGAGCAGCGCGCCGATGAACTCCTGCTGCCGCTTCATCCGCCCGTAGTCAGACGTCGGGTCGCCCTGGACCTTCCTGGCGCGCACGTACCGCAGTGCTTTGTCGCCCTTCAGCGGCAGCGGACCGGCCTTGGTCGCGATGGTGCCCATCTCACCGTCGATGATGGGGCCGTCTGTCTTGACCGTGACGCCGCCGACCGCGTCGACCATGTTCTTGAAGCCCTGGAAGTCGATGCCGATGAAGTGGTTCATCCGCATGCCGGTGAGCTGCTGGATCAGCTTGGTGACGCAGCGAGGGCCGCCGACGGCATACGCGGTGTTGAGCTTGGCCAGCGGCGCTTCCGGCACGATCTCGTTGGTGTACTGCGCGGTGTTCGGATCCCAGCGCTGGCACGCGGGACGGGTCACTTCGAGGTCACGCGGAAACGACACGACGACGCCGCGGTCCCTGTCCTTGGGGATGTGCGCGACCATCACGGCGTCCGACCGGGCGCCTGACACGCCGCTCGCTTCTTGGTCCGCGCCAGCCCTGGTGTCTGACCCGACGATGAGGAAGTTCTCGTCGCCGAGCTGGGCCGGGGCGTCCTTGATGTCGGCCGAGTTGACGTCGAGCGCCGCGACCTGCTCGAACTTCGAGTTGTACCAGGTCTTCATGCCCCATGCGCTGC
Source organism: Actinophytocola sp. (assembly GCA_009377385.1). Classification (GTDB taxonomy): domain Bacteria; phylum Actinomycetota; class Actinomycetes; order Mycobacteriales; family Pseudonocardiaceae; genus Haloechinothrix_A. The sequence goes on from WHUD01000237.1 coordinate 2,252, forward strand.
CCGTGGCGAGGAAGACGATCATCGCGAGTGCACCGAAGACGACCTTGGCGAGCAGGATCGACCTGTGGTCCAAGCGGTTGCGTTTCTCGCGCAGCCGGGTGGCTGGCTTCTCCTCGTCGTAGCGGACCTTGATCTGTTTGGACGCCGCCGTGTCCGGCTCGATGGCGGGCATCTGCTCGGTCGGTGCGTTGCGCCATTGCCTTGTCGTGACGCTCGTGCGGGCATTGTTGGCACCCGCGAGTGCGGTGGCGATGGGGCGCTCGCGTTGCCGGGGCGGTGGGTCGGGCTCGTACCCGGTCGGCGGCGGCATCCGCACGACTTCTCGCTTTGGCCTGTCTTGCGGCGGGTCGGGCCGGTGCGCCTGCGGTGGCGGTCTGTGCCTGTCCAGCGTTTCGCCGTGCCGGTGCTGTTGTTGCGGTTGCCTGCGCGGCGGCACCGGACGTTGTCCTTGCTGTGGCGGTTGATAGCGGGGAGAACCACGGTGAGGCGCGTGCTGGTCGTCGTGCACCGAGCCTCCCTCGTGTCAAGCGGCCGCGGTTCCCGCCGTCGTGCCATGGCGATGAGGAACGTGTTGGTGTGGCAACATCCCGCCCTCGTAGTGTGTCGTTATCGTACGGATATGGCGTGATTGTGGGAACACGGTTGGGCGATTACTGCGGCGGTGTGTAGGTATCTTGCGACGAAATGCGCACACATTCCGGGAAGGCTGCTCCGGATGGAGTAATCCGCTCGGCGACGCAATTGCGTTCAGTCGCCGGAATGGCCGCAGTGTCCTCAGCGGCAGTTGTCGTCAAGGC
>WHUD01000238.1:0-346 GCA_009377385.1 Actinophytocola sp.
TTCTCTTGTTGGCGCTCGGAACCGGATTCGCCGCAGCCCTGGCTCCGGTGTTCCTCCCGCTGCGCGGCTGGCTGTTCCCACTGTCGATGGCGCTGATGCTCGCCATCTTGCTGCGGACCGTCGCACGCACACCGATAGACCCACAGAGCATGCCCAGCACCACACCGTCGTCGCCGACAACCGCGTAGAACCCGTGCTGCTCGGTGCGCATCGTCGAGCTGCTGCGTATGATTGAACGATCAACTATAGGACGTGTTGGTGGAGGAGGAGTCGACGATGACCGTCTCGGCAACCGAAGCAGATCTGACTGGCGACTACGACCTCGACGTGACACATACTCGGCTGG
>WHUD01000238.1:356-2984 GCA_009377385.1 Actinophytocola sp.
TGGACCCGATGGGCAACCACCGACTCGGCCTGGAGGCGACCGCGACCATCAACCGCAAGGACTGGGGCATCACCTGGAACGCGCCGCTGGAGGCGGGCGGGGTGCTGGTGAGCGACAAGATCACCCTGGACATCGACGTCTCGGCGATCAAACGCCAGCCGGCCGGTTGACGCCTGCGGCTTCACGGCCCTGGCGTTCGCGCGACGGTCGCTCTACAACCGGTGGCTGTTCGCTCAGCGGCACCACGCGACCAGGAGCCCGCCAAAGCGGCGACTGCAGCACACAGCGCAAGGTAGATGCCACCGTCAACCATGGGGGAAGGTGCCTTGGAACGCGAACCGCACCTGCATGACGACGCAGCCGGCCCGAACCGACATACCGCCCACCAGTCATGGCCGTGGTGCACTGCCTGGGGTTTCAGGAGCGCGGCTACCCGCCTCCCAGCCAGGACGTCGACGTGCCGCGCCGAGGGTGTGCTGGCTCACAGAACAGCCAGAACCAGTCCGCCCACGATGGGGCCGGCTTCGTATCCGAGACAGGAGGTACCGATGGCGCGTATCCCGGTATACGACGTGGCCGGCGCCCCGGCGGCGAGCCGGGACCGGCTCGCGGCGCTCGAGGAACGACACGGCAAGGTACTCAACATCCACGGAGAGATGGCGCACTCGCCAGCAGTCATCGCCGCGTACGCGGGCGTCCAGGACGCGATCGCCGCGCACGGGACGCTCGACGCGTCGACGAGGGAGGCCATCGCACTCGCGGTCGCCGCCGCCGACGGATGCGACTACTGCCAGGCCGCACACACCGCGGCCGGCCTACGCGCCGGGCTATCGGACGACCAGACGAAAGCCATCCGCGCCGGCAACCCCGTCTCCGCCAACCTCGACGCGCTGCTCGCCGTCGCCCGCACCGCGGCGACGAACCTGGGCGAGGTGGACGACGACACGTGCCAGCGCGCAGTTGACGCGGGCTGGATGGACGAGGAGCTCACCGAACTGTTCGCGCACATCATCGCGAACATGTTCACCAACTACTTCAACCACTACGCGCGCACCGAGCTCGACTTACCCCCGGCGCCAGCGCTCCCCTAGCGCGCCCTCCCGTGCCGAGCCAACGCTCGAGCTCGAGGCGGAGTCCTGGCGTGACGGGTGCATGCACGACGGCCTCCTCCCAGGGCGTGTCTGACGGACCCGTTTCCTGCTGCGCGACGGAAGGATCCGTCAGACACGCCCTAGTCGGTACGCCCATGCGTGCCCGCGGGGTACGGGCGGCGGTGGCCGTACCCGAACTGCTGCGCCGCGGCGAGCTGGAGGGCATGCGACCAGGTCGGGTAGGCGTGGGTGGCCTGGGCGAGGCGGCCGGCGAACATCCGCGTGCGCATCGCGAGGGTGGGTTCGTGGATCATCTCGCCGGCACGCGGTGCGACGATGGTCGCGCCGAGCACCCGCCCGCCGCCGATCCCGCCGGTCAGGGTCGCCTTGCCGGTGATGAGCTTGACGAACCCCTCGGTGCGTCCGGCGGTGATCGCGCGGTCGACGTCGGTCATCGGCAGGTACAAGACCGTGCCGTCGCGGGCGGCGGCCTCGTCCTCGGTCATGCCGACCTGCGCGACCTCGGGATCGGTGAACACCACGCGGGGGACGGTGGAGCCGTCGAAGGACGCGTGGTTACGGCGAGGCAACGCGTTGGTCGCGGCGACCCGCGCCATCTCGTCCGCGGCGTGCGTGAGGTTCAACCGCCCGACGACGTCTCCGGCGGCGTAGATACCGCCGGCGGTGGTGGCCATGTGATCGTCGACGACGACGAATCCGCGGCCGTCGAGCTGGACACCGACACTGCCGAGCCCCAGCTGGTCGGTGCTCGGCTTCCTGCCGGTTGCCACCAGCAACCGGTCGCCGGTCAGGACCGTCTCGTCGGCGAGCCGCAGCGCCGGCCTGCCGTGTTCATGCGTCGCCTCCACCACCGTGGCGGCGACATACACGGCGATGCCTTGCTGCGCGAACACGTGCGCCACGACCGCGGACGCATCCGGGTCCTCATCGGGCAGCAACCGTGGGGCCGCCTCCACCACGGTGACCGTCGCGCCGAAGGCGGCGAACGCCTGCGCCAGCTCACAGCCGACGGCTCCGCCGCCGAGCACCAGCAGCGACCCCGGCAGCTCGGTGAGGTCGAAGACCGTGTCGGTGGTCAGGTAACCCAGCTCGGCAAGTCCCGGGATCGGCGGAGCGGCAGGCCGGGATCCGACGGTGACGACCAGGCGTGAGGTACAGAAGACACGCCCGCCGACGTCGACCTTGTCACGTGCGACGATGCGCGCCTGGCCGTGCTCGACGGTGATGCCCTCCTCGGCCAGGGCGGCAGCATCCTCCGCCGCGGCGACGGCGGCGACCGCGTCGCGGACCCGCTGCGCCGCGGCAGCAAACGCGATATCCACGGCAGCCGCCTCGATGAGCGTCTTCGACGGCACGCAGCCGGTGAAGGTGCAATCACCGCCTCGGCGAAGTTGCGGTACATCCGCTGACCGACCACGGGCATCTCCCCGAAGATCGTGCCCGGAACGACGATGGCCGTCGTCAGTGCGCGACCATCGGCGGACACGCGGAAGAGCCGCACCCGGCCGCGCTTGAG
>WHUD01000239.1 GCA_009377385.1 Actinophytocola sp.
CTATGGCTCGATGAACGGCTGGGCCGCCGACCTGATCAGCCAGGAGGTCGCCGACAGGGTCGGCAAGGTGTGGGGCCTCGGCTCGGACACCACCAAGGACCCCGGCCCGTGGGAGGGCGAGCAGCGGAACATGTGGAAGCCGACCCAGCAGGAGGCGCTGTGGTTCCACGGCGGGAACCTGCACCAGTCGCGCCACTACTCGCTGTACCTCGCCCTGCAGTTGAAAGCGCGTCACGCGGAGATCCCGACGCCGGTGTACGGGCGCCAGGAGGTCCACCACACGAGCTGACGTACCCGCTCGGGGCCGGCGGTTCGCCGCCGGCCCCGAGGGCGTCGGCTGTGCTCTCTGACCAAACGGAGGACAGAGATTTGTCCCATCGGACAATGTGGGGCGCGACACAGTCGGCTTCACTAGGAGGTACGCCACTTCGGGAGGTACTTCATGAGAAGCGACTTCGTGCAGTTGAACAACCGCGAACGCGCCACGCTGCGCGCCGTCGGTGTCGGCCGCGCGGAGATCACCTGCAGCGCCGAACCCGACCTGTTCATCGACGGTCTTGCGTGCTGTGACCAGGTCACCGCCCACCGGCTGGCCCGCCTGCGGCTGGTCATCCCGCAGCGTGTTGGCCGCACCGGCGAACGAGTGCCCGCGCTGCTTACCGAGGCCGCCCGCGCGATTCTTAGCCAGGCCAGCGACCGGGACGCGGCCTGACGGCGGGTCGCGCCACGAAGTCATTCCCGTACCGCTAAGGTGATCGGCGAGATGCCGGTGATGCTGGCAATCTCGTTGTGGGGAAGTCCGTAGAGCCAATCGTGTCCGTCCGGGCTTCGCAGGAGATCGCGTCCGCGCCGCTGGCTGGCGCACGCGAGTGCCCCTGCCCGCAAACCCACTGCCGCGACCGCGGCCCGACGGATAGGATGGCTCATGTCCAAAGGTCTCAGCGACCTCGAATCGCGAGTGAGCACACTCGAAGACCAGATGCGCATCGCTACAAGTGATGCAGCCGAAGCACTGGTGCTCGCTCGTGCTGCGGATCGGGATGTGTCGAACGTGCATGCAGCAGTAAGGGCCAACCAGCACGTGATCAATGCGCTGCGTCAAACACAGCTCGAGCAGGGCGCGAAGCTGAACAGGCTAGATGCAAAGGTCGACAATCTGGTCGGCGTTGTCGCCGAGCAGGGGCTTGTGCTTTCGGAGCACACCGCGACGCTTGCACAGCACACCGCGACTCTCAAGGACCAATCCACGACGCTTGCACAGCACACCGCGACTCTCAAGGAGCATTCCGCGACGTTGGCGGAGCATGGGCAGAAGCTCGACTCGCTGAGTGACAAGGTCGGCTCGCTGGACGCGCGCGTCGACTCGTTGGATAGCAGAGTCGATGCCCTCGACGCGAAGCTCGCCGAGAAGTTCGACTCGCTCGACAAGAAGATCGACAGTCGGTTCGCGGAGGTTGTGGCGCTGTTGCAGCAGCGGCCCGAGTCATAGCTGCGTAGACGGCATCGGTGGCGGCCGGGCAGCCAGACCCGGCCACCACCAGCCGCGGTGCCGACCAGGCCCGGCTAGAGCAACTGCCGCAGCAGGGCGAGGCTGGCGTGGTGGCCGCCGGACTCTGCGTGCCGGATGGCGTCGGCCACGAGCGCTGGTGCGTCCGGCTGGGCGCGGCGGACGGCGAGCGCGCACGCCGCGAGTCTGGCTTCGTAGTGGCCGAGCGGCGGCCCAGTGACGACGGCGATGTCGACGTGTTCGGCGGCCTCGTCGAGCCGCCCGGTGTCGGTGAGCACCAGCGCGAGCCGGGCGTGCGCCCAGCACTGGAACAGCGGGAAATGCGTGCTGTGCTCCAGCATCTGCCGGAACGCCGCCTCCGCATCGGCCAGGTCACCGGCCGCCGCGAGCGTGATCCCCAGCGCCCGATGTGCGGTGGCGGTCCAGCCCCGGTGCCCGACCCGGGTCGCGACGGCCACCGCGCGCCGGGCCATCGCGACGGCGTCGTCGGCTCGCCCGAGCGCGACCAGGGCCTCGCTGAAGTGCCAGCGCGTGAACGCCTCGCCCTCCGCGTACCCGAGCGACTCCGCGAGCTCCAGTGCCTGCGCGATGTCGGGGACGGCGTCGTCTGCTCTGCCCGCGAAGAGCAGCGCGTGCCCGCGCGTGGAGCGCGGCGTCACCACCCGGAGGAGGTTGCCCGAGTCGGCGAACAGCTGCGCCGCCTGCCCGAACGCATCGATGGCGGCGTCGATCTCGCCTGCCATGAACACCGCCATGGCTCTGCCGTCGAGGATGTCGGCGACACCTCTGGCGTCGCCCACCTGGCGGAACAGCGCGAGCGCCTCGTCGTAGCGTTCTCGGGACCGCTGCTCGCGTTCCAGGTTCATGTCGATGATGGCGCCTGCGGTGAGGGCTTTGGCGCGGGCGGCCGGATCGTCGCCCGCCTCGGTCAGCGCGAGATCGACCAGGTTCGCGGCGTGCACGAGATCGTCCGTCCCGGAGAGCACGCTCGCCAGCTTGGTCAGCAGCCGGGCGCGGACCGGCCCGTTCGGCACCAGCACCAGCGCCTCGCGCAAGTCCGAGCGCGCGGCCGCCGGGTCACCAGCGCGGAACCGGGTTTCCGCCCGCACGTCGAGCAGATCCGCCCGCGCCTGCTCGTCCGGGTCCAGCGCGAGGCCCTGCTCGGCCAGTTGCTCCGCCTCCCGGTTCGCGAAGTGGTCCAGCCGCTCCCGCGCGGCCACCGCGTAGGCCGCTGCCGCCGCGGTCCGGTCACCGGCACCCGCCAGGTGCCGCGCCCGCTCCCCGGACGCCGACCGGTCACCGGCCAGCGCATGGGCGAGCAACCCGTGCAGCCGCGCCCGGTCCACCGGCGCCAGGTCGTCCCGCACGGTCTCGGAGACCAAGTCGTGCGCGGGGGCAAATCCCCTGGCGCCCGCGCACACCAGCTCCGCGTCGACCAACGCC